>REBZ01000161.1 GCA_007692495.1 Alkalicoccus sp.
GTTAAAGTAAGGACAGTGCCAACCGCTGTTTCGTATGGAAACAGCTTTAACCGTTCTTTAATCGCCATCCCGACACTTGCAGCGGAAGCATGAAAAAAGCTTCCATGGGGAAGGTGATCGATCATAGTGGCGCCGGCATGAATCATTGCTGCGCCTGCAAGGGCCGAAACTCCGAGCTCCAGCAGCATACCGCTGAAAACTTCCCCTGCCACGACAGACCCCGCTGTCGTGGAAGCGGTGGCGCCTCCCATCAAAATACCGGATAGAGGGGCAATTAAGAAGGCCGGCATTCCGGCTGTATCGACTCCGCCGGTAACAAGAGCCGGAAGAGCTGAGTTGGAAATAATTCCTGCGATCGTTCCCGTCCCTAAAAGAAGGACAGCTACTGCAGAAACTTTACCGAGTCCGAGAGTGACATATTCGTTCAAATGGGCTGCTTTTCTCATCGCAAGTGCTCCTGCTACTGCGCCGGCTGGAAGAGCAATCAGCGGGTCGATATCAATACCCGCGGCAGGATTCAAAAGCAGCAGAAAAATGGCGAGTGCCGGAGCAATGACTGCTGTTCCTATAGAAGGAAGCTCAACGGACTCGGCAGGAGTTTCTTTATTATCAACGAAAGCTCCACGGTCTCCAAGTTTTTTAGCTATCAAATAAGTTGTGACCACACCTGCGAAAGCAGAAGGAAGCCCAGCTGCCATTACAGTAGTGAGAGGGAGATCAAAAGCATCTGCCAGCGCAATCGTATTCGGATTGGGGGAAATCAGATTTCCAGCTTTGCCGCCGCCCACCATGGCGAGAAGAACGGCTGCTTTCGACAGATGAGCTTTATAGGCAATGGCCAGCGCAATCGAAGCGACTGTCATAACAGCTACAACGATAAAAACCCCGACAGCCGTAAGGATCATCGTCGCCAGTACGAGTGCGAGCAGGGCTCTTTTTTCGCCGAGAGCTTTAACGACAGCAGAGGCAATAGAGGAAGCTGCCCCTGATTCGATCATCACACCAGCAAGCACCCCTGCTGCAAGTACTCTCAAAACAGCAGGGATCATGCCTTCCGCCCCTTCCATCATAAAGGAGATAGTTATGGGGAGGTCGGCCCCTCCGATTATTCCCCCCAGAACAGCACCGAGAAGAAGGGCATAGACCGGAGGGAGTTTAATCAATATAAGCACGATAGCCGAGAGGAGTCCGGCCACCGCTCCGAATGCAGTAATCGTCATAGTAGAATAATTCTCCTTTTAAGCTTAATAAAGAATTAATACTACCATGGAACCGGCTGTATGAAAATAACGGGAAAAGAAGGCAGAATTATTTTAAACGGTCAAAGCTTTTCTCTGTCCATTGGTGTTACAGTCAGAAAAGAAGCTGCTTCCGCTTCAGAAGCCGGAAACAGCTTTTTATTCATCAGTATCAGGCTAATCGAGACTGATACGTTTACCCTGATGTTTGTGTTCATCTTCCTCTGATTTAGGCACTTCAAGAGTAAGCAGGCCGTTTTTAAACTTTCCTTTAATGTCGTTTTCATCAATTTCTCCTACGTAAAAGCTTCGCTGAAAAGATCCATATGTTCTTTCTTTACGGACAAAATGGTCGTTTTCGTCCTTCGTTTCGCTGGAGTGCTCCTGTTCACCTTTAATTGTCAAATAACCGTCTTCGTACTCGACGATTACCTGGTTTTTATCAAATCCGGGAAGGTCGGCCTTGATTTCGTAGTGGTTGTTTTTTTCTTTTACATCGACTTTTGGAAACGTGTTTTTAAAACTGAAGTCAAATAAGTCATCGAGCTGGCTGCCTTCAAAAAGACTTGGAAAACTCATTCTGTCTGTCTGCCGTTTTTTTGGAAATAGGTTTGCCATCAGTCAGAACCTCCTTTTAAAGTTATTACTTACACATTTACCACATATTTGAAAAAGGTAAACAAGGAGATTAATGACAATAGTAAAGAAACATCCATTTTCTCTGGTATAATATGCGGAGAAACAAAGTGTCAGGGGGGGATGAGTCTGGAAACTTTCGGTATGATTATAGGCGGAATTGGACTTTTTCTGCTCGGTATGAATTTAATGACAGAAGGTCTGAAGACTATGGCCGGAGAGAAGCTTAAAGATATACTCCGCCGTTTTACCGGGGGAGTATACAGCGCTATACTTTCCGGGGCGGTAATTACTGGAGTCATTCAGTCTTCCAGTGCTGCTACTTTTATGACGATCGGTTTTGTAAGTGCCGGTCTGCTTTCGTTCAGTCAGTCACTCGGCGTAATCATTGGTGCAAATATAGGAAGTACAAGTACAGGGTGGATTGTTTCTGTCATTGGCTTTCAAATAAATATGAGTATGCTGGCTCTGCCGCTGATCGGCGGAGGTGTGCTGCTGAGGCTTTTTTCAAAAAACAAGTGGGGACCGCAGGGCACGGCTGTCACCGGGTTTGGACTTTTGTTTCTCGGTATTGACGTACTGCAGAACGGGATGTCAGGCTTTACAGCTTTCTTTGATTTGTCCCGGCTCCAGGGAGAGGCATGGTGGTGGCTCCCGCTGCTTGTAGGTATTGGTTTTTTGATGACAGTCGTTATGCAGTCATCCAGTGCGGCGGTAGTAGTAACGCTGACTGCTCTTCACACCGGTGCGGTGGATTTTAACCAGGCGGCTCTTCTCGTTATAGGTCAGAATGTAGGTACAACTGTGAAGGCTTTCCTGGCCTCGGTGGGCGGGACAACAGCTGCACGCCGGACGGCTGCAGGACATATTCTGTTTAATTTAATGACCGGGCTCCTCGCAGTAGTGCTTCTGCCGGTTTTAGTTTCCTTTGTGATGTTTCTGAGTGAAGTGTTTTCCCTGACAGATGAAGCGGTACAGCTGGCCATTTTCCATACAGTTTTTAACGTACTTGGTGTAGCGTTTATTTTAATGATTTATCCACAATTCAAAAAAATGGTAAAATGGCTCATTCCGGAACGAAAAACAGAAACTTATCTCGGCTATCTGGATGAAAGTGTGGCGGAGCTCGGCCCTGTAGCTGTGGAAGCGCTGCGGCGGACGCTGCGGCGGATGATGAGGGACTGCGCTGCCGTTACGGCGTCAGCATTAAAGACTTCCACCGTTACGTTTGAAGGAAACCAGGTGTTGAATCAGGTGGAAACAGAGCTTGTGGAAATGCAGAAATTCCTGACTAAAGTAAGTCTTAATGAACCATCTGTTTCCAGCGGGGCATATGAAGTCAGAGTATCTCTCGTTCATGCTATGGATCATACGGACCGCTGGGTTAAAGCACTGCGTGAAGCAGGAAGCTATCAAAAGGCGGTCAAGGAAGGTCAGGCAGAAAAATTTGTTCAAGAACTTCAGGAAATCTGCAACCGCTGGATTAAAGCTTCTGAATCTGTGCGCACAGAAGAAGAGAAAGAAGAATATGGAAGGCAGGATCCGTTTGGCGGGGATTATCAATTAGTCAGTTATACAGAAGCAAAAGCTGCAAAAATAGCAGACATGCGAAAAGAAACCCGCCGGGAAGTTCTCGCCGGCTCAGTGAAAGACGAATTGACAGTGGATGACAGCATCCGGGCTGTCCAGGCAGTACACTGGATCGACAGGCTTGCCTATCATATGTGGCGGGCTGCGCTTCATACGCAAAATTCAGTTGACTCAGAAGATAAAGACGAACAGTCCGTGTAATGAGAGATTTTTAGTAATGGAGGTGTCAGTTATGAAGAAACCAGCTGTCTGTCCCGGATGCGGACACATGTTTAAATACCGTGAGCTTTTGACAGTGAACCGGAGTAAAAATTGTCCTGGCTGCAAAAAAGCGTTGTACCAGACGCCAGCTGCAAGGAAGAAGCAGAGTGCTGTGCTCCTTCTTGTGATAGCTGTGCTTCTTATTGTCAGAACGCTGTTTGATCTTGGGGATGGGCTGTATCTTCTTACAAGTACGTTATCTCTAATCATCCTGTTTTTCGGAGTACCTTTTTTAGTGGAATTCGATCAAAAAGACAGACCAATGTTCGGCTCATAAGCACAGAGAGGAAATTCAGCTCCTGGACATAAAACCTTACAGAATAGGGTAACCCTTCTGTAAGGTTTATGTGTTTTTGTCCAGCTTTACTGGCATGTATATACAAGTTATACTGAAGACAGAGAATTAAAGGAGGATGACAAACATGGCAGAAATGCAGGAGTGGTGGCGCAGAGCCGCTGTTTATCAAATTTATCCAAAGAGTTTTAATGACACAATGGGAAATGGGACTGGAGATCTACAGGGGATCATCGAAAAGCTGGATTATTTAAAAGACCTGGGTATCGATGTGATCTGGCTGACACCGCCGTATACGTCTCCGCAGAAAGATAATGGGTATGATATAAGCGATTACTATAATATCCACGAGGAATACGGCACGATGGAGGACTTTGACAGTCTTTTACAAGAGGCCCACAGCCGGGATATTAAAGTGATAATGGATATTGTCGTTAATCACACCTCAACAGAGCATCGGTGGTTTAAAGAATCTGCTTCATCCGTAAACAATCCGTACAGAAATTATTATATATGGAAAGATCCTGTCGATGGCGGAGAACCGACAAACTGGCAGTCCAAATTCGGCGGGAACGCCTGGGAATATGACGAAAAAACCGGCCAGTACTACCTTCACCTGTTTGACGTTACGCAGGCTGATCTGAACTGGGAAAATGAACAGGTGCGCAGGGACGTATACGACATGATGCATTTCTGGTTTGAAAAGGGTGTAGACGGTTTTCGACTGGATGTTATTAACCTGATATCCAAAGATCAGGACTTTCCGAATGACGATGGCTCAACAGCTCCCGGAGACGGAAGGAAGTTCTATACAGATGGACCAAGGGTACACGAATTCATGAATGAAATGTATCAGGAAGTTTTTTCGAAGTACGACGCCATGACTGTCGGCGAAATGAGTTCGACGACGATCGATCACTGTATTAAATATACACGCCCGGATCGGAACGAACTCAGTATGACGTTTAATTTCCACCATTTGAAAGTGGATTATCCTGGAGGAGAAAAATGGGCTGTAGCCGATTTTGACTTTCAGGCATTGAAGGATATCCTTTCCAAATGGCAGGTTCAAATGCATGAAGGAGGAGGGTGGAATGCACTGTTCTGGTGCAATCATGACCAGCCCCGTGTTGTAAGCCGCTACGGAAATGACGGGAAATATCACCGGGAATCAGCAAAGATGCTGGCTACAACTATTCACATGATGCAGGGAACACCTTATATCTACCAGGGGGAAGAATTCGGAATGACTAATCCGAATTTTGATTTTATAGACCAGTACCGGGACGTGGAAACATTGAATTTCTACGAGTCCAGGAAAGCGGAAGGCTGGAAGGATGAAGAAATTATGCCCGTCATAAAGGCGAAGTCCCGGGATAATTCACGGACACCCGTTCAATGGACCGGAGAGAAGCACGGAGGGTTTACTACAGGAACTCCTTGGATTCCTGCAGCGGAAAACTATAAATCCATTAATGCAAAGCAGGCAGTTGAAGATCCGGAATCCATTTATTATCATTATCAGGCATTGATCCATGCGAGAAAAAATCTGGATATCATTACTCAGGGAGACTACAGACTGCTCTTGGAAAAGGATCCGCGTCTATTTGTTTATACTCGGAATTATAATAACGAAACGCTGCTCGTCGTCAGTCATTTTTATGAAGGAGAAACAACTTTCCACGTTCCGGCTGAGCTGAAAGGGATGGAGGCTGAGCTGGTTCTTTCGAATTATAAAGATACTGAGTGGAAAGAAGAAATACCAGTACGCCCTTATGAATCATTTGTCTATCATCTGAAAAAAGAATAATCCAAAAATGGAGACAGGCTATGCAGAATAAATATTTAGTCATATACAGACAGATTGCTGAAAAAATTCAGGGTGGTGAGTACCCACCGGGAGCAAAGCTGCCTTCAGAACACGAGCTGATGGAAGCTTTTCATACCTCGCGGGAAACAATCCGAAAGGCATTAAATCAGCTTGCACAAAATGGCTTCATTCAAAAAGTGCAGGGAAAAGGATCTATCGTTCTTGATGCTGCCAAATTCGATTTTCCAGTTTCCGGGCTTGTCAGCTTTAAAGAACTTGCTTCAAGTCTTGGAAACCGGCACGTGACATATGTAGAGAAGCTGGAACTTATTGAAGCAGATAAAGAAGTCCAGAAGCAGCTGCAGGCGCCCTCAGGATCAAAAGTATGGAAAGTCTACCGTGTAAGAGAAATCGATGGAGAAAAAATTATTCTCGATAAAGACTATCTGAAGCAGATGTACGTTGAAAATCTTACCGAAGAGATTTGTGCGAACTCAATCTACGAATATATCGAAAATGTTCTTCATATGAAGATCAGCTTTGCCAAAAAAGAAATTATCGTAGAGGAACCAACGGAGGAAGACAGGGAATATATGGATCTGGAAGGCTACAGCAATGTTGTAGTAGTGAAAAACTATGTTTATTTTGACGATGCCAGCTTGTTTCAGTATACGGAATCAAGACACCGCCCTGACAAGTTTAAATTTGT
>REBZ01000162.1 GCA_007692495.1 Alkalicoccus sp.
AACGTCAGTTAAAACAACGGTTCTTCTTTTTCCGTAAACTCAAGCCAGAATGGATTCAGCATAAATGCCGCAATGATGATGCCTGCGGCTGCTGGCCAAAGCAGGGAAAACGGCAGATTCACTACCTGCACAGTGATCGCAGTTAAAATCCCCGCTGCGGGACCGAACCACAGTCCGTGACGTTTTCTTCTCGCAGTAACATACTGATGTCCTCCACAGTCCGGACATTTTTTTGATCCCATGATAAAGATCAGTTCTTTCCACTGAAAAGAATATTCACATACAGAACAACTCGGCAGCTTCATTGTAAATCCCCCTTCGTGCACCTGGAAATTGTACTATTGGTACGATCATGGTTTCTCCCATTAAAAACCGCCGGAGCCTCCACCTCCGCCTCCAACACCGCCCCCTCCTCCGGCTCCGCCGCTGCTGGAGGCGCTGAAAGAGCTTGCGGCTTCTGCAGACGAAGATTGGAACTGCGTGCTGGCGAGAAGCCCACCTGTCATGAACAGTGGAATGTCACTGTTGTATCCACCGGAAGCAGCCGGCGCACTTTTGAATTCTTTCGTCATATCTCCGCTCATTTTCTTTACCGATTTCAGATTCAGACCTAACCCGTATATAAAAGCGATCTTCTGTTCTTCCGGCGGAAGTGTCTGCCAGTCGTTCGTATCATACCTGGCCACTTCGTTTTTATAGTCCCGCCAGTCCCGCATAAGCTTCCAGCCTTTTTCCGTTCTCGGCTGGTAGACAGCCGCGTAGCCGGAAACAAAAAGAAACAACGCAAGCAAAAGGATGAACGGCACGACCATTCCGTTCGCTAAATAATCAATTCCAAGTACTAAAGGAAATAAAGATGCAGCTGCAAGACCAATCTTGAAGCCGAGTTTATTAATTTTTAAATCAGCTTCTTTCTTTTCTGCGGTAACGGCTTCCTGCCATTCCGCTTTATTCGCCTCAAACGTTTCATAGTTCTTTTTATTTTTCAAATACTCGGACATGTCCGTAAGACGGAACACATTTTCCTTTCCCATCTCATCAAAAAGCATCGAAACGAGAATCTTTTCATGTTCCATCAGTTTTTCCCGGCTCTCCAGACGGAAGCTCTCTTTCCCTTCCTGTGACACATGGCCCTGTCTGACAAGATCGAGCAACGAAGCCGTAAGCATTTCCGGTGTAACGAATGGAGATACGTAATACATAGTAGAAGCCATGCTCAGCTGAAGCTCTGGTGCTCCGGGAGTAAGCTCGTTCGTATAGGCGCTCTGTTTCAGGTGGCTGTATTTTTTCCGGTCTGCATAGATGACGCTCAAAAATAAGAGAGCAAGCACCGGAACAGCGATTGGTGCGGCAGTTGATAAGAAGTCACGACGTTCCGCTGCGGCTGCCGCGGCTTCCTCCCGCTCCTCTTCCTCCTCCTGGATTTCTTCTGCTGCGGAACCTTCCGTCGTTCTCGTTACTCCTGCAAATAATTCCGCATCAAAAGCGGCCCGCACATCGCCATTTTCTCCGCTTTCCACGTGTCCCATATCAAACAGCACGTAGTCATCAAGAAACTGTTCCGCACCTTCCGCTTCATCGTAGCCGATTGCTTCCATTTCGGCCGACGGAGCCGGCGGATGCACGCGGATCTGCATCGACTCATAATCTGTTTCGTTCGAGCTGTCGAAAAACGCCCAGTAGAATTCACCAAGATCATCATAAAGCTCCACCCCGTCTTCAATCGTATACTGAAGATCCACAGTAAAGCTTTCATCCTCTCCCTGTCGGTGAATACGGTGCACGAATTCGTCTTCCGTCTCTATTTCCAGCGGCTCTCCCTCTTCAAATGCTTCCAGGTTTTCAATCGACGCATAGTCCGGATAATTCAACGCTCTCACGACGCCGTTGAATTGTCCTTCAAAATCGTACGTAAACGATTCTTCCACCTGCACGCTCCCATCCTCCTGCAGAAAGGCATCGATTTCTGCTTCCGGGATCGTCAGTTCAAACGCACTCGCAGTCATTGGGGATGCAAGTAAAAATATAGAAGTAAGTATCGTGGTATTTGTTTTTATTCCCATGAAAATCCCCCCTCTTTATAATATGTATACACGTTTAAAACAGAAAAGGTTTCTTTATAAAGTGAATTTCTTCATGCAGGCCGGTACCGGGAAACATGGATCCCGAAAGCAGCGGAGGAAATGATAGAAAAGGAAATATCGGATATTATCTTTGCCTGTATTGAGAAAAAATGATGCCCTTTTCTATCAGCGTTATATTAAAACAGCCGGCTGCCGTGCTTCCGGTACTGCATTGGAAACAAGCAGCCAGTTTTTATTCATGCTGTCTTTCTTGTATAAGCGGGTATGACTTTCTTATCTTTCCATCAGCCGGCTGCAGGTACATCCAGTGCTGCTGTATTCTTTTGCTCCTTTCAATCATTCTTCCAGAAATCCTTCTTTTTGAAGCCACTCATGGGTCGCTTCCTGCACATCCTCCGGTTCAATAGGAATGTTCGTCTTCGGATCCCATTTTGTAGTAATGGCCATGCTGTCGAAGACACTTCCACCCTTCTTCTCTATTCTTTGTGTAATGGAATCTATTACCTGCTGAGGGATCTTTTCATCCGCTTTTGTGATGAACAGCCAGACTTTCTTATCTTCAAAAGAAGCTTCTTTTAGAAATTTATTTACGGCCGGGGCTGTCTTCCCTGCCCATACCTGTACTCCAAGAAATATATTTTCATAACCTTCCATCGCAAAATCCATCGGCTTCAGACTGCTTTTCAAACCAAATACCGCTCCCATGGCTGCACCAGCAACTTTGCCGAGTTTCCGGGTCTTTTTTTCTTCAATCTTTTGAATATCAAACTTTGTCAGCCGGTGAATTTCTTTCGCAACAACTTCTGTGTTCCCTACCCATGAATAATACACAATCAAGCTGCGGTTCTTCATTTTCATCACACCTTTTCTTTTTATGAAATTATTGAATGTCTGCGTCGGCAAAGTGCCCAGTGAATAATCATAAAAAGAATAAAGACTGCAGCCAGGATTAATCGAAAATCGAAAATGGTCTGCAGTCTGATGCTTCATAGAGGGGGGCCTTATTTTCTCGCAGGCACAGCTTTTTCGACAAAGAGATTGATGTCTTCCTCGAACTGCTGCATATGCTGCTTTTCCACCCGGAAGCTGCTCGTGTATTTGATTTTATTCTGCTGCTCTTTTGGAAGCAGGCTGTTGATCCAGAGCTCGGCCACAGCTGTGGGCTTCTGCAGTGTGAGAGCGGCCAGTTCAGCCGCTATTTTTTCCCGCTGACCGTCTGCGCCACTGCATAACGTGATATAGGAATAATCTGCCGGCTTTTCCCTTTTGATGAATGGGCGCAAGCAGAAGAACCGGTCCGTAATCGCTCACATCAAAATCAATCGGAGCGAGGCGTGAATCGCGCTTTATCAGGAAATCGACAAAAATGGAAATGTTTTTGCGCTTCTTTTTCTCCTTGATTTCAAACATATCACAGGCGATTCTCGACTGCAGTTCCACAGCCAGTTTTTGGTTGTTTCCTGAATGAGAAAAATAAATAATTACCGGTTTCATAGCATATCCTCCCTGGAATGCAATCTTAGGAAACAGGGGCTGTGAACTGACAGACGGGCTGCTTCTCCGGTGATTTGACGTTTTACACTCAGCAGGGAGCTTGCAGAGCATTAACCGGATCTATCCGTTGCTTTCTCTTATTTCTTCTCCCATTTTTCCGCATAAAGGTCGTACTGCCGGTGCGGCTGCCTGATGTCCGTGCCGTGGCAGAGGCTGAGAATTTCCGGCTGTAAATATTTCACTATACTGCCGCTCGCAACGGCCAGCTGCATGTTGTAAGTGTACAGGGGAATGGGACGCCTCAATTTTCCTTTGCGGGAGGAAGTAAATAAATCTCCACCGAGCAGAACATTGTCTTCCTGATGGTAATACACCGTGTGGCCCGGGGTGTGACCGGGTGTCAAAAAAGGCTTAAGCCCGGCGATTGTACGTAACTCTCCTCCGGGCCCCTCCAGGGACTGTACCAATCCCGGCCGGACGAGGACAGACGCTTTCTTTTTGTCCGGGTACGGCTGCTCCCCCTCCATATAGGGAATCTCCAGCGGATGAGCGTAGACCGTGATGTCTCTGCCCTCCAGTACCCGCTCAATCGCCCCTGTATGATCCGGATGCCCGTGGGTGAGAACAATCCGCTGCAGCGGACCGAGCCCAAGCTGATCGATTTCTTTTAAAATACCTTTTCCCATCTGCTTCAGTCCTGCATCTACGAGCGTAATACCGTCCGATTCTTTTACTGCCCAGACGCTGATAGGAAGGCCGAGCCAAATAGATAATTTATAAATGTGCGGACTTACGTGCGTAACCTGCATACTGGTCTCCTCCTTCGATTCTACTCCAGCGCATGATTTATCGTCCGTTTCGTCATACTAACCAAAAGAGAAGCAGCGACGTTATTTCATATAGCGGTGTTCCCGCAGGCTGTTCAGGCTCTCAATTTCCCGGAGCAGCCTTTCGCCAATATTTGTCTGCCGTACTTTTTTCCGCTCCAGTTCTTCATTTACGAGCCTTTTCACAGATAAAACGTCCGTTTCTTTCGTCAAAACGTCTTCTTTGGAGTTAAACAGCTGATGTGCAACGAGCTGCATGCCGTATGAGTTGTAAAGAAGCGTGTAGCCGGCGATCCCTGTCGTGGACTGGTACGCTTTAGAGAAGCCGCCGTCGATAACGATCATCTTCCCGTTCGCTTTGATCGGGTCTTCCCCGTCAATTTCTTTAACCGGCGTATGGCCGTTGATTATCCGGCCCTCATCGGGATTTAAATCAAACTCCTCGAGCATCTTCCGGCACATTCCCTCATCTTCCCGCATATGATAGTACGGATTTTTTCTTTCTTTATGTGTTTCTTTATCTTTTATAAAATACCGTTCAAAGGTCGTCATTTCTCTTTTTCCGAAAAGGGAGGAATTTTCTCCTGTCCACAAGTACCAGATCATGTCGGTCGCAAAGTCATCGGTTTCGTCCGGACGGGCAAAGGCGTGCCGTACGTAGCGCTCAAACACGTCGAGGAGTTCCCGGCCGGCATACGTCGTACCTTCAATTTCCATCGCTTTCATATTCCCGTCTTCATCGAGAGGAATACAGCCGTGGATCAGTAAATTTCCGTTGTATTTTAAATAGAGGCCGCCTTTTTTCATGAGGAAATTCATATGCCGCGTCAGTTTCTCGGAATGCTGAATGGAGAAAAGCAGTTTATCGATCACCTGCTGTTCTTCTTCCAGCAGTTCCTCCGGCTGCTCCGGATTGATCGTTGCAAAACACGTGTCTTTTAACGGATACGTTTTTCCGTGGATCGTCACTTCGTTGTTTTCGTAATTTACTTTTTCCAGGAGCAGGCGGTCTTCCATCTTTAAACATAGGCGCCGTTTAATGATCGGGCTTTCCAGCTTAAACTGAATGATGGAAATCGCCTGATGGATTTTCGTAATCTGCAGCTGTTCCTGCTCCGTCAATATTTCATCGGTTATACGCTTCGGCCGGAACGATGGGTTATCATCGTAGTATTTTTCCGCGAGATTCAAAAGCGGACGCAGATTAATTCCGTACGCGTCTTCAATAATATCGAGGTTGTTGTAACGGGCGCAGATCCGGATAATGTTGGCGAGGCACACTTTCGAGCCGGCGTAAGCGCCGAGCCATAAAACGTCATGGTTCCCCCACTGTATATCGACGGAATGATGGTTAATAAGCGTATCCATAATTTTATGCGGATCCGGCCCCCGGTCATAAATATCCCCGACGACATGAAGATGATCGACGACGAGCCGCTGCGTCGTGTAGGCGAGGCCGACAATCAGATTATCCGCCTGCCCGAGGGAAATGATCCGGTCGAGCATTTTTTCGTAATACGCTTTCTTATCTTCGAGCTCATTCGTCTTGTATAATAATTCTTCAATAATATAAATAAACTGTTCCGGCAGCGCTTTGCGCAGTTTCGACCGCGTATATTTGGACGAAGCATAGGAAACGAGCTTCAGCATGCGCTCGATCGTATCGAGGTACCAGTCCCTGAGCTCCTGCTTGCTCGTGAAATGACTTTTTACGAGTTTCATTTTTTCTTCCGGGTAGTAAATGAGTGTCGCAAATTCATTGATCTCCCACTCGTTCATTTCCTCACTGAAAAGGTCCCTGACTTTCATTTTCACGTTCCCGGAACCGTTTCTGAGCACGTGCTGAAATGCATGGTACTCGCCGTGCAGGTCACTTACAAAATGTTCCGTTCCTTTCGGCAGATCGAGTATTGCTTCCAGGTTAATAATTTCCGTGGCTACTTTTTCTTCGCTTCCATATTTCTGCGCCAGTAAATCCAAGTACTTTAAATCCATCATCAGGAATCCCCCTTCAGTTTTCATCCCACTGCTTCTTTTCGACGGAAAGCCCCTTTTCATCAAATTCATGTCCCTGTCCCATTTTTAAGAAGGCGCTTTCTTTATATCTCCAGTTTAAAGCAGATAGCCCCCGGGA
>REBZ01000164.1 GCA_007692495.1 Alkalicoccus sp.
CATGTTTAAGTTCAAATAAAAAGGGCAATAGTGATTTATAACGAAATTCCACCCATCCTAGATCAACACGCAGAAATGAATCCACTACTTAAACAAAGGAGTGAACTTAATGATCTGGACAATCGTAGCGATTATCCTCGTCCTGTGGCTTTTAGGTTTCAGCTTCGATTTTGGCGGCGGACTGATTCACACGCTGCTCGTCATCGCATTAATTGTAGCTATCGTCAACCTGATTCTGGGACGGCGGGCCTGACGCTGCGGTTAAGCGGTAATTTAAGAAAATAAGGAATAAAAATAAAGAAAGGTGGTGAATGTGGGACATCTGAAAGGCAGATGCTCACAGTTATTATGGCAGGAAGCAAATGGATCGTATCAACACTCGCAGCTTCAGCAATCGGAGCGGCAGGTTATTTCTTAGGAAAAGACGACAACCGTAAACGGGTAAATGACTATATTAAGCGCGCCCAGGCAGAAATTAAAGGCGAAACAAAGGAAGACACACAGCCTGATTTTTACGAAAAGGTAGGTCACTCCGATCCACTGGACGTGGAGGACAACTCGATGGTGGATGAAGGCTCCACTTTCGCTGTTAACTACTACAACCAGAACCTGAAAGGCAATGAAGAAGAAGGCCAGTCTCCGGAAGATACGAGCGACACGGAGAGTGACAGCCGCGGATAATGCGGCCGCAGGGTGTCCCGGAAGTTCCCGCTTCCGGGACACTTTTTCTTTTATAAATTTTTTCATACTTAATTAATTCCCTCATAGAGATAGAAGAGATCTGCCTCGGAGAAAACGTGGGATCTTCTCCAGAGGGCCAGAAAGCATAAAATAAATAAAGGAGTGTTTCATATGGCAGAAGCAGAACTCATACTCGATGCAAAAGCCGCGTTGGCGGAAGGACCGGCGTGGGATGACCGCCAAAACAAACTTATCTGGGTGGACATCAACGGCTACAAAGTGAACGTATTTGATCCCTCCACCGGAGAAAATAAAAGCTATGACGTCGGCCAGCACGCAGGTGCAGCAGCTGTAAGAGAAGACGGCGGCCTGATCCTTGCCCTCCGGGACGGGTTTTATTTGTTTGAACCGGATACCGAAAAACTGACGCTTCTCCACGATCCGGAGCCGCACCTGCAGGGCAACCGGTTCAACGACGGCAAATGTGATCCGGAAGGCCGCTTCTGGGCCGGGACGATGGTCCTTGAAGGGGACGAAGGTGATGCTTCCCTGTACCGTCTCGACCCGGGACGCAGAGTGGAAACAGTTTTAACAGGATGTACCGTTGCCAACGGTCTCGCGTGGGACACGAACAAGTCCGTCATGTACCACATCGACACACCGACCAAAAAAATCCGCGCCTACGACTACGATCCGGAAACCGGAAACTTGTCCAACGAAAGAACGGCTGTTCAGGTGGAAGAGGACGCCGAAAACCCGGACGGCATGACAATAGACGACGACGGAAACCTGTGGGTGGCCTTTTTCGGCGGCTGGGGCGTAACATGCTACAACCCGGAAACCGGCGAGGAGCTGCAGCACATCCCGATCCCTGCGAAACAGGTAACGTCCTGTGCGTTCGGCGGCGAAAACCGTGACGAACTGTTTATTACGACCGCGAGAGAAGGCATCCCGGAAGACGAACTGGAAGACCAGCCGAATGCCGGCGGAATTTTCCGTGTGAAAATGAAAGTGAAGGGAGCTCCGGCCTACCGGTTCCGCGAATAAGTTTTTTCCCGTTTTTTGTGGAGAACCTCCCGCCAGTGAGCGGCTTCTGCTTTTGCCAGAAGCCGCTCTTCTTCCTGATACGGGGTGTTTTTCCCGGTCGATTTCGGCATGCCGGCAATAATTTTCCTTTCCGCAAGTTCTTTCACCGCTTCAAGCGTCCGGGCCCCCTTATCAATCCAGGACTGAAGCATCTTTTCCACATAGGCAAAGGAACGTGCATTGTATAAAGCTGCTTTCTCCAGCGCGTACAGAACCACCGCTTCCCCGTTTTGAAAAAAAGTCGAAGACGTCCAGTCGTCCAGCTTTTTCACTACAGAAGCCCCCGGTTTCCCAAACAGCTTTCCGTACGCCGCATGAAGAATGGAAACCGTTTTTGGGGTGTTTTCTGCTTTAGTCTCTGATACTGCTTCCGTTTTTTTCGGCTTCGAAGCCGGAATTTTTTCGTCCGGAGCATAAGAAGGCCAGTCCGGTCCGGAGATTTTCCAGCTTGTCCACGATTCCTCGAGTTTGAAGCCGGCATCACCGGCCGCTTTTTCCACCGTACGCCAGAGCACCCGGTACTGCTTTGTTTTGTCCCATTTCTGCACGGGATTGCTTCTTTCCGCAAGAAACCCCTTTTCGACGAGCTTCTTTAAGTACGTGCGCATGGAACAGGCAGACACGTTCATCATCATTTCTTCCGCCAGTTCCTCACTGCTCTTATAAATCCAGCCGTACGTTATTTTCTCTCCTTCAACAGTTTCTTTTTTAAAGGCGGACACCGACTTCGTCCGAAGCGCCCAGTACATCATCTGATTTAATACCATCGCAAGCTTATAATCCCCTGTCACAGCAGCAAGTTCCTCTTTTAATACAACACGTTTCATCCGTCATCACTCCCAATTTTTATCGTTCCAACCTTTACGTACACAAAAAATCAAAAATCGGAGGAGACACATTGTAAAAATTTTGTAAAGGTTAAAACGAAAGAGGAAATAAGTTCTTCCGCGTCGAAATATTCCAGGTATGGAAACTGCGGGCAGGAAACAACTACGAGGAGGGGTTAATAAATGAAAAAGCTGATTAATCACGTCGACAATATTGTGAATGAAATGCTGGATGGTATGACGGCAGCACACCCGAACAGGCTCCGCCGGCTGGAGGGAACGACGGTGCTTGTCAGAAAGGACGCCCCGGTGACAGGAAAAGTCGGCATCGTCAGCGGCGGTGGAAGCGGACACGAGCCGGCACATGCAGGATATGTCGGTCCGGGGATGCTCGACGGGGCGGTAGCCGGGGAAGTATTTACCTCTCCGACGCCCGACCAGGTATTTGAAGCCATTAAAGCCGTCGACGGCGGCAAAGGCGTCCTTCTCGTCATTAAAAACTATACCGGGGACGTTATGAACTTTGAAATGGCAGCGGAACTCGCTGAAGCGGAAGGCATCAAGGTGCGCCAGGTAGTTGTGAACGACGACGTGGCGGTGGAGGACAGTTCGTTTACGAGCGGAAGAAGAGGTGTTGCCGGCACAGTGCTCGTCCACAAAATTGCCGGAGCCAAGGCTGCAGAAGGAGCGGCACTTGACGACGTGCACGCTGCTGCAGAGTCGGTCATCAAAAACGTCAAATCGATGGGTATGTCGCTCAGTCCCTGTACGGTACCGGCTGCAGGTAAACCCGGATTCACCCTCGGGGAAAAGGAAATGGAAATCGGCACGGGCATCCACGGCGAACCGGGCGTGGAGCGGACCGACATCAAACCGGCCGCCGAAACAGCAGAAATTTTATTTAATAAAGTATTCCAGGAAATGAACATGCAGGCAGGCGACGAGGCAGCCGTCATTATTAACGGCCTCGGCTCGACCCCGCTCATGGAGCTGTACATCTTTCACCACGCGATCGACCGTCTGTTGAAGGAAAAAGACATACGCGTGGAAGAAGCCGTCGTCGGGGAGTGGATGACGTCCCTCGAAATGGCTGGAGTTTCCTTTACGATGCTGAAGCTCGACGATACGCTGAAAAAACTTCTCGATGCCCCGTCTAATACAGTATCCTGGAAACGCGGATAAAAGGAGGCAGCTGATGATTACGACCGGAACCGCTGAAAACTGGATGGAAAATTTCAAAGAGCTGATTCTTCAAAATAAAGACGAACTGACGACACTTGACCAGGCGATCGGTGACGGGGACCACGGTATTAACATGGCACGCGGTGTCCAGGAAATGCACGCGATGCTCCAGGAAAAAACGTTTGAAACGCCGGGGGCTCTGTTAAAAGCAGCCGCGATGGTATTCATCAGCAAAATCGGCGGTGCGTCCGGTCCGCTGTACGGGTCCGCCCTCATGAAAATCGCAGCCGAAGCGGGAGACAAAGCCGAACTGACCGATCAGGACCTGCTCGCCTGTCTCGAAGCCGGTAAAAAGGCTGTACAGCAGCGCGGCAGGGCGGAAACCGGAGAAAAAACGATGTACGACGTATGGGATCCCATTATAAATACGTTCCGCGGGGAAGAAACGATCGACTGGAAAGCATTCAAAAAAGCAGCAGAACAGGCCGTGGACAGCACGGTCGACATGCATGCCAAAAAAGGACGGGCTGCCTACCTCGGTGCCCGATCTATCGGCCACACCGATCCCGGCGCCTTTTCCTCACGCCTGTTTTTTGAAGCGCTCGCGGATGCGGCACAGGAGGAGAACTGATATGGACAAAGTAAGTCTCGTCCTTGTTTCCCACAGCCGGGAAATTGCCGACGGCTTAAAAAAGCTCCTCGGGGAAATGCAGCCGGAAGTCGCCATCGCTGCAGCGGGTGGTGAAGAAGACGGGGGGATCGGCACGAATGCCGAAGTCATTGCCCGCGCCGTCGAGGAAGTATATACAGAAAAAGGAACGGTAATTTTATTTGATCTCGGCAGTGCCCTGCTGAACGCCGAGCTGGCCCTGGAGCTTGACGGCAAAAAACAGAACGTGCGTATTGCCGACGCCCCGATGATCGAAGGCGGTCTGGCCGCGGTCATAGAGGCAGGATTTGGAAGCAGTGTGGAAAAAACAGCAGAAGCAGCGGAAAAGGCATACGAAATGAAGAAAATAGACCGGAGCTGATAAAAGAAAGGGTGGGAAACGATGCCACTGCGACCGCAGGAAATTATCCCAGCTGTCCGTCATGCCGGTGATTTTTTGAAAGCTGCCTCCACCGAAGCGGCATTCATTATCCTGTCCGGCTCTTCTATTAATGAGCTGCTGAAAATCCGGAAGATCTGCCGGCGCCGACCGGAGCTCAAGCTGCTCGTCCACCTCGATTTGATCAAAGGGCTGTCGGAAACCGAAGAATCCGTCAGCTTTCTCACAGAATATGTCCGACCGTCCGGCATCATCTCCGCGAATCCACGGGTGATTTCCACTGCCGGAAAACATGGCATCTGGACGGTGCAGTGCTGTTTTATTTTCGATGAAGAAAGCCTCGAACACAGCCTGCATCTGATCGAAAAAAGCCGCCCTGACTGCATTCAGGTAAAACCGGGGCTCATGCCGGATATACTCCGGCTCGTGAAAGAAAAAAGCGGAATAGAAATAATGGCCGGCGGACTGATCCGCACGATGGCAGAAGCGGAATCAGCAAAAAAAGCAGGAGCGGACATGGTCACCACTTCCTCCCTGCACCTGCTGAAAGAAGCGGAAACTTACCGGTCTGCCGGGCCGCCTTTCCTGTAACAGAAAAAGACGAAGAAGCGTCTGTAGTTGAAAAGGGGGGAGACGCCGATGCGCATCCTGATGATTCTGATAGTCGTGCTTCTTGCCGCATGCGGTACAACGAATAACGAGCAGGCAGAAAACAACGGAGGTACAAACAGCGAAAACAACAGTGTTAACGAAGATAACAGCGGAACCAATGAAGAAGATACCGGAAACAACAATAACGTAAACAATAAAGAAGAAAAGGAGGAGACAATGGAGGAAGACCTTGCGTACCACACGGAAGCCTCTCTGGAAGATGGCCTGTTGACGGTGCAGATGGAACTCGTCAACGAGACGGGGGAAATGAAGCATCTCACGTTCCGGTCCGGCCAGAGATACAACGTGGTCATCCATGATGCAGACGGCAACAAGCAGTTTGACTACGCCGAAGGTATGATGTTTACTCAGGCTATTGAAGAGGAAGAACTGGAAAGCGGCGACTCCCTTTCCTACGAAGTGGAATGGGAAGCAGAAGGCGAAGGACCGTTTGAAGTTACCGCCGAAATCACCGTCTCCGAAATCAACGGGGACGAAGCCGACAGAAGCCTCCTGCAGGAAACAGTCAGCGTAGAATAGCGCCCAGCTTTTCAATTGCCAAGACGGCGTGCTAAAATAGCGGTATATGCTGAAAAGGAGGATGATACAATGGCAATTAACGTACAGGCGGATGCAACGCCAAACCCGAACGCAATGAAATTTACAGCAGACCAGGTGCTGTTTGAAGGCTCTGGAAGTGCTTCTTTTAAAAAGGCGGATGAAACCGATCACGCACTGGCAAAAGAACTTCTTTCTCTCGAAGGAGTAGACAACATTTTCGGATTCCAGGATTTCGTCACGGTCAACAAACTGCCGGACGCAGAGTGGGATGACCTGCTTCCAAAAGTTCAGGAAGCCTTCGAAAAAGTATACGAATAGTAACGAAGCCTCTATGACAACCGTCGTAGAGGCTTTTTTGATGCACCCCAAGGCAGAACGCAGAAACGGTCTTCTTCTGCGACGCGGTCTTAAAAAGTTGGTAGAATTATGCGGAAAGTTGGTAGAAATCCGAGAGGAGCTGGTAGAATTCCCGGCAGTTGGAAGAAAAACGGC
>REBZ01000061.1 GCA_007692495.1 Alkalicoccus sp.
GTTTTAAACGAGGTGAAACAGGATGAATTCTCCCGATTTGGAACGCCGGAGAATGCGGAATGGGGAGTGGGCAACATCTACTGCGGGGCTCTGCAGGAGCTACCTGCAGACGAATCTGGTCATTCTTCCGAAAAATGAAGCGGAGCATTTTGCTGCGTTTGCCGCAAAGAATCCGAAAGCGTGTCCGGTGATTGAAGAAATGCCTCCAGGTGTGTACACTCCGGAAAGCGCTCCGTCGGCGGATATCCGGACGGATCTGCCGAAGTACAGAGTGTACCGTGATGGGAAACTTGCAGAAAAAAGATCAGATATTCAGAGTTTGTGGAAAGATGATTTTGTCACTTTTTTAATAGGGTGCAGCTTCACGTTCGAAGAAGCGCTCGTGCAGGGGGGTATTCCACTGCGGCACATTGAAGAACAGAAAAATGTCGCGATGTACCGTACGACCCGGCCTGCGGAAGAAGCCGGTCCTTTCAGCGGTCCGCTCGTCGTTTCGATGCGCCCGGTAAAAACCGGGGATGTGCAGAAAGCCGCGGAAATCACCAGAAAATACCCCGAAGTCCATGGCGGACCGGTCCATGCCGGGAATCCGGAAGAAATCGGCATTACGTCCATTGAAAGCCCGGACTATGGGGAAGCGGTGGAAATTAAGGAAGATGAAGTGCCGGTCTTCTGGGCCTGCGGAGTCACTCCGCAGGCGGCTCTCTTGAATGCAGAGCTGCCGCTCGTCATTACCCACGAGCCGGGCTGCATGTTTATTACAGACTGGACCTATGAAGATCTGCAGAAAAGAAACAAGCGGCAGGGCTTATAACTGTCCGGGAACTTATTACCAGCCAAAAAGAGAGCCGCAGCGTGAAGCTGCGGCTCTTTTTTTCGTCATGGGGCAGTGAGCGGCCTGGTAGAACTGGTCGCGGTTCCCTGCAGACGGGTATTTTAATCATTATAGAAGGAGGTATAAACTTCAGCGGGGATGGTTTAATCATTATAGCCGGTTGTTTAATCATTAAAGCTGCTTTTAATCATTATAGACAAGCAACTAATCATTATAAGCCTCTCTTCAGGGCCAATTAATCATTATAAACCCGTCATTAATCATCAAGTCTTCCCTTATTTTCAAGCAGTGCTCTACGCTCAAAAACCCTGTTTTCAGGGAAGTTCCTGCATGATTTACGTAACGGACCTAAGGCCTGCCTGTGTAATCTGGGAGCCGAGCCGTCCGCGGCCTTTCTGAACGAGGCCCTGGTCGTGCAGCTGATGAATACGGAGGCGGATCTGCTGGAGAGTTAAGAAAGGCAGTTCCTGCTCCAGCTGCTTCAGACTTTTGCGTTTTTCGTCGGAAAGCACCTCGAGAATGCTCGTATCATCCGGGGTGAGGGCAGAAACGTCCGCTGCACGGAAAACGGTATCCGGAAGGTCCTGCGAAGAAATGGAGCCGCTGCTGAGTGTTGCCGCATAAGCGAGACAGCTTTTCAGCTCCCGGATATTTCCCGGCCAGTGGTAGCCGGTCAGGATATTTAAAGCTTCAGCATCCACCACCCGTCCTTCAGGAAGAAAGGCGTCAATAAGCAGCGGAATATCCTGTTTTCGCTCCCGGAGCGGCGGCACCTTCAGCGGCAGTACCTGCAGGCGGTAGAAAAGGTCTGCACGGAAGCGTCCGTTGTCCACTTCTTCTTTCAGTACTTTATTCGTAGCGGTAATGATCCGCACATTAACCGGGATGTTCCGGCTCCCGCCGACGCGGCGGATTTCTCCTTCCTGTAAGACCCTCAAAAGCTGTCCCTGCACACTCGGGCTCAGGTCGCCGATCTCATCAAGAAACAATGTGCCTCCGGAGGCCAGTTCAAACAGGCCGCGTCTTCCGCCTTTCTGCGCTCCGGTAAACGTCCCTTCTTCATAGCCGAAAAGTTCGCTCAGCAGGAGGCTTTCTGTCATCGCTCCGGCGTTTACGGCAAAAAAGGGGCCCTGCCACACTGGAGAATTATGATGGACGGCGTGGGCAAATAATTCTTTCCCGACGCCGGTTTCCCCTTGAATCTGCACGGGATAGGAGGAAGAAGCCATCCGGCGGGCGGCTTCTTTAGCACGGACCATCGCCGGATCGCGGGCGATGATATCGTCCAGCGTATACTGCGACCGGAGGCCGTCCTGATAGGCGCGTTTTGCTGTTTCTTCTACTTCAAATGCGGTTTCTACACTTTTCACTGTAATAATCGTGCCGGAAGAAGAAGTCCTCGTTTTATACAGGACGAATTCTTCGCCGCGGGAAGCAGACGGTCGGCGGAGGTCATCGCTCGATAAAAAAGTACCGACCGGCGTTCCGGAAAGAACGTCCGAGGCCTTTTGATGCAGGATGGATTCTTCCAGCATGCCGCAGAAAGCAGCCATCGGTTCGTTTGCGGCTGTAATGTACCCAGAATGATCCACCGCAAGAATTGCGTCATCGACCTGATCCAGCAGTTCGTGGTAATGGGTGCTGAGATTCTTTGTCTGCTCTTCTTTTTCAAGGAGGCGCCGCTGCAGCCCGACAATCGTCTGTAAATACCTCTCCGACACTGGAGCGGCCAGCGGAAGCTGAAAAAAGTCGACGATATCAAGCAGGGTTTTCATGCTGAACGGCCGGACTCCGATATCGACAATGTGCGGCACGGATTTTGGACAAAGTGCTGCTTCTCCGGGAGTAACAGCGGTCTGAATTCCGGGGTAATACAGGCGGCCGGGTTCAAACGGCACCGGGGTTAAATGTGTGAGTCCGAGCTGATACATCGATTCTGCCGTTTCCCCGATGGACTGTCTGTCTTCATTAACGAGCAGCACATTTCCTGGTGGAAGCTGAAGCAGATCGGTGATGGCTTCCGGATCGATTGTACGTATACCGGTGATAGTGTGGGAAGGACCCTCTTCGGTAAGAGTTTCCCATTCCTGCCGGACGGAATCAGACGAAAACACGAGCATTTCCGCCCGGGAAAGCCATTCTGGATGTGGATCTGCATCGAGAGCACAGCTTTGAATCTCCAAAAAATCTCCGAGCAGCTTTTTCAGCTGCTGTTTCAGCACGGCTTCTGTTTTTTCGTTTCCTGCTGCGAGACCAAGCATAAACAGCCTCCGTTCTTAATTTATATGTTGTTTTATATTTTAACATAAAAACATATAATGAATAGTTGAGAGCGAAAAAGCAGGAACGACGGGGGAGGATGCCTTGGCATTGGATTTGCATTAATAAATAGGAACAAATGAAAGGAGTGGAAAAGCATGCCGAAAAAAGGAATTCAAATGCCTCATACGTTTGTAATTATTTTTGGAGTCGTCGTACTGGCAGCCGTGATGACTTACCTTATTCCAATGGGAGTGTTTGAAACAGAGGAAGTTACATATGACAACCAGGGGCAGGAGGACACCCGTACGGTGCTCATGCCGGAAACGTTCGAATACGAAACCGATGCCGCAGGAGAGCCTGCAAGGGAGGGCGTCAGTCTGTTTGAACCTTTCGGAGAAGCAGGGTTTTTAAATTACATGTTCGAAGGGCTCGTTTCCGGGGATAAATGGGGATCAGCCGTCGGGGTCGTGGCGTTTATTCTGATTATCGGCGGGGCGTTCGGTATTATTATGCGGACGAAAGCGATTGATCAGGGAATTCTTGCCGTTATCGATAAAACGAAAGGCAGGGAAGCTTTGATCATTCCCGTCATGTTTTTCTTCTTTTCTCTCGGCGGAGCCGTTTTCGGCATGGGGGAGGAAGCGATTGCGTTTGCGATCATTTTAATACCGCTTGTGATTGCGCTCGGCTATGACGCGATTACCGGTGTCATGATTACGTATGTCGCAACACAGGTCGGGTTTGCCACGTCGTGGATGAATCCATTCGGTGTCGCGATTGCCCAGGGAGTCGCGGACGTACCGGTACTTTCCGGAGCGCCGTTCCGTATATTCATGTGGGCGGTGTTTACCGCGGTCGGCATTATTTATACGATGTGGTACGCATCCAAAGTAAAGCGCGATCCTTCCGAGTCGTATTCACCGAATGCAAATGCGTATTTCCGCAAACATAACAGCGTGCAGGACATTAACGGGAAGTTTACCGTCGGGGATTCGCTCGTCGTGCTCACACTCGTACTCGGGATCGGCTGGATCATCTGGGGTGTTGTGCAGGAAGCATATTATATTCCGGAAATTGCGACCCAGTTCTTTACGATCGGGCTCGTGGCAGGTGTGATTGGCGTCATCTTTAAACTCAATAACATGACGATCAATGACATGGCCGAAAGTTTCGGGGAAGGCGCCCAGCAGCTGCTTCCGGCGGCACTTGTTGTCGGAATGGCAAAAGGGATCGTGATCATTCTCGGAGGAGATGACCCGGGGGCAGCGTCGGTATTGAATACGATTCTCTACACCGCCGGCGGACTGGTCGATAACCTGCCGGAAGTCGTTTCCGCTTCTTTCATACTCTTTTTTCAGTCGGCGATTAATTTCTTTGTCGTGTCCGGAAGCGGCCAGGCTGCCTTGACGATGCCGCTCATTGCACCGCTCGCTGATATTGCCGGGGTGACGCGGCAGGTAGCGGTTCTCGGGTTTCAGCTCGGGGATGGGCTGACGAACATGATCGTTCCGACTTCAGCAGCACTGATGGGAACACTCGGTGCAGCACGTATCGGCTGGGGCACGTGGTTCCGGTTTATTATCAAATTCCAGCTGCTCATGTTCGGCCTGGCGCTTGTATTTATTATCGGAGCGGTGCTGATTAATTTATCTTAAAACCGATTGGAGGAATAAGCCATGTATACACTTATTAAAGGAGCCGAAGTCTACAGCCCGGAGCCGCTCGGAAAACAGGACGTTCTCCTGGCCGCCGGAAAAATTGCGGCTGTCGCGGCGGACATCGAAGCTCCGCCGGCCTCAGCCGGCAAAACAACAATCGTCGAAGCGCGCGGCAAAATCCTCGTGCCGGGGCTTATCGACAGCCACGTGCACATTATCGGCGGCGGTGGAGAAGGGGGTTTTCATACGCGCACCCCGGAGCTGCAGCTGTCGGCGGCGGTAAAAGCCGGCATTACAACGATCGTCGGAGTGATCGGAACCGACGGCATGACGCGGACGATGCCGGAACTCATTGCAAAAGCCCGGGCGCTTGAAACGGAGGGAATCAGCTGTTTCTGCCACGTCGGCAATTACCACATTCCCGTGCGGACAGTGACCGGAAAAATTGAGGACGACATGATGCTGATCGATAAAATTATCGGTGTGGGGGAAGTGGCGGTGAGTGATCACCGTTCCTCCCAGCCGACAACGGAGGAGCTGGCAAAAGTCGCTTCCCAGGCCCGCATCGGAGGCATGCTGTCCGGAAAAGCGGGGATTGTCAATGTCCATATAGGAGAAGGAGAAAGCCGGCTCGATCCGCTGCTCCAGGTCGTGGAAACGACAGACATTCCTATTACAAGTTTCTGCCCGACACACGTAAACCGGACAGAAAAGCTGTTTGAGGCAGGGATCGATTTTGCGAAGCGCGGAGGAATGATCGATTTTACAACGAGCACGATCCCGCAGTTTCTGGAGGACGGGGAAGTTCATGCCCCGACGGCCGTGCGCCGTGCGCTGGAAGCCGGCGTGGCGGACGACAGGCTGACGATGACGTCGGACGGCCAGGGAAGCCTGCCGGCGTTTAATGAAAAAGGCGAACTCACCGGACTGACTGTGGCAGACGTCGGAAGCCTGCACCGGGCGCTCCGGGAAGCAGTATGCACAGAAAAAGTCGTGCCGGAGCGGGCACTGAAAACCGTCACCCAAAATCCCGCTGAGATGCTGAAGCTTGCGGACAAAGGGCGGGTGGAAGCCGGCTGTGACGCAGACGTACTGCTTCTTACCGAAGAGTGGGAAACCGACAGCCTCTGGGCCGGCGGCCGCTGTCTGATGGAAAGAGGAGAAGTGCTCGTAAAAGGGACGTTTGAGTAAAGATCATGCAGCAGAACGCTTCCGGGGCTTTAAAGATGCAACTAAAAAAGAGCTGCGGCACTGCTGCAGCTCTTTTCAGGCTGTTGATAAAGTGGTTTTTATGTATAGATAGACGATGCCCTGCTTTCGCCTTCCGGGACGCTTTCCGGGCGGGCCGGGCTCAGCTAAATTCTTCCGCCCGCAGGCTGGAAGAATTGGATCTTCGCCTCGTCCTTGATCGCCCAGGAGTCGCCCCTGCGGCTGCAGCAGGGAAATAGGAAGAAGTTTTATACCATGAAAAATCCCTTTGTTAAAGACATTTTCTTCGATAAAGAGATGGCTTTCCTTCCGTAACGGCGGGAGACACCGTTGGGATGAAGCGCAGTCAGACCACAGCGCAGGACAAACAGCTGAAGACCAGCTTGCGGCAGGCTCGGTAAGAGAAGAAGTTTATACACTGACTGGAATTAATCTTCTGAAACGATAACTTAATCAACAAGCTGAAAAGAGCCGCGGCATCCGCCACGGCTCTTTTTAAATGAATGCTTATTTTTCTTTGGAGTTGTTATTCGCCTGCCTGCCGGCGATG
>REBZ01000053.1 GCA_007692495.1 Alkalicoccus sp.
CTGCACGCAGAGCCGTCACAGGCTTTCCCTGCCCGATGTCTGCAGTAAAACCGGGAATATCCCGGAAAGTATGCACTGTTATTCCCCGCTTTTCCAAAAAGTTTTTTAAAAAGGCCGTTGTTGCTGTTTCCTCCCAGGAAGACTCCGGATGTTCATGTAGATAGTTAAACAATTCTTCTATTTCAGCACGCCGTTCTTCACTTTTCCACATGTTTTATTCCTCCAGTCTGTAAAACTCCGCTTCCGCCGGGGGTATTTATAAAACTCAGGCATTCGCCCGTCGGAAACTGATTGTCGCCAATAGAACAAGAACAGCGGCAAAGCCCAAAATAAAAAGTATTTCCTCCAGAATGGTTACCTGCCGTCCAAAAACGGTAATGTTCAGCCCCATCGCCTCGATAACCGCCGGTGACAAAGTTTCTACATCAATCATTATTTTTTTCATGACGTCCACCCCGTACGTGACAGGATTGACTTTAACGATAACATCCATCCATGCCGGCATGTTATTAACGGGAAACAGTGCCCCGGAAAGGAAAATCATCGGCATAACAAGAATCTGGACTGTCATCTGAAATCCCTGGGTGCTTCTGATCACGCTCGCAAACAGAAGCCCGAGTCCGGACAAGGCACAGGCAAAAAGAAACATAAACGGAATCACCTGCAGAAGCGCTGTGAAGTCGTAGGAGAGCCCGAGAAGCGGTATGAGCAGGAACAGGATGACTCCCTGGATCGTTGCCACAGTGGCCGCTCCTGCCATTTTACCGACAGCTATGCTTACACGGGAAATCGGGGAAACAAGAATTTCTTTCATGTAGCCGAAATCTTTGTCCTCAATAATCGAAAGCGCCGAAAAAACAGACGTCATCAGCAGCGTCATTGCGACAATCCCAGGGAAAACAAATTCAACATAGTTAAAGTTTCCCGCTTCTTCCCCCAGTCCGGCGCTCATCATACTTTCCATCGTACCGCTCATGCCGCCGCCGAAAATAAGCAGAAAAAGAATCGGCATCGTAAACGAGCCGAACAGCCTCGCTTTATCACGGAAAAATTTTGTTAAATCCCGCTGCCAGATTGCCAGTATGCCTTCCATTCAGCTTCCCTCCTTTCCCTGTTCTTCTGCTTCACCGATTTTCCGGCCCGTAAATGCGAGGAATACGTCGTTAAGTGTCGGTCTCCGGATGTTCAGTCTTGTCACCGGGGCCGTCAGCTCTTTAATGATCGTCGCGACGAAAGCATCGCTGTCAGGCACTTTCACGTACATCGTTTCATCCTGCAGCGTTACTTCTGCTTCGGGAAAACGCCGGCTTATTTCTTCTTCAGCTTTCACGTTATTTTCTGTCTCCAGTTCGATGATATCCCCGCCAAGCTCGCTTTTCAGTGCTTTCGGGCTGTCAATTGCAATTATCCTTCCCTGATCCATAATTGCTACCCGGTCGCTGATTTCCGCTTCATCCAGGTAATGCGTCGTCAAAAACATCGTAATGCCTTCTTTTTCCTTCAGCCGTAGTATGTATTCCCACAGATGAGCCCGCGTCTGTGGATCCAGCCCGACTGTCGGCTCATCAAGAAACAGCACCCGCGGGTAATGGAGAAGTCCGCGCGCAATTTCCAGACGGCGTTTCATTCCTCCGGAAAATGTCTCGACCCGCTGTTTTCTTTCATTGACGAGATCAACGATTTCCAGGACTTCCTGAATCCGCTGTTCCCTCTTTTCTTTCGGAACTTTATAAAAACGGCAGTGCAGTTTTAAGTTTTCGTCGGCAGTTAATTTTTTGTCCAGCGTGTTTTCCTGAAAGATAATACCGATACTTTCTCTCACTTTGTCTTTCTGCCTGTTTACGTCATATCCGTTAATTATGATGCTTCCCTCACTTGGAGCAAGCATCGTACAGATCATATTAATCGTCGTACTTTTTCCGGCACCATTCGGTCCGAGAAACCCAAAAATTTCTCCTTCCTGAACTTCAAAATCCAGTCCTTTTACGGCCTCTTTTTTCTTAAAGGATTTTTTCAAACCTGTGACTTTAATGATCGGTTCCAAAGCTTTCAGCTCCTTTCACGGGACGGCTTTCATAAAGCATATCACAAAAATTAATGCAGGCCTGTTCCGCACGTTTGACGATTATTCTGTCCAGCTGCGGCTTTGTTTCAGGCAGCGGAAATTTTCCGTATAATTATCGGCAGGCGGCTTAAACGGGCTGAAATAAAAAAGAAGGCCGCTCCGCTTATGCGGAGCAGCCTTTATTATAATTTGTTAGACATTCACGCCTGTTTTTACCCCTTCTGCAATAGACACGGTACGCTGAGCCTGGTGTCTGACAGCGTCTTCAATGTCGTCCTGAATACCGTTTTCCCCGGCTGTGGTGCTTACACCGTAAGGATTTCCGCCGGCTTTGAATTGTACCGGGTCCGTGTACCCCGGAGCAGCCACGATCGCTCCCCAGTGGAACATGGAAGTATAAATAGACAGAATCGTCGCTTCCTGTCCGCCGTGCGGGTTCGCCGCAGAAGACATAGCGCTTACTACTTTATTTACAAGCTTGCCGCTGGACCAGAGACCGCCTGTCGTATCAATAAACTGACGGAACTGGGAGGCCGGGTTTCCGTAACGTGTCGGTACGGAAAAGACGATACCGTCTGCCCATTCCAGATCATCAAGCGTAACTTCCGGCACATCCTTTGTTTCTTCAAGATGTTTTGCCCATGCTTCATTCGCTTCAATAGCTTCTTTTGGAGCAAGCTCAGGAACTTTAAGTACTTTTACCTCGGCGCCCGATGCTTTGGCACCTTCCTCTGCCCACTTGGCCATTTGATAGTTCGTACCTGTGGAACTGTAATAAATAACTGCCAGATTTACGTTTGCCATGTTATCATTCTCCTTTTTTGACTGAAATAATTTTTCAAATAATCCCATGAAGTACACCTTCTTTCGACTACTGCCCCTTACACTATCATAAAGTAAGTAATAATTCAAATGAAACTTACTTTATTTTTGTAAGTTATAACGTACACGTATTCATTCTTTTTTGAAGGACTACAGTGAAAAATTCCCTTAATTAAACAATTTAAACCTTTTCTTGAACATTAGTCGAAAACTGCTGCGTTTCGATGAGGTTACAAACTTTTTTGAAAGTGTCATTCCTGACGGCGCAGTCAGAAGAAGTTTCGGCGATGCTGGAAGTATTATGTGTCTTTCTTCTTTTCTTCCAGCACCTTTTTTAATATCGGCTTATCAGAGGCAGGAGCATGCTCTTTTTTATATACCATCATCGTCCGCTTAAATTCGATAACTACTCTGCTGTCCTGATTGTAGCCGACGGTCCTTACTTTAATAATACCGATTCCGGGACGTGAAGCTGATTCGCGTTTTTCAATCAGTTCACTGTAGGAATAAATAGTATCTCCTTCAAACACAGGATTAGGCAGCCGGATCTCGTCCCATCCGAGGTTGGCCATGACGTTTTGTGAAATATCAGTAACTGACTGGCCGGTGACGAGTGCTACTGTAAACGTGGAATCTACGAGGGGCTTTCCGAATTCTGTTTTTTCGGAGTATACGGCATCGAAGTGGATCGGATTTGTGTTCTGGGTAAGCAGCGTAAACCAGATGTTGTCAGTCTGCGTAACAGTCCTGCCGAGCGGATGGGAGTAGATATCTCCTATTGTAAAGTCTTCATAAAATCTTCCATTCCATCCTTCCTTAATTTCCATGTATTCTCTCTCCTTCACGACATTTTTTTGCAACTGGATATTTTTCCAAAGATTCTGTAAAAAGTGCGCAGACAGCTTCAGATCGTGGAGCAGCTCCCGGGTGAAGCTGCTCCACCTTAAAACAGCACCAAAGAAAAACTGTTTTACAGTTCTTTAATAAGCTCCTGCCGGCGGTCATTCAGACGAATATCTGTTACCGCAAATGTGTACCATGTAAATTTCCCTTCTGGAAGCATCCAGGAAACAGCGATCCTGTACGGCATACGGATACCGTCCACTTCCATGTATTCCAGAGCATCGGCTGTCCATTCTGTCGGCTCTTCATCGTCTTTATCCCGGAACCGGTAAGCACTCAGGCGGACAAGTTCTCCCGCTTCTGAAAAATGAAACGTCCCTTCTCCAGTGCAGCCGCAGTAGGACATAACAGCTGTTGCCGTGTAGTCGTCCACTGCTTTCCATGAAACAAAAGGACTCAGTGCAGCAGAAGGGTACCAGGCCATTTCCAGAAGATACCGCTGAAGCGTTGACTGATTCGCTTTTTTATTATTACGAACCGTCACTATCGGAAACACAGAAGCTGCTTTAATAATCATTTCTCCCTGACCGAACCGGTACCAGTCTCTTCCCGCTACCGAAAATCCCGGCTGCATTTTCATTTTTACGCTCCAGATGAATGACGGATAATCTGTCGTAATAAATTGTTCTGCAGCAGCAGGGAAACTTTTCTCCTGCTCCGGCTTCAAACGCATACTGCCTTCCTGCTTCAGAGCTGCTGTGTGAATATTCGGCCGGCCGGTCATTCCACTTTTCTTCAACCAGTGCTGTACGGGCTCTGGCAGTTCTTCTGTCTGTTCTTCTGTCACGATCCACTCCCGGGGGGCAGGTTCGTAAGTCAGCAGCTCTTTGATTTCCCTTATTGTTTCCCTGTGAAAACGGCGTCCGGCAAATCCAAACAGTGCAGCGGCAGCAGCAACGATAACCCAGTAAATTTTCATATACCCGCCCTCCTGTAATTCTTTTCTACAATATAGCATATTTTACTTAACCTTCAATATAATCCCTCCCTTCATTCACTGCCATTATATTTCCTGATGAAGCTTTTCCTGCCGAACTTAACAAAAACTGTGTCCTCAGCTTGATTTACACTTAGCAGCAGGAGAACCTTTATTGAATTTTTGCAGATTCCTTATCCTCACGTTTATTTCACTTATTTTTCCATTACATCATTCCTTTCTCACGCTCCTTAGGTCACCTTCTTTTTAATCTTACTTCTCCTTGTTGAGAACGCTTTCCTACTCTTTTAAGATGGAATAGTATGTAAAACTATTTTCCCACTAAAAGGAGGAAGAAAAAGTATGAAATTTCAGCGCAGCACAGCAGGTGTTCTAGCTGCCGGGATTTTGTTGTCTACAGGAACTGTAGCAGCGGACGGCCCCGGAAAAAGTGGTGACAAAGGAAATGGACCCCAGAGAGCTGTTGAAGAAATAGACGTTATCGCCGGGGACGGGGAAAGCTTTGCCATTTCGTTTGACAAAACCTACCCTGCCGGCCTTCCACTGGAACGTATTGCAGACGTGGAAATTACTGATGAGGATGGAAACGTTATTGATCCGGGAGATCTTAACGTTGAAGTAGATGGAAGCGACCGTTCCACCATCACCGTTACACATAACGACCTGACCGGTGAAGCCGGAACGATTAAAGTAAATGACTTGGAAGCCGATTTTGATTATAAGCCATTCACCTTAAATATTTTTCATACGAATGATAACCACGGACGGACGGATGCCTTTCCTCAGCTTGTAACTGCCTATGAGCATGCGCAGGATGTATATGGAGAAGGACTTCTTCTCGATGCCGGGGATATTTTTTCCGGCACCCTGTATTTCAATGAATACCGCGGCCAGGATGCAGCGGAATTTATGAACTACATGGAATACGATGCTTTCGTACCGGGCAACCATGAATTTGATCTTGGAGATCCGGATGAAGGACACCCGGAACTCGTGGAATTTTTTGAAGCGCTTGATTTTCCTGTTGTAGCTTCCAACATTGATTTCTCCGGAGACAGCGGTTTTGACCACCTGAATCAGGGCGGCATCAGCTACGATCCTGAGGCAGGAAACATTTATGACGGTATCGTTCTCGAGCAGGACGGGGAAGAAATCGGCGTTTTCGGTCTGGATACGGAAGATACTGAAAACATTTCCAGTCCGATAGATATTACATTCTCAGATTACGCAGAAACAGCGGAGGAAATGGTCAGCCAGTTTGAAGAAGAAGGAATCGATAAAATTATCGCTCTCACTCACCTTGGTTACGACAGTAACCCGGATATAGGAAGTGACCTTCTTCTCGCCGAACAGGTGGAAGGCATTGACATTATTATCGGCGGGCACAGTCATACAGAACTGGATCCTCCAACATTCGTCACTGAAAACGCAGAAGGAGAGGAAATCGAGCCGACGATTGTAGCTCAGGCTGGAGAATATGGCGAATATCTTGGGGCTATGAATGTTACATTTAATATAGAAGGTACCATTGAAGAATTTGACGGGGAACTGTTTGCTACCGAGGATTTCGAGGCAGATCCGACAGCCGCAGAAATGCTTGAGCCGTACGCTGAAGGCGTGGAAGAACTGGAGAATGAACCAGCCGGCTCCACCGTCGTTAATGAACTGCCGAATCCTCGTCTTGGGGACGGATCCGACGTCAGTGTCCGTGCCAATGAAACAGCACTCGGCAACCTGATTACCGATGCCCAGCTGGACGCTGCACTCACAGCCGATGACG
>REBZ01000099.1 GCA_007692495.1 Alkalicoccus sp.
CGCTTTTCTATTCAAATGTGAATGTTTCGTCGTCGGCGAAGTCTACGTCGGGTTCTTCGGAAACGTTCTGACCGGCGAAGAACTGTTCGGACAGTTCACGGATCGTTCCGTCTTCGTGCATTTCGTTAAGCACTTCGTTCAGGTTGTCCCGCAGTTCCGTGTTTTCCTGAGACATGATCATCGCCTGATTGTTCGGGTGGTAAAACAGCTCCGGGTGCACGGTGACGTCGATTTCAGGCAGTGCTTCTACCGCCATAGACTGCAGATAATAGTCATTCAGTACAGTGTCGGTCCGTCCGTTTTCCACGTCCCGCAGATAAGTATCGTTCGTAACATTTTCATAAGTGACTCCTTCTGCTCCATAGTGCTCTGAAATCTGCATATAAATAGTCGTAGCTGCACCGCCGGCACGTTTTCCTTCCAGATCGTCGAGAGTTTCAATGCCGGAAAGATCATCTTCTCTCACGACCATACTTCCGTAGGAAAATTTATATGGATCGGTAAAAAGAAAGTCCTCTTCCCGCTGCGGATTGACGTCGATATCATTAACGGCCAGATCTACCTGCCCGTTGTTAATAGAAGTCAGCATTCCGTCGAATCCCATTTCAGAAAACTCCACTTCCAGATCAAGTCTTTCAGCAGCTTCCCTTGCAATTTCCACTTCGAATCCGGTCAGTTCATCGGTTTCTTCGTCGTGAAAAGAGGTGGGAAAGAGCGTTCCCGAAGTAGCGATTGTCAATATTCCTTCTTCTTCGATGTCCTCCCAGCCCGAAGTTTCTTCTTCTGTATTGTTCCCACATGCAGTCAGCATGAAAATAATTCCTGCAGCTGCTGTCAGTTTAAAAGCTTTCATTCATTCATTCCCCCTGTATACTTATATCCTTTCAAACAATAGCACGATCTGCACAGGAAAGGCAATCAGCCGGCTGCAGGCTGCGGGATAAAACATATAGTTATAAAAAAGTTGTACAAACATTAAAATATTTATTGTTTTTTTTCTGAATTAAGGTTAATTTGAAAAAAGAAAAGGGTACAGTCAGTTTAGCTGCTACAAGAAAGGGAGTCAGACGTATGGGGCGTGCGAGAACAATTGACAAAGGCAGGCTGTTTCATGAAACAGAGCAGCTTATTTTATCATCCGGCTACGCAGGTTTTCACTTTAAAGCGCTCGCCGGGCGTCTCGGCGTAGCCAGGAGCACTATATATAATTATTACTCCAAAAAAGAAGAGCTTTTGACTGATTTTATGGTGCATTTACTGCAGCAGGTTGTGGAAAGAATTGATCAGGTTTCCCGTCAGGATGATGCTGTTGAGGGACTGATCCGTCTCTGGGGGCAGTATGCCTATATGCATCAGATGATGCAGGTAATGCCCTACATCGACAAAAAAGCGACAAAGCAGGTTGAAAAAAGTGCGGAGAAAATGGCAGCACTTCTTGCAGAGATGCGGGGAAAAGTGAAAGTTATTTTACAGCAGGAACAGCAGGATGGAAGAATAAGGGAAGATGTTCATATCGATACGATGGTCGGTTATGTGATGGCTTCGGTGCAGATTCCGGTCCGCCAGCATTCCGAGGAAAGCTGGGTGGAAGAAGTGACTTTACTCGTAAAAGGAGGACTGCAGAACTGATTTTTTTGATTTAAAATGACACTTCTGTCATTATAATATACCTATGTTGAAACAGGGGGAGACAATTATGTTTGATAAAGTGATTCAATGGCCGAAGATTACCATCATGTTTGTATTTATTCTTGTTGCTGTCGGGGTCCTGACACTCTTTCAGCTGCCGCAGCGGGAGGTCCCTGAGATAGCTGTCGATATCGGGAACATTTCCACGCCTTATCCCGGGGGAGCTCCGGAAGAGGTGGAGCAGCAGGTGACAGTACCGCTGGAAAATGCAGTGGAAGGTATCGATGGGATAGAAAATATCAGTTCTATTTCCACTTCTGGTTTTTCCAACATAACAGTGGAATTGGAAGACAACGTTAATCAAAATGAAGTATTCACTGAAATTCAGCAGGCAGTGAATGGTGCAGAGGGAGATCTTCCCCAAGAAGCTTCGCCGGACTTCTCGGAAGGCGATGGACTGGGCGGCCTTTCCAGCTACCATATCCTTGGAGATACATACGAGGATCTTTACGAACTGCGGGATATGGTCGAAGACTGGCAGGGGGAGATTGAATCCCTTCCCGGTGTTTCGCGGACAATCGTAAAAGGTTTCCCGGATCAGCAGTTTCTTATTAATGTAGATTCAGAAGAACTCTTCGAAGCAGGTCTGGAAATCCCGGACATTCTGGATGCTCTGGAAGAAGAGCTGCAGACGCCGCCCCTTGGCATTCATGAGTTTGAAGGAGAGAATATCCAGCTGGAGCTTTCAACGCTTACTTCACCTGAGGAGATTGGAGACATCTTCGTAGGCCAGAGTTTTGACGGGGATAGTGTCTATCTGGAGGATATCGCGGAAGTCGGGATTGATCTTGAGACGCCGGAAGATAGAATAACTTACGAAGAAGAACCCGCGTTATCTTTTACTGTGATACCGGAGCAGGGAGTGAGTATTCCGGATCTGCATAGTGAAGTAGATGAAGAAATGGAAACTCTGGCACAGGAGCTGCCGGAAGAAGCCGAGCTTGATTTATTTTATACACAGCAGACAATTGTGGACGAAATTTTTGGGGATCTTGCCTACTCCTTTGCTTTTGCTGCTGCCTCCGTTATTATTGTGACGCTGCTCGGGCTCAACGTTTCATCGGCAGTTATTGTGGCCCTCGCTATCCCGACATCTGTGTTTATCGGAATGATTCCGCTGCCGTTCGCCGGAGTTGATCTGAATCAGATTTCAATTATCGGCCTGATTGTCGCACTCGGGATTCTTGTCGATGATGCGATCGTTGTCGGTGATAACATAAGGAATAAATATCGTCAGGGAATGGAGCCCCTGGAAGGAGCCATTACAGGAAGCCGGGAAGTGCGGGTTTCTATTATCGTCTCCACGTTAACCATTGTCTTTACATTTCTTCCGCTTGTGTTTATTTCCGGAGCAAATGGAGATTTTATCCGGGCGCTTCCAACAGTGCTCGTTACTACGATCCTTGCATCCACGATCGTCGCTCTGACGTTTGTACCGATCTTTTTAATCTGGCGCCGGAAAAAACAGATAGCTAAAAATGGCCGGAGCGAAAGACTGGAGGATGGACTGCTCGGGAAACAGTTTACGAAGCTTGCCGACTGGTATGCTGATTCCATTCTGCGCCGGGTCGTCCGTCATCCGTGGAAGACAGCTATTACCGGTCTCGTAGTCACGACAGCTTTATACGGGCTGATTCCTTTTATACCAGTCGAATTTTTCCCGGATACTGATCGTGATGAAGTGACGGTGGAAGTGAGAATGCCTGCGGGTACTACTCTTGAATCAACAGAAACTGTCCTCGAAGATATGCGTGATTTTGTCCTCGATGAGGATACACATGTTTACGAAACGGCTGTTTACGCCGGAGATGGACTGCCGCCGATTTTCGGACAGGGCATGGATAATACGAGTGAAGAAACCGGGAACCTCCTCCTTCGTGTAAACAGAGAGGAGCAGTCAGCCCAGGAAACGATTTCCCGCTGGACAGAGCCGCTCCAGGAAGAATTTCCGGACGCGGAAGTCGAGTTAACAACAATTGAAGCCGGACCGCCGGTCGGTGCTCCGATAGCTGTGACGCTGCAGGGACCGGAAGTCGAAACGCTCATGGACATGAGTGAGGAGATGCAGGAGCAGATTGCCGGCATTCCGGAAAGCGGCACCGTCCTGGATGATCTTGGTCCACGCCGGCCGACACTAAGCTATGAACCCGACAGAGATGCTCTTGAAGAGTATAATCTTACTCCGGGAGCCGTAAGTGAACAAATCGGTCTGCGTACGGAAGGAATTCCGGTACTTACCTTCCGCACAGCAGAGGAAACACTGGATCTGCAGATGACGCTGGACCGTATCGAAAGCGGGGAAGCGATCGACCTCTCAGAAATTGAAATACCGTCTGAAGCGGAAACCGGGGAGGAAGGTGCTCCGGAACTTGTAACACTGGATACGCTTCTTGCCGAAGAGGAAACCGAAGAAATTCCGCGCATTCTGCGTGATGACGGAACCCGTACCGTTACGGTGCGCGTTTATCCCGGAGATAATGACGAAGAAGCACTCACAGCTCAGATTGAAGAGATTGCAGCCGATGTAGAAGAAACGGCCGGATCTTCCTATACGGCAGCTGTCGGTGGAGAAGAAGAGGAACGGACTGACTTTATTCTGGAGCTTGCTACCTTGTTCATTGTCGTGCTTTTCCTGATCTACATTGTTATTGCGATTCAATTTTACTCGCTTGCTGTACCGCTGCTCGTATTTTCCACGATACACATCGCGGCGTCAGGAGCAGTAGTAGGACTGTTTGTCACGCAGACAGGACTTGGATTTACGGCACTTCTTGGTATTGTATCGCTCGCCGGAATTGTAGTGAGAAATTCCATTGTTCTGCTGGAGTTTATTAAACAGCGCCGCGAAGAGGGTATGGGTATTCATGAGGCCGTTGTGGAAGCAGGACGGGTGAGACTGCGACCGATCCTGCTGACAGCTTTTACAGCTATCGGTGCTTTAACACCCGTGGCACTGAGCGGAGACGTTCTTTTTGTACCGCTTGCTATTTCGATTATTGCCGGGCTGATTTTCTCGGCACTGCTGACTATTATTATCGTGCCCGCACTGTATACTGCCTTCACCGGAAAATTCGGAAAATCGTAGGTAGTACAGTATAATAAAAAGTCCTGCATCCCCGTAAGAACGGGAGGTGCAGGACTTTTTTAGTTTCACTGATATTCGCTGCCTCATAAGAAGAACCTTCATGATAACGGTGCTGTGAAGGAGATACGCGGATGCCGCCTCCTTTCTCTCTGTGGGTCTTCCACTGCGTTTATCAGGAAGTTTTTAGAGCTGGTTATCTGCGAAGTTCTTCAGCGGCGGCCCGGATATACTGCTGATAACAGGCACTCTGTTCGTCAGGATACCTTCCGAGAGCTTCTTCAAGAAAAAGAAAATTATCTGTAAGGTGTTTTGTCTTCATTCCATGCCGCTGAAGTATGCCGTCGAGCCAGAGAGCATAATCAACGAACATTTTCTTATCTTTGATTGCATAGGCTGCAGCGAGCTGGCGGAGGTGGTGTTCATTATCTTCCCGGCATTTCTCCACCCCGCGTTCGCCGTACTGATCCATAAGAGACGGATCTTCCATATATATACGCTCAGTAACCTCACGTATAATCTCTTCTGTAGAAAATGACCGGCTCATCTTGCCACGACCTTATGCTGGGAAACGGAAGGAATGATCGAAGCAAGCTTCTGATCCGGATATTTTTTCTCCAATTCATGGATTTTTTTGAAATCACCGCTTCTTATCCAGTTTAAATAATCACTTTTTGATTCGAAGAAAAGCTGGACGGTGATTTCTCCGGGGCGTTTTTCATTCTGGAGGAGAAGAAAATCTAGAAACCCGGGGGACGTATCGACAATACGCGACCGGTTCTGATAAATACCGATAACTTCTTCTGCTTTTTCAGGCGGCACATCAAATGTGGAAAATACAGTATACATAACTAACTCCTTTAGAAAATAAAATTTTCCGGCTTGAAACAGAACGAGCTTACCATATATCACCGTGGGAAAAAACTACAATAACCCGACCGGGGATCGATTTTTTACGAGTAATTGTCCTCTGTTTTTACTTTCTTTAGGGCTGCCGTGTGGAAGCAGGGTTTAAGAGCGAAATATACCATAGCGCTTTTTAAAATAAGGTGCTGTTAACGTTCGTAGTTCTTAAGTGAAGAAGTGCTTCTACTGTTTTTGTTCCAGCGGGTACATCTGCCGAAAATACCAGGAAGCTGATATAGGTTTCAAACTCCTGTATTTCCGTTTTTAACCAGATCAGGACTCATCAAAATAAGCCCTCCGATTAACATAACTATGGATATAATGATGAATACATTGAATGATTCCCAAACTACTACCGGTAGACGTGAGAGAGTACCACCGTCACCTGAAAAGGCAGCTGCAGCGATAAGCAGACCTATATAAATAATTAAACTTCCTACTATGTAATGCTGGTGCAAAAATTGCTTTTATCATGATTTCCCTCCCCCTTTCGATTAGTTATGTTACTCTTAACTATTCAACATTCCAACAGAGACACCCATGCAGCACCATTGCCACATAATGGATGGGAATGTCCTTTGATAGCAGTGTAACCTCCTGTTTAACAGAAGGCAGGTAGCATGGGTAAAATGGGATACCCTGCTCTGTCTTTTTTACTGTAAGCTGTAGTGGACATGGGGGGACTCCGAGGCGATTGAGGCCGCGCGGAAGATCCATTTCTTCCAAACCGAAGGGCGGAAGAAATTAGCTGAAACCGGCCCGCCCGGAAAGCCTCCCCATGGAAACGAAAGCGGCCGGTTCTTACTTATCT
>REBZ01000167.1 GCA_007692495.1 Alkalicoccus sp.
AAGGCCGAGCCGAAGATCCGTTCAGGATGGAATTAGCTGAGGGCGGCCCGCTCGGAAAGCCTCTCCATGGAAACGAAAGCGAACGTTCATTTTTTTATTTTCAAGGCAGCCTTTTTGTAAAACGAATATCCATTTACTTTTTTGAATTGAACATTGCATTTATGCACACTCGTAAGGAGCCTCTCTGCAGCGTGTAAAAAGGTCAATAGATTCACTGTATCATACGAAAGCGGTCTATCCGGCAGTTTACTCGATTCAGGCACTGGAACGGAGTTTTCTTAAATATGACACCGGCAACTGCTGAATTTAAAAGGAAGCCCCGATTAATCGAAGGCTTCCTTCACAGCTGATTTTATTGTATTTCTGAGTCGGCGATGCTGCTCTTCTTTCCATTGATCATTTGTTCTATCCATTCTCATCGTTTTAAACCGGCATTAACTGCTGCTTTAATATTTTCTCGATTTCCACAGCCGGGAGCGGTGGACTGTATAAGTACCCCTGCCCCAGGTGACAGCCATGTTCCATTAAAAAATTCACCTGCAGTTCGTTCTCGATGCCCTCTGCAATTAAATCGAATTCCAAATCCTCCGCCATTGCAATCATCGTCTTCACGAGAGAGGCTTTGTTGGGATCTGTTAAAACGTCACGGATAAAAGATTGATCGATTTTCACTAAATCAATCGGCAGCCTGCTGAGGACATTCAGAGAGGAGTACCCTGTGCCGAAATCATCAACAGAGACTTTGACCCCCAGCTTTTTCAGTTCTTGAAGTGTCACAGTTGTCCGCTCCAAATTATGCATAACGCTTTCCGTAATTTCCAGTCCCAAATATTCCGGGGATAATTCACTTTCCTTTAACACCTGTCTTATTTTATCTACAAAAAAATCATCTTCAAACTGAACACTTGAAACATTCACAGCCATTTTTACGGAAAGGCCGTCACTCTGCCATAACTTCGCCCGTGTACAAGCTTCCTGGATGACCCAGTCCCCTATTTTTTTAATGAAGCCTGTTTTTTCTGCAATAGAAATAAATTCTATCGGCGGAATCATTCCCAACTCCGGATGTCTCCAGCGAATCAGTGCCTCCACGCCGTACGCTTTACCAGATGGCAAGTGGATTTTGGGCTGATAATGAAGTTCCAGTTCGTCGTTAGTTAACGCGTCGTTTAATCCACGTTCTATTTTCACTTTTCTATCGATTACATCCTTGTCTTCGTAAATATAAAACTGGAAGTTGTTTTTGCCGCGTTCCTTCGCTAAATACATCGCGTTATCAGCGTGCTTAATAAGCATCTCTATATCTTTCCCGTCTTTAGGATACACACTGATCCCAATACTCGGTGTAGTGAAAAACTTTGCTCCTTCCAGCAGAAAAGGAGAACTAAACTGATCCAGAATCCGTGTGGCAATGTCTCTTGCCTCTGACTCCTCTATTTCTTCAAATAAAATAATAAATTCATCTCCACCGTGACGGGCCACCACATCCACCTCGCGTACACTTTGGCTTATTCTGTGACTGACTTTCTTCAAAAGTTCGTCTCCCACGTCGTGTCCCATCGTATCGTTTATAAATTTAAACCTGTCCAGATCGATAAACATAACAGCTAATTTTTCAGGACTTTCGTGGCAGCGTTCGATGGCTTTTCCGGCAGCCTGCTTAAAGTATCTGCGGTTAGGCAGCCCCGTTAAGCTGTCATAATAGGCGAAGCTTTCCAGTTTTTCTTCCATCTGCTTTCGCTCGGTTACATCGTAAGCTACGCCGTTTAATTTTATTACGTGCCCGGAGTCATCGAAAATCGGATTGCCAAAAACCTCCAGCCACCGGATCTCTCCATCTTTCCGAAAAAACCGCCATTCACATTTCGAAGGGGCACCTGACAGAAGCCTGTGGTAATGTTCCTGAACTTTTCCTTCGTCTTCCGGATGGGTTCTCGATATCCAAAGTTCAAAATTCTGTTCAAACTCTTCCGCCGTAAAGCTGAAAGTATTTTCTATTCCTTTGGAAACGATGACTTTTTCTGCTTTCACATCTATTGTCCAGAGAAAAGCCCCGGTGTTATTAAAAAGACTTTCCACCTCTTTTTGCTGCAGTTCCTGTCTTTTAGTAGTATCTTTTGATTTGTCGTACTGTTTCCCGAGCCACCATAAAAAGGGCTGAAGCATAAGGGTAAAAACAATAATCTCCGCATACGTGACGACTAATGTTCCCGCGACTTGACGATACATAATCCAGATGAGAGTAATAAAAATGCTGACGAAGCAGACGCCGATTCTCCCTGTGTATTTCAAAGTACACCCTCCCATCGTCAGTTAATTCAAAACTGCAGAATATTTTTTCGCTGGAATGAATTTCATAAAACAAGCTAATGCCGGAAAACACGAATAGTGGATGAGATCCCTGTTTCAGACGTCCGCTTTTCCGGGAGCTTGTCTTCAGCTGACCTCTGCGAAAAGCTCTGTTAAAGTCCAGTGTTGGTATATGCAGAAAACTTCGCTTCCGCTCTGCCGTGGAGGGGATCTCCGACTGGCGCTTACGCCCTGCGGGATCTTCCAATCTCCTTCTTCCACGGGCCGGTTTCCGCTTCGTTTTTGTCGTGCAAGAGACGTCCTTCTGTTTTTTATGATTCCTATTACTCCTGCCGTAAAACCGGTGCCAGGGTAGAGACACCTGCGGAAACAGAAAGCAGGAAACCTTATATCTATACATAAAAAACACTTTATCAACAGCCTGTATACATATAATTCATATTTTACATATCTTTCACTATTTTGAAAGTTTATAAACGACATAAGGTGTATTTATTCTTTTTTCATAAAGTACAGTTGAATACTACTTGAATTTCAGCTCAAAAATGAAGAAAAAGCTGGGAATATCCATAAAGATTATCACAGCTCTTGAGTAAGAAATTATTTTGCTTTTTGAAATAGCTATGTTAAAGTCCAGTGTTGGTATATGGAGAAAACTTCGCTTTGGCCTGCCGTGGAGGAGATCTCCAGCTTCCTGATATGAACGAAACTGTCAAGAGGGAAGCTCCTCCTGGACGGATGGGAAGCCGCGTGCGAGGCAGGTGAAAAGAGCCGCAGGCGACTTTCAAAAACAACACCGGAGCTTTAACAGAGCCAAAAAAAATCATTCTTTACGGAGGGGGTTCAGCAGTCCATTAACCATCTACTGCTCTCCCTCATTTTCCTCAACACTTTTTCTGCCATCACTGCGCCGGTCCCTGTATTTAAAAGCGATCCTCATATATACGATAAAGCCGGCTATCACAGCTGTTCCGATAACAAGAATACTCACTATAAGCAGTATTATTTCAAATAAACCCGGGGGCATATTGTCAAACATACTAATCATCTACTCCTTCAACTCGTAATGCGGGTTTTACATCCAAATTATGAATATAGAGCAGCAAGAGCACCTCTGTTAGATTAGAAACAGGCACAGTTTTTCACAACGCGTGACATGCGGCTATTCTTTTCCCTGCTTTCCGGTTTCACAGCCGAAAAAAGAGCCGCCTCCAAAGAATGAAGGCGGCTCAAGTTCCTTTTTAAAAATACGTGGTGAGTTCAGAACAGGCGGCACTCATCCGCCGGATTCTTCAGCACTGTAAGAGGCAAAAACCCCTTTAATTTCACGTATTATTTTTACAGGTACTGCAGCAGGGACGTCGCGATAGTAAAGTATACCATCAGGCCGATCACGTCGTTTAAAGTTGTAATAAACGGACCGGATGCGACAGCTGGATCTATTTTCAGCTTGTTGATGATAAGAGGAATGACAGCTCCAACGATCGTCGCCACGCTCAGTGTAATGAAAATGGAAGCGCCAACCACACCGGCTAAAACGAAGTTGCCGTACAGTAACGGAATAAGAATCATAATAGTAATCGCACAAAAGATTCCGAGATAGACACCTGTACCAAATTCACGTCTGACCATTTTGCCGATCTGTCCTCGTTCCACATCACCAATTGCAAGACGGCGTACAACAACGGCGAGTGCCTGGGTGCCTGTGTTACCGGCAGAGTCCATAATGAGAGGAATAAAAGCAGCGAGAATAACGACTGCTTCCAGTGTCTCTTCAAACTGGTCGATGACATTCGCTGTCACCAGACCTAAGAACATGAGCATAATAATCCATGGCGCCCGCTTTTTTGCCGCACCGAAAGAGGAAATTTTAGCGTCGAGGGAACCTCTTGCTGCAGAAATCTCACCGAAATCCTCTTCCGCTTCTTCTTCCACTACATCGAGAATATCGTCGACCGTGATAATACCGACGAGGGTGTTCTGCTTCGTCACGACCGGCACGGCGAGAAAATCATATTTCTTAATGAGACGTGCCACGTCTTCCTGATCTTCTTCTGCTTCCACCGAAACGACCCGTGTGCTCATCGGCTCTTCCACCAGATCGGCCGGATCCGCTGTAATCAGATCTCTCAGGGAAACGACGCCGGCGAGTTTATTGTGATCATCGACAACATAAAGATAATAAATTGTTTCCGCGTCCGGTGCTTCTTTACGCAGCCGCTCGAGTACGCTTCCTACAGTATCTTTCGCGTGCAGGACAATAAACTCTTTCGTCATTAAAGCGCCGGCGGTTTCTTCGTCGTAGGCCATGAGCTCCCGGACTTCCTCCGCTTCTTCCTCTTCCATGGAGCTTAAAATATCCCGTGCTTTTTCTTCGTCCATTTCTGCCAGAAAGTCTGCCGCATCGTCAGCGTACATATCATCAAACATCGTGGCCGCAAACTGCTCGTCCACTTCTTCGAGCAGCTGCTCCTGTTCTTCTGTTTCGAGCTGTTCGAATACTTCCCCCAGCTCTTTCGGGGCGAGCAGCTTGTGAACAAACTCCCGCTGCTCTTTGTTCAATTCCTTATAAATCTCTGCCCGGTCTGTCGGATGAAGATCCATCAGCGTATCGTAGACACTCGCTGTATCCTGATCATCGATTTTGGAGATAAGATATTTCTTATACTCTTCCCGGGTGTAGTTGTTTAGTTTTACCATAGATAAGCCTCCTTTTTAAACGAGGCGCTTACCATGAGTGAGGAAAGCGGACCCGTTGTTTTGCAGTTTGATATTTTTATCTTGTATATGATGACATGAATCGGGATCCAATACCCCTCACTCCTTTCGCCGAACACTTTTATCAGCTCCCCATGAAAAAAGACACCCTCCACAAATAGAGGGTGCCTTTATATGCACACAAAGCAGGCGTCGGGATAAACCCGGCACGACCCTCTAATCGTAGAGCTTTAGCACTGTGCGGCATAGGATATATCCAGCTGCGTTAAAAACCACCTTATGTCGATAGTTTCTGTTGACCCATTGGCGTCTTTGGACGTTTTTGGGCAGCAGCGTATCTCCTGCACAGGAGCCTCACCTAACGAGGTATTCAGCTGATATTCTTTTGAAAGCTTAACAGGTCTAGAATACCAGTGTCAACACTATAATCTAAAAAAGTTTACCAAAGGCAATATTGTAGTTCCTTTGTAAATCAATATATTGCCGTACAACACCCGGTAAACATCCAGGCTACTTAAATTACGCCTCCTTGAAAATAAAATACGGGCGTGAGGAACATCCATCTTCGTTTCCGTGGAAAGCTTTTCGAATATTCGTCATGTCCTCCTGGTATGTATTATGAACTTCATTCAATAATTCTTTGTTTAAGGGAAAAGTTCAAAAGTTAAACAGATGCTTACAGTCAATATACATTTTCGATTTTGCTGTTAATGAAAATAGTTGTTCTTATTGGGAACCATTAGGAATATAATGGAACCAGAAGGATGTGGTGCGCTGCATCAACAATAAATATATTCGATAACTCTACAGTATTCAGCTTCCCCACTCTCCCTGTGCCACAGCCGAATTTACTACTCAGTTTAAAGCCTCTTTATTCAGTTCCGGTTCCCCTGTTTCGCATTTGAGAGGAGGAAAAATATTGAGAACGCTGTGCCTCTGCTTCGTTGTATTTTTTGTCCTGCTGTCTGGAATCAGCCTGCAGCCTGCAGACGCTTCGTCTCCTTCAATGGATGCCGGTGATCTGCAAGTTTTTTTGGATGAAGTCGTGGAAGACAAAATGGAGGAGTGGGAGATAGCCAACCTTACCCTCTCTGTCGTGTCAGATGGAGAAGTTGTTACCACGAGAGGTTATGGAGTGAAAGATATGGAACATGGAACGGCGGTTGATCCGGAAACGACGCTGTTCCGAATCGGTTCGACTTCCAAGCTGTTTACGTGGACCGCTGTCATGCAGCTTGTGGAAGAGGGAGAGCTGGACCTCGACACGGATATTAATGAATACCTGGACTTTGAGATCCCCTCCCACCTGGAGTTTGGAGCAAACCGAACGGATGCGGCACCGATTACGCTCAGGCATCTCATGTCCCACACGCCCGGCTTTGAAGATTATATGACCGAGATATTCGCAATTTCAGAAGACGACCTGCTTCCTCTTGACGAGTATGT
>REBZ01000168.1 GCA_007692495.1 Alkalicoccus sp.
GGAAGAAATTAGCTGAGCCCGGCCCGCCCGGAAAGCGTCCCCGGAAGGCGCAGGCAGGAAACCGTCTATCTATACACCAAAAAGACTTTATCAACAGCCTGAAGCGAGGGACAGGAATAACCCTGTCCCTCACTACTTTTTATTGAGCTGCGTAATCCTTCAATTGCTCCCTTAAAGCTCGTTTTAAAAACTTTCCTACAGAGATTTTCGGGATTTCCTCCATGAATGCTTTTCTACTTCTAAACTATTATTTTTTCTACTCCACGACAGTTTTGGCATCTTTTACGTTACTCTGGAAGCATTACTGAGCTTTTCTTTTATCTCTTCTGAATGCTCCCCTAATTCAGGGGGAGGCCAGGCCCGCTCCAGCGAGGGTTCAGGCTGGGTGAGCACCTGCTTAATATCCCAGTTCGTACGGAATCTTCCTCTGTTTTTAAAGTAAACCGAATCAGCAAGTTCCTCTGTTTCCAGTACCGGAGTAAGACAGCAGTCTGTTTTCAGCCCGAATTCGGTCCATTCTTTTAAACTTCTGCCTGCAAACAAGTCTTTCATTTGCTGAAAAGCAGCGTTCTGTTCTTCTGCAGAAGCTAAATGTTCCCCGATCAGCTCCTTTCTGCCGACAGCTTCACAAAAGTTAATCCAGAACTTCTTTTCCAGTGCGGCAAGACTGACAAAACGGTCATCTTTCGTTTTATAAATTTTATAAGAGACAACTTCCCCGCCAAGCAGGGAAATGCCGTCCTGCTTCCCCTTTTCCTGTTCAAACAGGAGGTGATTTGTCATAAAGGAAGCCATCACATCGGTAATTGCGAGGTCGATATAACTTCCTTCTCCAGTACGTTCTTTTTTCAGAAGAGCACTTAAAATGGCTTCATTAGCTGCTATGCCTCCGATCAGATCAGCAAATGTATTAGTTGGATCGACCGGTTCTCCGCTGCTTGATTTTACTTGAGCAAGCGCGCCGCTTAAAGCCATATAGTTTAAGTCGTGACTGCCGAGAGAACTCATTTCCCCGGATTGGCCGTAGCCGGAGATAGAGCAGTAAATAATGGACGGATGCACGCTCTTTACAAGATCGTAGTCAATTCCAAGTTTCTTGGAGACTCCCGGCCGGAAGCTTTCAATAACAACATCGGCACTTTTAATTAAACTTCTGGCCGTTTCCTGATCATCCGGGTCTTTCAAATTTAAGGTAATACTTTTTTTACTGCGGTTATTCGCAAGAAAAACGAGACCCGTACCGTCTTTTTTGCCCCCCATGCTCCGGGCGGGATCTCCATCAGGCGGTTCCACTTTGATAACCTCCGCTCCAAGATCTGCTAAACGAAGCGTCGCATACGGGCCGGGGAGATAGAAGGAGAAATCAATGACTCGTAAACCATCAAGCATTTAAATGCTCCTTTCTTTTTATAAGATGCAGCACATCAATAAATCAATTCAGCCTCTTGATGCTGCCTGCTCCAGTTTTTTTCTCAGTAGAAATTTCTGCATTTTGCCGCTTGCATTTCTCGGAAGTTCATCCATAAAAATATAGCGGCGCGGCCTTTTATACCCGGCTAATGCTGCACTCTCCCTGCAGAACTGGTCCAATTTTTCTTCTGTGAGATCCGGATCCTTTTTCACGACGATTGCGGTCACCTTTTCCCCCCACGTTTCATCAGGCTCCCCTATAACAGCTGCATCAAGGATCCCTGAATGCGTATAAAGCACATCCTCGACTTCACGCGGATAAATATTTTCACCGCCGCTGATTATCATGTCGTCCACCCGGTCAGCAATCCATAGATACCCTTCTTCATCAAAGTTTCCAATGTCCCCGGAATAATACCACCCTTGATAAAGAGCGTTTTTCGTCGCTTCTTCCCGATTAAAATAACCCGGCATAACGCAGGGTCCCCGGACGATAATTTCTCCGTTTTCCCCCGGCTGAACTATATCATCCGGTTCAGACCTTCCTCCTTCTCTCGGCCGTACAACACGGATTTCATGATTTAATATGGCTTTCCCTGCTGCCCCGGCTTTAGTTACCTGCTCATCTTCCATTAAAAAGGTGACCGCCGGCCCCATTTCCGTCATCCCGTATGCCTGAATTAAATTCGTTTGAAACTCTTCGTGGATTTTATGAACCAGTGCCGGAGCCATCGGTGCGGCCCCGTACAACCCTAAACGTAAAGACTTCAGATCATAGGCAGAAAGTTCTTCCTGAAGCATCATATTCCACATCGTCGGTGCGGAAAAAAAGATAGAAATCTTCTCTTCTTCTATCAGCTGCAGGGTCTGTTTTGGCTCAAAGTGATGGGTGATAACATTAGACGCGCCAATATGCACCCTCGGCAGGAAGGCACAATGAAGTTCTGCGCAGTGAAACATCGGTGCTGTTACCAGCCCTCTGTCATTAGCTGTGAGTTTTGTACCGGATATTAAAATTAAGCTTTGTTCCACCATCTCCCTGTGACGATGCATTACCCCTTTGGGACGGCCTGTCGTTCCACTCGTATACATAATGGCATAAAGGTCATCTTCCTTCACCTCAACATCCGGTCGGGTCTCACTCGCACTTTCAACTTCTTTTTGATAATCCACCGCGAAATCCGGTTTCTCTTCGTCCACAAACCAGAAAGAAGATTCCGGAAGTTCAGCCTGAATGGCTTTCACGTGTTCTGAAAGTGCTTTTTCGAATAAAACGACTTTTGGCTCCGCGTCTTCTAAAATAAACTTCAGTTCATCAGCAGACAGCCGGAAGTTAACCGGATTGAATACAGCACCAATCTTCGCACTCGCAAAATAAACGGTGGCCAGCTCCTCTGTATTAAATAAAAATGTTGAGACGCGGTCTCCTTTATTAACTCCTGCCTTTATCAGAGCATTGGCTAATTTGTTAATCTGCCGGTCCCATTCTTTGTAGCTGTACCTGACATTTTTCTGCACATAATAAAGGGCTTCCTTATCAGGATACTTCTGTACCGTCTGCTCAAATAATGTACCAATTGTTGTAGACATAGTTTCCCCTCCATTTTTTAATTCGACTGCTCACGGGCGCCTGCCACTACGACATCAGTGAAAAACGTTAACACGGTTTTCTCCTTCTGGTTTTTCACCTCAAAATGTAAAGTGACCACGCCTCTATTGTTTTTTTCATCACCTGTGATTTTGGTTACCTGAATGTCTGCCTTCAGGTAATCTTTCGGATAAACCGGTCTTTTCCAGCGGATCTCATCAGCTCCCAACCCGCCGATACAGTCTTCTCCGAGAACATTCAATTTAACAAACTCGGACCAGACTCTGCCTATCGTATGAAAGCCGGAAGCAATAATGCCGCCAAAATGACTTTTGTCCGCCTTCTCTTCATTAATATGAAAATATTGAGGATCATACTGGTCAGCGAACGTCATAATTTCTTCTTTAGTCATGAAGACCGCGGGCGTCTGAAACAGCTGACCTTCTGTAAATTTTTCGTATGTCATTTAGTCCCACCCCTTTTCATAAGTACTGAATTTTCCGACGAATTCAACTGCAGCTCGTCCTGTACCTCTGTACAGTCGAGCACAAGAAAACAAATAGTTAATCGATTCTTTCAATAATGGTCGCGTTAGCCATCCCATGGCCTTCACACATCGTCTGCAGACCAGTTCGTACACCAGTTCTTTCAAGCTCATGAAGCATGGAAACCATTAAGCGGACACCGCTTGCACCGAGAGGGTGCCCTAAGGCAATCGCTCCCCCATTAGGATTCAGCTTACGTGGATCAGCTTCTGTTTCCTCGAGCCATGCAAGCGGTACCGAGGAAAAGGCTTCATTTACTTCAAAAACGTCAATGTCATTGATCGACAACCCTGCTTTTTCCAACGCGAGGTCCGTTGCCGGAATCGGGCCTGTCAGCATCAAGGTAGGATCTGAACCAACAACAACTCTCGTACTGATTTTAGCGCGCGGCTTCAATCCGAGTTCTTCGGCTTTCTCCCGTGACATAATGAGGACGGCTCCGGCTCCGTCACTGATCTGACTGGCGTTTCCCGGATGAATCACTCCATCTTTATCAAAAGACGGCTGCAGACTGCTTAATTTTTCCAATGATGTATCTTTTCTCGGTCCCTCATCTTCACGAAGAGTGTGAGTGGATCCGTCGGGAAGAGTAACTTCCACAGGAACGATTTCTTTTTTAAAACGTCCTTCCTGCTGGGCCTGAACGGCTTTTTCATGACTTTCCAGCGAGAATTGATCCAATTGATCGCGGGAAAAGCTCCATTTTTTCGCTATTCGTTCCGCAGACAGCCCTTGATGAATTATTTCATGACGTTTCTTTAATTCTTCACTTAAAGGGGCTTCCTGATAGTTGGATCCCATCGGTACACGGGACATGTTTTCTACACCGGCTGCAATCACGATATCCATGTCGCCGCTCAAAACAGCCTGGGAAGCAAAGTGAATTGCCTGCTGGCTGGAGCCGCACTGCCGGTCGATCGTTGTTCCCGGTACTTTGTTTGGAAAGCCGGCGATAAGTGCTGCGACTCTTCCAATGTCTCCGGCCTGTTCACCGGACTGTGTCACACATCCCATAATGACATCTTCCACTTGATCAGCTGTAATGCCCGCGCGCTCAACTACTTCCTTCAGCACAACCGCCGCTAATTCATCAGGACGAATATGCTGCAGTGTGCCTTTTCTTTTTCCTACCGGTGTCCGGACTGCTTCCACAATGACAGCTTCTCTCATCATAAAAATCTCCTTTTTCTTTGTTTTTTAATTGTTAGGGCACCTTAAAAATAGCTCGTTTATGAGATCAACATAACGCTGTTCCACTCTCAGCGGAGCTTACCCGAGGGCTTGTTCTCGACTAATTTCGGCGGAAAAATCGTCCGCTAAAATGGATTCTCGAACGGCGCTGATCCTCTGGGTGTCTCCGCCTTCGTTATACAGCGTTAGATATTTTCACGGCTCCGATTTTAACTCCATCCATATCTCTGTTAAAGCTCCGTTTTGATATTAGGGTGCCTGCGGCTCTTTTCGCCTGCCGCGCACCGGCTTTCCTGACATGCCGAAGGATCTTCCCGCTTTCTTTTCCCGCAGACGTCTCTGCCCTGTCACCGGTTTTACGGAAGGAGAAATAGGAATCATAAAAAGCAGAAGCACCTCTCTTTCATGGTAAAAACGCAGCGGAAACAGCCCGTGGAAGAAGGAGATTTGAAGATCCCGCAGGATGGATTTCTATGGAATATGGAAATTTCCTCCACGGACATCCTGCCTAGGTGAAGCGTAATTTTCTTCATGTATCAGCACTTGAGTTTAACAGAGCCAAATTATAAGCCTATATTTTTTGCGATGATTGTTTTCATAATTTCATTTGTTCCTGCGTATATTGCTGCGACCGGGGCGTCTCTGAAGCGCCTTGCAATCTCGTATTCTTCCATATAACCGTAGCCTCCGTGCAGCTTCATACACTGGGCGGCCGTTTCATTAAGCACTTCCGTGGATTTCCACTTTGCCATCGACACCTGGGTGACAATATCTTCTCCTGCCATATGTTTGGCGATAAGCTGGTCCAGATATACTCTGCCCATATCTATCTCTGTAGCCAGCTCGACCAGTTTAAACTGGGTATTTTGAAATTTACTTACCGGCTGGCCGAATGCTTTTCTCGATTTTACGTATTCCTTTGTCATTTCGAGCATCTTTTCGGAGGAAACTTGCGCTGAAATAGCCACGAGAAGCCTTTCCTGCTGCAGTTTTTCCATTAAGTACTTAAAGCCTTTACCTTCCTCCCCTATTAAATTTTCTTTCGGCACGAGACAGTCTTCGAAAATCAGCTCTGCTGTATCCTGGCTGTGGCAGCCGACCTTATTTAATTTCCGTCCTCTGGAAAAGCCCGGGGTGTCACGTTCCACTACAAGCAGACTCACGCCTTTATGTTTTGGTTCCGCCTGCGGATCTGTTTTACAGGCAACAAGGATTAAATCGGAATGAATACCGTTTGTAATAAAGGTTTTCTGCCCGTTCAATCTGTAATGCTCCCCTTCCGGAATGGCTGTCGTTTTTATGTTAGCCACGTCAGAACCTGTACCAGGCTCCGTCATGGCAAGGGCAGTGATTGCTTCGCCTGCAGCACTTTTCGGCAGCCAGCGCTGTTTCTGTTCTTCTGTCCCGTAACTCGTGATGTAGGGAATGACAATGTCATTATGAAGGCTGACACCGATCATGCTCGTTCCGACCCGCTCCAGCTCTTCATTAATGACTACTGAAAAGCCCCAGTCCACACCCGATCCACCATATTTTTCGTCTACATCCGGACAAAGAAACCCCTGCTCCCCCATCTTCTCCCAGAAAGAACGGGGAATCATCCGCTGCTCTTCCCATTCCTCATAATAAGGATAAGCCTCCTGTTCTAAAAACTTACGCAGTCCCTTTCGAAAAATATCGTGATCTTCCGTTAAATAAGCATGCTCCATTTTCTTATCTCCCATCTGTTTTTTT
>REBZ01000170.1 GCA_007692495.1 Alkalicoccus sp.
ATCCAGTACGACATATCGAGACATATTACGACCCTACTTTCTGAATAACATTCCTATGCTATTGTATCACGATTGAATAAATTCTTCTTTCAGCACAGCAAAAAAAAGACCTGCCTTCCCTGAGACAGGTCACTTTTATATACTGATAAAAATCCGATTTCGGAAGCACTCCCGAACTGACAATTGTTCTCGAAAGGAGCACCTGCAGATCAGATTCGTACCGTTGCTGCCGGTTCTGTCCCCATTTTCTCAACGATTTCATTGGCATCATTTAGGATCGCCACGTGTGGAGTATGCTGACGGGCTTCTTCTTCTGACATCCACTTATAGGAAATAACAATTACTTTATCCCCCGGCTGTACTAGTCTCGCAGCAGCACCGTTCAAACAGATTGTTTTCGAACCACGTGCCCCGGCAATAATATACGTTTCAAGTCTTGCTCCATTGTTATTATTTACAACCTGGACTTTCTCATTTTCCAGCATATCCACTTCATCGAGAAGATCCTGGTCGATAGTTATGCTTCCGACATAATTGAGATCGGCCTCAGTTACAGTCCCACGGTGAAGCTTTCCATTCATCATTTCACGAATCATATTTTTCATCCTTTCTGCTGCGTCCACATTACATTGTCAATTAACCGGGCCTGCTCATACTTGACGGCCGCCGCAAGAAGCAGCGTTCCGGCCTCTGTGCCGTCTGCTTCTTTTAGATCAGGATATGTCCGGAGTTCAAGGTAGTCCAAACTTCCTGACAATCCGGCCAGTTTATTACGTGCTTCAATAACAGGAGCACTGTTTTTCTCATTCTGAACTTTTTCTGCTGCGTCAATAAGCGTTTTATAAATTAGAGGAGCTTCTTTTCGTTCTTCCTCCAGGAGACGGACATTTCTGGAACTCAAAGCCAGACCGTCTTTCTCTCTTTTGACAGGAACAGGAACTATTTCAATATTTAAATGGTAATCCTCTGCCATGTTGCTGATCACAGCGACCTGCTGTGCATCCTTCTGTCCAAAAAAAGCTTTTGAAGGCCGGACTGCCTGAAATAATTTCATAACTACAGTTGCTACACCGTCAAAATGACCGGGACGGCTCGCTCCGCATAAAACATCCGTCCCCTGTAGTACTTTTAGTATGGACGTCATGGGACGTGGATACATTTCTTCTGCATCCGGAATAAACAGAATGTCCACTCCCCGCTCTTCTGCAAGCTTTCTGTCACCCCCGGCATCTCTTGGATAGCTGTCAAAATCTTCTCCTTCTCCAAATTGAAGCGGATTAACAAAAATAGACATAACGACTGTATCGCACTGTTCAGACGCTGCATCTATGAGACTCAGATGCCCTTCGTGAAGATACCCCATCGTAGGCACAAACCCGATTGAGTTTCCCTGCCTGCTTAAAGAATTCGAAATTTCCTGCATTTCATGGATCGTTGTTACTTGTCTCATGTTTTTTCACCGTAGAGAGAACTGATTTTTTCCACGGGTGAAAAAACATGTGTTTTTTCTGGAAAAGATTTTTCACGGACTTCTTTCGTATAGGTGGAAAGTGCTTCCCTGATGTCTGTCCGGATGTCTGCATACTGCTTAACAAACTTAGGGGTATGTCCACCGTAATAGCCGACAATATCATGATACACAAGTACCTGGCCGTCAGTTATTCTGCCTGCTCCAATACCTATTACAGGAATGGAAAGCATTTCCTGAATTTTTCCGGCAGCTTCTTCCGGTACGCACTCCAGCACGAGCATGCACGCCCCTGCTTTTTCTGCTTCCCTTGCGTTCTCCATCAGCTTTTTCTGTTCGGCAGCGGTTTTTCCCTGCACTTTGTATCCTCCGGTTACCCCGACGGTCTGCGGCGTCAGCCCAAGGTGACTTACTACCGGCACGCCGGCTTCCACGAGAGCTTCCGTATGCCTGAAAACTTCTCCACCGCCTTCCAGTTTCACAGCATCCGCTCCGCTCTCCTGAATAATTTTCTGCGCATTGAGCATCGTTTCAGCTTTGGATATGTGGTAGGACATAAACGGCATGTCCGTGACGATAAATGTCCCGGATGCTTTACGTTTTACAGCTTTCGTATGGTGAATCATGTCCTCCATAGTAACGCTGACTGTGGAATCATAGCCGAGGACTACCATCCCGAGAGAATCTCCAACAAGAATCGTGTCCGCTCCTGCTTCTTCACAGAGTTCAGCACCCGGCGCATCATAGGCTGTAACCATGACAATCGGGTGCCCGTCTTTTTTCATTCTGAGAAAATCCGACGTCGTTTTTTTCAAAATCAACACTCCTTCTTAGAAAATAAGAAGGAAAGAACGCAGTGCGCTCTACCTTCTGTCCCTGTCCGTCGGTAACGGATCAAGGCAGATCCCTTTAATTTATCTCTATTGCGGTACAGTTTCCATAAAGAAATACTGTCCATTTTTTATTATATCAAATAAGTTCGTAAAATGTCTAAATTATGACAGTTCAATATCTCCGGAAACTACCGGATGAAGTATGCCGTCTTCTGTACGGACCTGCAGCACTCCCTGGTCATCCACCGATTCTGCTTTACCGGTAAAATAAACACCATTTTGTTCCACCCGGACAAATCTACCCAGTGTACACGTATGTGTTTCCCAATCTTTTTTCAGTCCTTTAAAACCTTTATCAAGGAAAAGTTTATAGTCTGAAGCGAACTGCATTAAAATTGCCGCAGCCACATCGGCACGGTCCACTTCTCTGCCGGCAGCCTCTTCCAGAGTAACTGCCGTGTTTTCAAGTCCGCCGGAAAAATTATCTTTTTTAACATTCAGACCGATACCGACAATGACAGATCTGACCTGATCAGGATCGGACTGCATTTCTGTTAAAATGCCGCATACTTTCCTCCCGTCTACCAGCAGGTCGTTCGGCCATTTAATTTCCATATCAATTCCAGTCATTTTATTCACAGCCTTGACAATAGAAACAGCAGCAGCCAGCGTCAGCTGGGGTGCTTTGTATGGGGGAATACCGGGAGTCAGTATAATACTCATCGCAAGTCCCTTCCCTTCCCCGGACTGCCATTCTCTTCCGAGTCTCCCCCGTCCGCTCGTCTGACTGTCTGCTATGACCACGGTACCTTCCCCGGCTCCTTCCAGAAAGAGACGCTGGGCTTCAGGCTGAGTGGATGGAAGTTCGCGGTAAAAATTAATCTTATACGGGAGGAGGGCATCGGAAAGCTGGGAAGCTACTGCATGTGCAGAAAAAGCTTCCGGCGAACTTTCCAACAGATAGCCCCTGTTCCGAACCGCTTTAATAATATATCCCTCTTTTCTCATTTTTTCAATATGTTTCCACACAGCAGTTCTTGAACACGACAGTTCTCCGCTCAGTTTTTCTCCTGAAACGTACTCTGGATAATTTTCTTTCAATACAGCAAGCAGCTTACTTTTCATTGTTTTTCTCCTTCGATATATGTAATCAGTTTTTTTCTATCGTTGGAAACTCTTCCTGTTATCACAGCTTCTTCCAGTATCGACAAAGCGCGGCCTATTTCTCGGCGATCCAGGTGCAAAAAATCTCTGCCGGAAACCTGCAGTTCCCGTACGGAATGAATAGGAAGCCTGTCAAACTGCAATAGAGGATCTTCAGCAAAAGATTCTCCTTTCAGGGATTTGATCAGCACAGCGGATTGGATGACTGTTCTTCCTGCTTCGTAAAGAGACATGTCCCCCCAGCAGTCCTCTGACAAGAAAAAATGTGTTTTACGCACATGCTTATGTATTTTCTTCGGCAGGGCACGGGCCGGCCACGCCGCGCCGCTTCTATAGAGGATAACAGCCCACCATTGCTCAGGGGTAAACATTGGAGTTATATCCTGAAGTCCCTTATACAGGCTGTTATCTTCAAAGAGCCCTAGAGGAAGCTCCTTGAGCATTGGATAGACGTTTATCCAGTCAGTTTTACTGATCTGCTGCCTGCCTAGCTTGGATAATTCCAGGTAAATACGCTCTTCCGGCGTCCGTTCAATTAAACAGGACATTCGTTTGTAGGAAGTGATTAATTCTGTGCTCAATGAAAACTGGAGCTTTACGGATAGACGAACAGCCCGGATGAGACGGAGGGGGTCATCCTCAAAAGTTTTGTCCGCAGAAATAACCGGATACAGCATTTTTTCTGAAATCGCTCTTCTCGCGTTAAAAGGGTCAATCACATCTCCGAAAGAGTCCACTGCCGCTGCATTGCATGTGAAATCTCTTAAAGCGAGGTCTTCTTCAATCGTCCTGCCTTTAAGTTTTGTAATTTCCACCGGCTCTCCATACGGAAATATAAGGAACGTCTCTTTTCTATTTCCAGCAGGGACGGTCCGTCCAAATATTTCTTCGAGTTTTTCAGCACTGACGGTAGAAGCAATGTCTATGTCGGCCGGCTCCATCCCGAGGAGTCTGTCTCTGACAGCCCCACCGGTAAGATAAGCTTTGTCCCCTTCTCTGCTGATTCTTCCTATGATCTCCATCCCTTTCTGCCATCTTTCCATATCAACTGCCCGCCAGCCCTGCATATATTTTTTCATATTGTTCCACTATATCGTTTTTATTAAATGTAGTATGTGCTCTTTTCAATGCAGCTTCCCCCATTTTTTTACCAAGGGATGGATTGTTAAATATCTTCAGCACATACTCAGCAGCTTTATCCGTATCTCCCAGTTCACATATATATCCACTTTTCCCGTGTTCAATAACTTCAGGAATTCCACCAATATTTGTACCAACGGCGGGTACCCCACAAGCCATAGCCTCGAGTATCACCAGTCCAAAACTTTCTTTGGAGGACAAAAGAAGTTTAACATCACTCATCGACAAAAGTTCAGCTACCCTTTTCTGGCTGCCGGTGATATGTACTTTATCTTTAAGACCCAGGTCTTTTACCAGACGTCGGATTACAGGAAGTTCCGGGCCATCCCCGATCAGCAGCAGGTGTGTATCTACATAGGCTGATACTTTCTGGAACGTATAAATAACGTCTTCCACCCGTTTAACTTTCCGGAAATTTGAAACGTGCACCATAACTTTAGCCTGCTCAGGTATACCCATTTCTTTTTTTACTGACGCTGCTTCGTTTTTCCGCGGATAATAAATTCTTTCATCTATAAAATTATACACTGTATCAATATGGACATCTGTATTTAATAATTCTTTCGTCTGTTTGATCAAATCTCCGGAAACAGCTGTCACCGCGTCCGATCGTTCAATTCCGAAGCGGATCATGTCGCTCAGCGTAGGATCGTATCCGAGAACTGTTATATCTGTACCGTGCAGTGTTGTAACTATTTTAACTCTTCCGTCCACCATTTCTTTCGCGAGATAGGCACTGACTGCATGAGGAATGGCGTAGTGGACATGGAGAATATCCAGTCCTTCTTCTTTAATAACTTCCGCCATTTTACTTGCCAGGGCTAAATCGTACGGAGGATGCTGGAACACTGCGTAGGAGTTCACTGAAACTTCATGAAAATAAATATTTGTTTTACTTTCATCCAGCCGAAACGGGAGACTGGAAGTAATAAAGTGCACCTCGTGTCCTTTTTCAGCTAGTGCTTTGCCGAGTTCAGTAGCTACCACCCCGGAGCCCCCTACTGTTGGATAGCATGTAATACCAATTTTCATTATTTTCTCCCCTTTTCGAAAGGATCATGCAGCAGTAGAGCATCCGTTTTGAATCCTTCGGCGCAGCTTACACCGGCTTCCCGGCCTGTAAGGCGGTCCCGGGCACGGAGATCTTCCAGATAACCATTATTCAGAGGGGTTGAAGCTGCTTCCGGAAGTTTCTCAAACTGACTTTTAAAACATTGGAGAGCCTCATACTTTTTTTCTGCTGATCCGGTTATATCGATGGCAAAATCAGGATTTCCGAGGCCGTTAATTTGATAATAGTACAAGTTTTTCGGGCGCCATGCTTCTTCAAAACCGTACTTTCTGATTCCTGCCGAAAAAAACGCTTCTTTTACAAGCATGGAACAGTGGGTATGATCCGGATGTCTGTCTTCAACGTACGGTGCAAACAAATAATCCGGTCTCCCGCTGCGAATAAGCCGTACAAGCTCAGCAATGATTTCCTCCCGCTTATTCAACAGTCCCCGGTCTGGAAAATTCAGCGCAATCGGTTCAAGTACTCCAAGCCTTCTGCAGGCTTTTTTTGATTCTTCTTCACGTTCTTCCACCGTTCCATTCGACGAAAGCTCCGCTTTTGTTAAGTGGATAAACTGTACTTTTTTTCCTGTTTCAGCGGCTTTGGCCGCACTGCCGCCCATCCCTATTTCAATATCGTCAGGATGAGCTCCAATTGCAATAATGTCAACCTTCATTGAACTCAGGCCTTCCTTCCCCTTTTACAAGCCCTCTCCACTCCAGATCCCCTCTGCAGA
>REBZ01000171.1 GCA_007692495.1 Alkalicoccus sp.
TGTTCTACTTCTTTATAAGCTCTGGCGGAATGAATCCCTTTTCCGAGCAGAAGCAGAGGACGTCCGGCATTTTGGATATGTCCGGCAGCTTCGTCCAGACGGCTGGAAAGCAGAGGGTCTTCTTCCGGAAGAGAAAACGTAAACGGTTCTGTCTGATCAACAAGAACATCAGCCGGGATAGAAAGATGAACCGGACCTTTTACCCCCCGGAACGCTTCTTCCACAGCGTGTTTGAAAATCGGCTCTGCCAGATCCGGACGCTCGATACGGGCACTGTATTTCGTAACAGAAGCAAACATATCCGTAACATCTGTTCCGAAAGGGGAGGAGTCCTGGCTCAGTGGCTGGCCTGCAGCTTTTACAGCCGGGTGTCCGGTGAAAATAATCATAGGAATGTTTGAAGCTTTTGCCTGAGCTGCAGCTGTGAGAAGATTCGTGGCTCCCGGCCCCGATGTACCAATTGCGACTCCGATTTTTCTGGACATCAACGAGTATCCGGCAGCTTCATAACCAGCTGCACCTTCGTGTTTGCTCAGAACAAAGGAAATTCCTTCGTTATCCGCAGCCAGAATGAGTGGTACTACGGCTTTTCCCGGGATTCCAAAAGCATGGGTTACACCCCATTCTTTAAGTTGTTTCGCTAATATAGCTGCTACTGTCTGCATATCTGAATCATCCTTTACATGTTTTTGGCTGCTTTTGAAAAAGGGAAGCTGTTCCGGCAGTGACCGTTCATTTGAGAAGTCAGTGTTCTGCGCGGTATCCTATGCAGCTCTTCCTTTAAGAAATGAGAAACAAACATTCTGGAAACGAGCCGTCTTTTACCAGCCGGCAGGAAATAATTTATTGCCGGGGGCAAAACAAAAAACAATTATGGAGTTATTTTTTTTCAAACACAGACTGCATCAAATCATAGTAGCCACAGCGGAGGTCATCACCTGACATCGGCTTCATAAAGTAGTAGCCCTGAATAGTATGGCAGCCCAGCCTCATAAGTTCATCCAGCTGTTCCCGGGTTTCCACTCCTTCACCAATTACTCCAAGTCCAAGGTTATCGGCTAAAACAATCATCGTATTAACAAGTTCAGCGTCGTTTTTATCGCCGCTTAAATCATCTATAAAAGATTTATCGATTTTTAGTGCATCAATATCGAATCTCTTCAAGTAATAAAGGGAGCTGTAGCCTGTCCCGAAATCATCGATACTAATTCGGATGCCTAGGTTTTTCAGTTCATGAAGAGCTTTTTCAGCGTAATTAAAGTCCATGGTCATCGATTCTGTAATTTCGAATTCCAAAAACTCAGGCGGCATACCAGTGGCCTGCAGAGTAGCTGCCACGGAGGCAGTGAAATTTTGATTCAGAAACTGCTGGGCCGATAAATTAACGCTGATTTTAATAGGGGGGAGTCCGGCCTCTTTCCAAAGATGGTGCTGACGGCACGCCTGATGAATAATCCAGTCTCCAATTGGTACGATGAGCCCCGTTTTTTCTGCCAGCGGGATAAACGTGCCGGGAGACATTCTGCCTTTTTCCGGATGGTTCCACCTTACGAGTGCTTCAACTCCAATAATGGATCCGGTATTGGCGTTAATCTGTCCCTGATATTCAAGCTCCAGTTCTTCATTTTTCAGTGCCTGCCGAAGGTCATTTTCCAGCAGCAGTTCTTCTCCGGCATTTACATACATTTCCGGGGAAAACAGCATATAATCGTTTTTTCCGAAGTTTTTTGCTTTATACATTGCGGCATCTACATGAACCATGTAATCTTCGAGGTTGGGCAGCGTATCTTCATACAGAGCTGCTCCGATACTCGCCGTTGTATAAAAACTACGTTCGTCTATTATGAAAGGTTCCTTAAATTGGTTAAGCAGCTTTTCGGCTGTTTCTTTCACTTCTTCTTCATCATTTATGTCCGGCAGCAGTACCATAAATTCGTCTCCGCTGATCCGGGCAAGGATTCCTTTTTCGTTACAGCACGTAGACAGGCGCCGGGCGACAGACTGCAGAATTTTATCTCCATTGCTGTGGCCGAACGTATCATTAATATTTTTAAATCCATCCAGATCAATCAGCAGCAGAGCAGCTTTTCGATGGTGCTCCTGAAGCAGATTTTTCAGTTCTCTCTGGAAGAAACGCCTGTTTGGCAGTCCTGTCAGCTCGTCATGATAAGCAAGGTAATTATATTGTTCCTGAAGCCGGTATCTTTCTGTAATATCCCTGAACTGGGCAAATGCACCGACCAGCGAACCTTTTTGAGGGTCGTAAATCGGCTGGGCATCAAAAAGACATATAATCTCCTCATCGTTATTATTGCTGAATTTCATTTCTACATCTTTAAAATTCTGCTGAGTGTGGAGCACCTGATGAAAGTAGCTGCCGGTAATAGGGGATTTAAAAATATCCCGTCCGATAATTTCTTCGCTTTTGAAGCCGGATATTTTTTCGGCAAAAGAATTGAAATCCGTAACCGTACCTTCTGCGTCCGTGACAATAATTGCATTCTGGGTCCTTCTCAGCATAATCTGATTCAAAATGTCCAGTTTCCGGTTCTGTTTTCTGAGAAGAAGCTCCCGTTCAATGGAATCGACGACGTTGGAAAGCATGTTCAGAAACAAGCTGTTTTCCAGCTCTAAAGATGTCATAATAGAGATACTTCCCAGCAGGTTATCCAGGTCCGTGTAGTGGAATGGGGCACTGTAGCAGGCGGTACCGTGAAGGAACTCAAAAAAGTGATCATCCCCGATAAGATTCACAGGATGCCGCTGCTGGAGAGCAAGGGAAATCACGTTGGTTCCGAGGTCTTCCTGTGTAAAGCGGACGCCGGCCTCAATTCCGAGCTTCTGGATCATATCTTTAATTGTCTCGTCTCCGACAATATCCAGGATGAAACCTTTTTCATCTGAAATGACAATGAGTATGGGTGTGCCTGCAAGAGACTGGAGGACTTTAGCAGAGAAAAAACTGACAACCTCAAGTATTTCGTTGTACTCATTTCTCTTGGCAAACAGCTCCGCCTCGGTCATCCGCTGACTAGGCACTCTTACTTCCGCAGGATTCATACCGGCATTGATGCATTGGCTCCTGGAATACTTCACAAAATCTGGCATGCCTTTTCCTGTCATTCGTCGTCACCTTCCTTTCATAAATAGTATAACTGTTCTACAAGGAGAACGTAAGTAATTACCAGTGAACTTGTGTAAAAATTTGATAAATTTCTTGAGAGGAGTGCTGTATATGTTCTGGATTTTTATGATTGTCACCGTCACGTTCGTTTTTATTCTGACAGCTGTAATTATTGACAAAAATGATGGAAAAAAATCTCCTGACCATAAAAAAGCAGCTTCAAAAAAAGAAGTGAAGGGCCGGACAGGCACTTATGATGTCAAACTTTTTGAAGTGCCGAGCCCCTATGACGATGAGTGTTTCCGGGTTGAATTTTACCAGAAAAGCCGTCTCGTTCATAAAAATATAGATTATCTTCCGGAAGGGACCTCCTACACGGAGGCTATTAAACATTTCACGAAAAAAATGGATGAAACGATTGAGAAAGAACAGGGAAGAGCTGCTTCCAGGAAGTTCGATCTCGAAACGTGGGACGGGGATGTGTACGAGGATGAGGCAGTAGATCTGCCGAAAAAACCATAGTTTTCAGCTGGAGGAGGTTATATCGTTGTTCACGATACGAAAGATGCAGCCTGCAGACTGGACAGAAGCAGCCGCTGTATATTCGGAAGGCATTGAAACCGGCCTGGCCACATTTGAAGAGGAAGTCCCTTCCTGGAAGGAGTGGGACCGGAGTCATCTGAAGAGCTGCCGGCTCGTGATTGAAAAAGAAAATACAATGGCTGGATGGGCAGCCCTCAGTCCTGTTTCTCCGAGATCAGCCTACCGCGGTGCAGCAGAGGTGAGCATTTATATAAGCAGCTGTTTCCGGGGGCTGGGTGCGGGGGAAAAGCTGCTTACCCATTTGATTATAAAAAGTGAAGAAGAAGGAATCTGGACACTGCAGTCCGTCGTCTTCCATGAAAACAAAAGCAGTATCCGCCTGCATGAAAAAACAGGATTCCGTACGGTGGGCTATAGGGAGAAAATCGCCTGTTGCCGTGGCGTGTGGCAGGATACCATATTAATGGAAAAAAGATCGCATTTGATTTAAAGTAAATTACAGCAGGAAGTATCCCGGTTTCCACGTGCCTGTGAATGTGAAGTGTAATCCGGGAGAAAGAAAGGAGCAGAATTGATGTATAAAGTAATCATGTATGACGTTTACGGAACATTATTTGATCCTTCTTCTGCCGGGAAAGCGGTGCGGGAAGCTTTTCCGGAAAAAGAAGCAGAGGTGGCCTCCCTCTGGCGCAGGAAACAGCTGGACTATGCTTTCATCTGCCAGATGACAGGAACGTACCGCCCTTTTTCTCTTCTGACGAAAGAAGCATTTATACACGCGCTGGAAGCGTACGGCATAGAACCGGACGACCGGCTGCTGGCCGGGGCAGTAGAAGCTTATAAAACTCTGGACATCTACGATGAAACAGAAGAAGTCCTTTCCCGGCAGAAAGGAGTCGTTCACGCAGTAGTTTCCAACGGATCCATGGATATGCTCGAACCACTGATCCAAAATTCTGCAGCAGCTCCATTTATCGACGAAATTCTCAGTATGGACGGGGTGAAACAGTATAAACCTTCGCAGACAGCCTATCAGTACGCGCTGCGGTACTTCGGAGTAAAACGAAAAGAAGTTCTTTTTGTTTCTTCCAACACGTGGGATGTTATTGGAGCAGGTACATTCGGTTTTGATACACTTTGGCTGAATCGGGGCGGCAGTATATTTGAAACAGGGCACCATCATCCGGACTACACGGGCAAAAGCCTGAACGACCTGGAAGCCATTTTGAATTCCAGCCAGCCGGAAAAATAACAGCAGCTGAACAAAAAATCAGAATTAAAAAGACAAATGCCCCACTTCAGAAGCCTGACGAATTTACAACAGACGGAAACTCCCTTATTCTTAAAGTAATTAAGAAGAAAGGGAGTTTTTTTGCTGTGGGACTTTTCAGCCGGGGAGATAACAAGAAGAAGCATATAGAGCAGGTAGAGGAATTTCTTTTTGAAGGAGAGGAGCTGGTCAGTACGTACGGACTGATGGTTGATTTTGTTGCTTTTACGTCGCATCGGATGCTTTTTGTGGACCGTTCGTTCATGACAAAATCCAAATCAGTAGTAGTGACTATTCCTTATCAGAAAATCGAAGAAATAGCGATTGAAAAAACAGGTTTTTTCTCTTTTGCCAACACTATTGAAATTGCGACAAAAACAGAAACACACGCACTCCAGTTTCTGAAGGACACTGACATTATGGAAGTTTATCGGGAGCTGTCGAGACGAATTTGCGAATAAAAATTAAATAGGGAAAAGGGGGCGGCGGATATGCGCAGAGTGGAAGTAACCGATTACGATCCGCGCTGGCCATTGTTGTTTGAACAGGAAGCAGAGCTGCTGCGGGGGATACTCGGGGAGAATCTCCGGGATATTCATCACATAGGCAGCACGGCGGTCCCCGGTTTTACGGCTAAACCTATTATCGACATTATGCCGGTAGTTGAAAATCTGTCGGAGATAGACAGTCTGGAAGAGGAATTCCGCAGATATGGTTATTGTGCGCATGGGGAATCCGGTATTCCGGACAGACTTTTTTATACAAAAAATGTAGAAGGTGTCAGGAAGTTTCATCTGCATATTGTAGAGGCAGAGAGCCCACACATTATCCGGCACCTTGCTGTAAGAGACTATTTGAGAGAGCATCCCGGGGCGCGCAGGGAGTATAAAGGTTTGAAGCAGTCCCTTGCCTGGGAATACCCTTATAATATAAAGGCTTATATTGAAGGGAAACACGAATACGTCACCGGACTGGAGTGCCGCGCTCTCCGCTGGTACAGGAATAGACAATCGTGAAAAATCAGGAAGGAAGTGTTTGAATGAAAGTGCTTGTAGTAGGAGCAAACGGTCAAATCGGAAGCCAGCTTGTTGAAAAACTTCACAGTGGCCAAAAGCATGAGGTACGTGCCATGGTACGCAAAGAAGAACAGGCTGAAAAATTCCGCAGTGATGGAATAGAAGCCGTACTGGCAGACCTCGAGGGAAGCGTTGAAGACATTGCCGCAGCTGCAGATGGCTGCGACGCCGTCGTCTTTACAGCCGGTTCCGGTCCGAATACGGGTATGGATAAAACGATTCTTGTAGACCTGGACGGAGCAGTAAAAACAGTGGAAGCAGCGGAGCAGGCAGGCGTCAGCCGCTACATCCAGGTAAGTGCCATTCAGGCAAACAACCGGGAAAACTGGAGCGAAAAAATCCGGCCGTACTTTGCAGCGAAGCATTACGCTGACCG
>REBZ01000119.1 GCA_007692495.1 Alkalicoccus sp.
GGCAACGTAAACCTGTTTATTTAAGGAGGAATACTGTCAATGAAAATATGGACAGCAGAAGAAGTTAACAGCAGATTAAATAATTCTCTGCAGATGGTTGATGTAAGAGAATCTGAAGAAACAGTGCAGGGAATGGTACCTGGAGCAAAGCATATCCCACTCGGTGAAATTCCTCAGCGGTTAGAAGAAATTGATAAAAGCAAAGAAGTAATTATGATCTGCCGATCCGGTGCCCGAAGTGAGAGAGCGGGGCAATTTCTAGAGAAGCAAGGTTATAATGTGATTAATATGGACGGCGGAATGATTTCCTGGAACGGGGAAACAGCAGCGCCGTAAAAATTTTTCTTGATCAAATACCCATACGTGTATAGGGATAACAAGGAGGAAACAATGAATATTACTGTTAACGAACATCTGGACGCCAAAGGACTTGCCTGTCCTATGCCGATCGTAAAAACAAAAAAAGCAATAACTGCGCTGGAACCTGGCCAGGTCATTGAAATTCAGGCTACTGACAAAGGGTCCACCGCTGATCTGGAAGCCTGGTCTAAAAAATCGGGTCATCAATATATCGGAACTTCTGAAAAAGATGGGGTCCTTTACCACTATGTCCGCAAATCGACGGGTGAAGAAAGTGAAGAAAAAACTTTCCCGCACGTTATCGACAACAGTGAACTTCAAGAAAAGCTGGAGAGGGATGTGCAGATCCTTGATGTCCGTGAATCAGCGGAATATGCTTTCTCCCATATTCCCGGCGCGGTATCCGTTCCTCTCGGGGAGCTGGACGAGCGCATGAAAGAACTTGATAAAAATAAAGAGACGTATGTTGTCTGCCGGACCGGCAATCGCAGCGACATGGCTTCACAGAAGCTTGCTGACAACGAATTTACAAATGTAAAGAACGTAGTGCCCGGTATGAGTGACTGGAACGGTCCGACGGAATCCAGTAAGTAATCAATTAATTTCCTAAGGAGGAATATAATAATGGCAGTTAAAGCAATGAAAGCTTCAGAAGTAGCACGCCGCGTTGTAGAAAAGAAAGATTTATTTATTCTTGATGTCCGTAACGAAGATGCTTATGCGGACTGGAAAATTGAGTCTGATTCTTTTCAATATATGAATGTTCCTTACTTTGAGCTTCTTGACGGAGTGGAAGAAATTATGGAAAACATTCCAAAAGATAAAGAGCTGCTCGTTGTATGTGCAAAGGAAGGATCTTCCCAGATGGTGGCAGAAATGCTCTCGGACGAAGGGATGGAAGTATCATATCTTGAAGGCGGAATGAAGACTTGGAGCGAACATCTTGAACCTGTCAAAGTTGGTGATCTTCCAAACGGGGAGCTTTATCAATTTGTCCGGCTTGGTAAAGGCTGCCTTTCCTATATGGCACTATCCAACGGAGAAGCAGCTATTATCGATGCTACTAGGATGACAGACGTTTTCATCAACTTTGCAAAGGAAAAAGAGGTGAAGATTAAGCACGTTTTCGATACGCACCTTCACGCGGATCATATCTCCGGAGGACGTGAAATTGCTGAAAAAACTGGTGCTGTTTACTGGCTTCCTCCAAAAGATGCAGAAGAAGTGGTGTTTGAATACGAGCCGCTTACTGATGGGGAGCAGGTCCGCATAGGGGACACAGCTATCGATATTAACGCTTTGTATTCTCCTGGCCACACCATCGGATCAACATCCTTTGTTATAGATAACCGATTCCTGCTTTCCGGTGACATTTTGTTTATTGATTCCATTGGCCGCCCGGACCTTGCAGGCAAGGCAGAGGACTGGGTAGGAGATCTGCGTGAAACACTTTACAGCCGTTACCGTGAGCTCTCAGAAGATCTGGTTGTCCTGCCGGCCCATTTCATGATTATGGAAGAAGTTAATGATGACGGCAGCGTTCAGGAAAAGCTGGGCACGCTGTTTGAAAAGAACCACGGTCTTAATATTGAAGATGAAAGTAAATTCCGATCTCTAGTTACAGAAAATCTTCCGCCACAGCCGAACTCTCATCAGGAAATTCGTCAGACAAACATGGGGAAGATTACACCGGATATTGATAAGAAACAGGAAATGGAAATTGGTCCTAACCGGTGCGCAGTGAAAGCGTAAGTAATCCAGAGAAACGAACTTTGTAATAACAAGCGAATTAATTTCACCTTTTAAAGGCAAGATATTTAAAATTATTTATGGAGGTTTTACACATGAACGCAGATAAAGTGCTCGATGCTAAAGGAATGGCATGCCCAATGCCGATCGTTAAAACGAAAAAGGCAATGAATGATATTGACTCCGGCCAGGTACTGGAAATTCATGCAACGGATCAGGGAGCTAAAGCGGATCTTACTGCATGGTCTAAATCAGGAGGCCATGAACTTATGGATCATTCAGAAGAAGATGGTGTTTTAAAATTCTGGATTAAGAAAAAATAATTAATTAATAGAAGACCCTGCCATACCTTAGGCAGGGTCTTTTACTGTTTATAAAACGGGTTGTAACTGCAGGGCTGTTAGATGTCTGTTAATTAAACATTTTGCGAGGGACAGGAGGCAGCCGGCTTCTATTAATGCGGCCCGTTAATAAAATTGGTATAAAATAATTGGTATGAAAATATATTTGATTAAAGCAGCCTGCTTTCCTCCATAACAATAACACATTAAAAATTATGTTATAGTGTAAAAAGGAAAAAAGAGGAGGAAGGCAGATGTTTACAAGAAGTAAACTGTTTATCGCGGTAGAGATTTTTTTTCTGCTGACAGGGATTTTGTTTATCATTACAGCAGCTACCGGCCTGCTTTTTGCTGACAGGCAGCTGCTCTTTATTATACTTGGTCTTATTATTACTGCAGGAGCATTTCTCCGCATTTATGCGGCTGCCCGAGCTCCTAAAGTAGGGGACAGAAATAACTCATGAATATACTCATTTTTGGTGATACTCATATGCCTTCAAAAGCTTTCACACTGCCTCAGATCCTCAGGGAAGCCATGGGGGAAGCTGATGAAATTATTCATACCGGAGACTGGCAGACATATTCTGTTTATAATGAGCTTCAGGCTGAGTGGAATATAGTCGGTGTGCATGGAAATGCTGACGAATCTGAAGTGCAGAATCACCTTCCTGCTTCTCTTACGATTGAAAGAAATGGCTATAGAATTGGTGTTGTGCACGGGCATGAAGGCCGGGGAGGGATAACAGAAAAAAGAGCGGAAAATGCCTTTAAAGAAAAAGCGGACATCGTTCTTTTTGGACATTCCCATATTCCCTACCTTCGCTTTCACGGAAAAATGCTGCTTATAAATCCTGGATCGGCAACCGATAAGCGGAAAGCTCCTCTATGTTCCTTTGCCTGGCTTAACCTTTCGGAGCATGGTCTGCATGCCCGGCATATTTTTTACTAGCCCGGGTCGTGAATTAGATCGATGTGACTGAAAAACTTCAGAATGTTGGAAACATATACATGTTAAGACATGGTAATTTACTTGGCTGGACGCTGTCATTTTTCTGTGTTAAGATGATCTGCGGTATAATTGTATAACAAAACCCGCTGGCAGCGGAGAGGTTCTAGCTAAACCCTCTATAAAAAACTAGGTCCCAAATTGTGAAATTACGGCCGGCTGCGGCCTTACTTTTAAGGTGACTTCGTTTTTTGCTGGAATCATTCAGCGGAGCGGAGCACCTTTTTTTGTGATTTAATAAAAAGCTGTCTCCTATTGATAAATAAATATGAATAACAGCCGGAAAATTAAGTGTAATGATAGAGGAGTGAATCGGCTATGAGAGAAAAGGAAAAAGCTGTTGTCGTATTCAGCGGGGGGCAGGACAGCACTACCTGTCTGCTCTGGGCACTGAAGCAGTTCGATGAAGTGGAAACAGTGACATTTAATTATAACCAAAGACATCATCAGGAAATTGAGGTGGCACAGACTGTCGCTGAAAAACTCGGGGTCAAAAATACGGTGCTGGATATGAGCCTGCTGAACCAGCTGGCTCCGAATGCTCTGACGAGGGATGATATCAGTATAGAACAGAAAGAAGGAGAGCTTCCTACGACATTTGTGGATGGACGTAATCATCTGTTTTTCTCATTCGCCGCTATTTACGGCAAGCAGATCGGAGCGCGTCATATTATTACTGGTGTGTGTGAAACTGATTTCAGCGGCTATCCGGACTGCCGGGATGTATTTGTGAAATCATTAAACGTCACATTGAACCTGTCTATGGACTACAATTTTGTTTTTCATACGCCTCTGATGTGGCTCGACAAAGCAGAAACATGGGAGCTCGCTGATAAGCTGGACGGCCTCGAATTCGTGCGCACGGAAACCCTTACCTGCTATAACGGGATAATAGCAGACGGATGCGGAGAATGCCCAGCCTGCAAACTACGCAGAAACGGTCTGGAAATCTATAAAGCACGAAAGGAAGGGTAAAGCAATGTTTGGATTCCGTATTGTCGAAAAGCTTCAGAAGCTTGGTACTGACATTCAAAAAAAAGATTTAAAATATCACAGCAGACGTGTCATGGTTTCTAAAGAGTTTACTTTTGACGCTGCGCATCATCTCCACGAATACGAAGGAAAATGCAAAAACCTACATGGACATACGTACCGTGTAGTATTCGGTATCAGTGGGTATGTGGATGAAATTGGCATGATGCTTGATTTCGGGGATATTAAAGATATTTGGAAAGAAAAAATAGAAACCTACCTGGATCACCGCTATATAAATGAGATGCTTCCTCCAATGAATACAACAGCTGAAAATATGGTGGTGTGGCTGTTCGAACAGATGGAGAAGGAGCTGCAGGAGCGGAATAAAAAGGGTAACCAGGAGTTCCGTGTGGAATTTGTAAGATTATTCGAAACTCCGACGAGCTATGCTGAAATGCGGCGGGAGTGGATGAATAATGAATAAAACACTTCCTGTAATGGAAATTTTCGGTCCTACTTTCCAGGGTGAAGGTATGGTTATAGGAAAAAAAACGATGTTCGTCCGCACGGCGGGATGCGATTATTCCTGCAGCTGGTGTGATTCTGCTTTTACGTGGGACGGTTCTGCAAAAGATGATATCAAAAAACTTACTCCGGATGACATCTGGAATCGACTTAACGAAGAAGCGGAAGGCAATTTTTCACACGTCACTATTTCTGGAGGGAATCCGGCTCTCCTAAAGCATATGGGAGCTTTTATCGATCTTTTGCACGCAAATAAAGTGGAGGCTGCGCTTGAAACCCAGGGAAGCCTCTGGCAGGACTGGTTTTTAGAGATTGATGATTTAACTATTTCCCCTAAACCTCCAAGCTCCCTTATGAAAACGAATTTTCAGGTGCTGGATGACATTATACACCGTCTGACGGAGGCTGGTAAAACGGAGCAGGTAAGTCTGAAGGTTGTTATTTTCAATGAAGAGGATTTCGATTATGCAAGAAATATTCATCAACGATACCCTCATATTCCTTTTTATCTGCAGGTTGGCAACGAAGATATCGGAGAAGATAAAAACAGGGAAGACCTTGTTCCAAGGCTGCTCAGCCGTTATGAAGATCTCGTGAACTGGACGATGAATGATCCTGCGATGAACAGTGTCAGAGTTCTTCCACAGCTCCATACACTTGTCTGGGGAAACGCACGAGGCGTGTAAAATAGTACCCCTATGAGTATGAAAACCTGTTCTCAACGAAAAATTTCTGTTATAATACCTTCCGTACTTGTAAACAAGTTAAATGAAATGAAAGGGGTATATGACCGATGGAGAAACCAGCATATCGCGTATTACTCTATTATTTGTATACAGATATTAAAGATCCGGAAGAGAAGGCCCAGGAGCACCTTGAGTACTGCAAAAGCCTCGGCTTGAAAGGACGTATACTCATTGCTTCCGAAGGCATTAACGGTACTGTATCCGGAACGTACGAACAGACACAACAGTACATGGATGATATGAAAGCTGATCCGGTCTTTCAGGACATTACTTTTAAAATTGATGAAGCGGAAGGGCATACCTTTAAGAAAATGCATGTCCGCCCGCGACCGGAACTTGTCACCCTCCGTCTGAACGAAGAAGACGTTGATCCGAGGGAGACGACCGGTAATTATTTAAGTCCAAAAGAGTGGTATGAAAAGCTCCAGGATCCAGATACTATCGTTCTGGATGCGAGAAACAAATATGAATATGATATCGGTCACTTTGACGGAGCTATCCGACCCGATATAGATTATTTCCGTGAACTTCCGGAATGGGTGGAAAACAATCGTGAAATGCTCGAAGGAAAAGAAATTCTCACGTACTGCACCGGCGGGATCCGCTGTGAAAAGTTCTCGGGCTGGCTTGTGGAAAAAGGGTTCGATAATGTCAATCATCTCGAGGGTGGGATAGTTACCTACGGAAAAGACCCGGAGGTGCGCGGCAGGCTCTGGAACGGCCAGTGCTACGTTTTTGATGAACGGCTCAGTGTTCCCGTTAATCAGGAGGAGCACGTAATAGTTGGGCGTGATCACTTCACCGGGGAGCCTTGCGAACGCTACATTAACTGTGCAAATCCGGACTGCAACAAGCAGATTCTGACTTCAGAAGAAAACGAACAATTTTATCTTGGAGGATGTACGCATGAGTGCCGGGTTCACCCGAGAAACCGCTATATCGAAACAAATAAGCTGACAGATGAAGAAGTGGAAAATCAGCTGGAAAAAATCGAAGAATCAAAAAGCGTTGCTCATAAATAACAGTTTCTATCCTGTTGTATAAAACTGCCCCCGGCTCTGATATGAGAGCCGGGGGCAGTTTTTAAGTTTATGGCTGCCTTGAAAATAAAATATGGGTGTGAGGAACATCCGCTTACGTTTTCATTGGGACCTTTCCGGGCGGGCCGGCCTCAGCTGATTCCGTTCTCCTTTCGTCGGACAGAGCGGAGCTCGCCCTTGATGGCCCCGGAGTCTTCCGTGTCTCCTGCCGCTTCCGGTAAAAATACGAAGGCATTTCTTTTTCCTCATAAACGAAGCAGGTTTTTTAAAATCCACTGATTATAGAAGGTAATTTTCATCCTTCGTGGTGTATCTTCTAAGTTTCCAGACGGGCTCGAGCGCCGGCACGGTGAAAGAAGTGTGTACGTTAGAGCAGCGCATCTTTCAAGTGTAAATTTTTATAGGACTCGGGGGCCGTACCTTAAGGAGACGATAATTATTCTTCTTCTTCGTACCGAGCTTTCATTCTTGCTGTTATGTTATCCAGGCTGTCCGGCTGAAGAAATTCAACCGGAGAAGCTTCTTTATCAAAAGAAAAATACTCCCCCTCCAGTAAAACAACGTATCTCTCCCCAACACGTGCAATATGAAGGTTTTGTCCAAAGTCTTCCAAAAGCGCATCGATTTTCAGGTGATCCAGTTTAAGCCTTAATTTCACATCGGGGTTTTTTTCAAGGATCGGAAGCGCCACTTCTTTGACCTGTTCTTCTTCCCAGCGTTCCTGAAGCGTTCTTTCTTCGGTGTTGGCCCACGCTTCCAGCACTTCTTCTTCGGCTATTCTTTCTTCACTGTCTTCTTCAAAGCTTGAAAGAACTGATTCATGAGCTGATTGGACAACTTCCTGGGCAGCTGCTTCCTTCTTCGTTTTGGGGTATTCGACATAAGCAAGAAAATCTTCAAAATAATGTGCGTGGGACGCCTGATGAATTTTAATTTCCCAAGGTTCCACCATTCCTTCATGAGGCATATGAGGAAACTGTACAGCTTTCATTCCTTTTGTAGAAATGGCCCGGTTCACCTGGCGGAGCAGGCTTTTTTCATCTCCGAGAGTAACTATATGATCTTCAAAGTCGCACTTAGTTAAAAGTACAAACGGCTGAGAGGAGAGGTCCGGCAGATGAGCCTGGACGATAATAACAATGCCTCCTCTGGCAGCACTGGTATGCACATAGGCGTCAGTCACTTTTTCGGCTTCGGATGTAAATTCCTCAGGAGAATTTGTCTGTCTTACCCGCTCAAGCATTGCATAGTTAGGGTTGGAAGCCAGCTCGAAACCCGGCTCTACGACGAATCTTCCCAGCTTCGTAGCTGATTTCTGAGAGGAAGGGTGGCGTTCAGCCTTACGCAGAAACATTTTTTTAAATTCTTCGTGAAGAAATGTTTCAACAGCGCTGTCTACATATTCATTCTCTGTTAACGTAGATTGATGCTCCGCTGTCTTTCCGCTTCCTTCGCTGTCCCTGATATGAAAAAAAGCGGCATAATTTATTTGTACATGCATTTATGCAGGCTCCTTTCTTTTTTGTCATAAATAACAGATTTTCCGCTTACACTAATTTTTTTCGTGCGGGAAAATATAAGAATTAATTATTGTCATAAAAGTGTTCTGCCATAAATAGTAGTAATAGACTTGCAATTACTTTACTGCTTTAATAGTTTATCATAACTTATGCAGGTATAATTTCTAACAAAACGAATAATATTATTAAATTAAAGAAATTCTATATTATGCCATAGTACAGGTTGCTGTGTAGGGAAGTAACAAGAAAAAATTTAAATTGATTATTAATAATGATCAAAAAAAATATAATATTCTAAAAATATTCTTTACTTATATTTATGATTATAGTAAATTTGACACAGAGTAAGAGTTTGTTACATATTGTCGAAAAATTAAATAAGGAGGACAAAAATCATGAAAAAAAGTACGTATTTGAAGGCGGGGATTTTTTCTGCGGCATTGATGTTTGCAACAGCCTGTGCAGGTGAACCGGACAACAATGGAGGAACAAATGAAGGTGCACCACCGGATAATAACACTGATGAAAACGGTGGGAATAATGAAGGAGATGGGGAAGCTGAGGAACTGGCAGAAGGAAATGACCTGATTATCGCGACTCTTTCAGATATTACGTCCCTTGATCCACATACTACGAGTGATGTACCATCCGGAAATGTTCAGATCAACATATTCGAATCTCTCACTCAATTTGATGAAGATTTCGAACTTCAGCCGAACCTGGCCGAGAGCTGGGAAGAAGTGGAGTCTGATGTATGGGAATTCGAGCTTCGGGAGGATGTAACGTTTACTGATGGCGAAGAATTCAATGCGGAAGCCGTCCAGACAAACATTGAACGTCTGCTTGATCCGGATATAGCGTCTCCTCGTATTGGACAGTTTGAAGTTATAGAAGAAGTAGAAGTTGTTGACGATTATACGGTGAGATTCCATCTGGAAAATCCATTTGCAGCGCTACCTGCTCACCTGTCTACCTATCCTTCAAATATGGTTTCCCCGGCGCTGATTGAAGAAGACTATGCAAATATGGAAGAAGACGGGCAGCCGGGAGATATTATTAATGAAGATCCTGTAGGGTCCGGCATGTTTACCTTTGATTCCTGGGACCCTGGTGACCGGGTAGTATTAAATGCAAACGAAGACTACTGGGGAGATCCTGTTAATGTCGATTCCGTGACCTTCAATGTCGTACCGGAAGATCTGACGCGTATCGGGGAAATGGAATCCGGTGCAGCTCACATCATCGATCCGGTGACACCGAGTGATATGTCCCGTGTAGAGGAAACAGATGGAACAAACATTTTCCAGACAGAAGCTGCAAGTATTACTTACATGGGCTTTAACGCAGAAAATGAACCATTCGGGGACGAGCGGGTAAGACGGGCCATTGACCTTGCTCTAAGTAAAGAAAACATGCTCGAAGGCGTGCTTGAAGGTACGGGTTCACCAGCTCTTGGTCCCATTAATGAAACCCAGTTTGGATATTCCGATAACGTAGAGCCTTCTGAACAGGATCTTGAAGAAGCTCAGGCTCTGCTTGATGAAGCTGGATACGGAGATGGTTTTGAAACCACACTCTGGACGAATGACAGCAGAGAACGTATGGATGTTGCTGAGCTTGCTCAGGCAGATCTTGCACAGATCGGCGTAGATGTTTCCATTGAAGTTTTGGAATGGGGTGCTTACCTTGATGCTACTGCTGAAGGAGAACACGATATGTTTATTCTGGGGCTGAGTCTCCCGACAATGGATGCTGATTATCCGCTCCATGAATTATTCCACTCCAACAGCATCGGTGAAGGAAACCGCTTTTTCTTCGATGATGAAGAATATGATCAGCTGATATATGAAGCACGAATTGAAGAAGACGAAGAAGCACGCGTAGAATTATACGAAGAGGCAGTTAATTATTTGAATGAAATGTCTCCAGCTTCCTTCCTGTACCACCCGGATCACATTATGGGCTACCGTGATGAAATTTCCGGATTCTGGGCAGACGGCTCTGGTCTCTATCAGCTTCAGGATGTAGAAATCGAACAGTAAAGATAATTAAACTGCCCGGCAGACAATTTGTCTGTTCCGGGCAGTTTTTTTGCAGTTTCTGTGGAAAGTAAGAAGCCTTACGTAATGGCTGCCGGGACAGGACGGTAAAATGATGATAAAATAGATCTCATAGAAAAACTCTCAGCTGGAGGGATGAAGTATGGAAAAATTAAAAACGGCTGTATTCGGTATGGGATGATTCTGGGGTCCCGATGCCCGGTTCGGGCGTCTGCCACAGGTTATACGTACGACAGCCGGATACTCCGGCGGAACTTCTGAATCTCCCACATACCGTTCTATCGGAGATCATACGGAATGTCTCGAAATCACTTATAAAAATGACGAAATCAGCTACGAAGAGCTTCTGAATCATTTTTGGAACAGTCATCACGCTGGTTTCCACGGGTATCGTGGAAACCAGTATAGATCTCTTATCCTGTTTAAAACTGAAGAAGAACGATCGATTGCAGAAAAAATGAAAAAGGAGTGGGAAGTGAAAAAAGAAAGACGTCTTTCCACTGATATTCTTTTATATCAACAATTCACAAAAGCAGAAGACTACCATCAAAAGTATTATTTGAGGCGTTTCCCACGGGCGGCAGCACCTTTAATTGATTATTATGGATCAGAGGAAAAGTTTGCTGAATCATGGTTTGCAGCCCGTATGAACGCTGTTGCGGCCGGATATTTATCTGTGTCCAAAGTCAAAGAAGAAGTGGAGCAGCGGGGGAACCCCCGGGAAAAATCCGGGCTCATATCGCTTATTAACCAAGTGAAATGGTAGTCTGCACAAGGAGCTGTATATATGGATAATGAAGATTCCCTGCGAGAGGCCCTGGCATTGAAGAAAAAAAGACTTCCGGGGCAGGCTGTCTCCTGGGGCTCAAAACGGATAAAGAATGCTTTTTACTGGGACAGGGGATTGGAAGGAGTACTTCTTGCAATGTTTCTCGCAAGTACTATTGCAGCAGTTATTGGTGCTCTTGCTACTCCGACCGGTCTTGGACGGGGAATGGATATGTTAATGTATTTGACTGCCAATACGGGAGCTTTTGCCGGAATAGCAGCAGGGGGAGCTGTCCTGCTTTCCTTCCTTTACATACCTCTCCCCAGGCTTGTACTCAGTGCGTCAGCTTATACTGCCTATCTTGCTTATTACATACAGGAGGAGGCCGGTCTCGGAGCTTATTTCACAATTATCATGACAGGGGTATTCATGATCAGTGCTTATATGCTCGGGGGACTGATTCAGCTGTGGATGGGAAAAATAAGGCTGGGTATGAAGCTGATTTACAGCCTTATACCTGCAGCGTGGTTTGTCTTTATTTTTACATATCACCCGATAATAGAGCATCACGAACCTGTGTCTTCTTTTGCTGATTTAGAAGAAACGGACTTTGCCGATACCGGTGATCCAGGTGAACCTGGTATTTATGATGTTCAAAAGCTGCATTACGGAAGCGGTCAGGACCGTCACAGGGATCATTTTGGGGAAGGGACAGATATTGTTTCTTCTGCCGTAGATGCTTCTGCATATTTCGATGATGGAGAATGGGAGCCCTGGCGTACCCGCTTTTGGGGATTCGATGAATCAGCTTTTCCACTGAATGGCGAAATGTGGCTTCCGGAAGGGGAAGGTCCTTTCCCTGTAGTTTTGATAGCACATGGTAACCACCGGATGGAAAATTTTTCTGACGCCGGATATGGATATTTGGGAGAACACCTTGCTTCGCATGGATATGCTGCCATTTCACTGGATCAGAATTTCGTGAATTTCTCTAATTGGACAGGAAGTCCGAATGAAGATATGAAACTTCGGGCATGGCTTTATATGCAGCATCTGCTGGAACTTCAGGTGATGCAGGAAACGGAAGGGCATCTGCTGGAGAATAAACTTGATATTAACGAAATTGCTCTTGTCGGTCATTCAAGAGGGGGACAGGCGGCAGCGATGGCAGCAGATTATGAACGTTTTTTTGAAGAAGACTCGACGCTGGATGGTATGGAAAACCTGGAAATAAAAACAGTAGTCGGGCTTGCTCCGACCGATCAGGAAGTGGATGACACGCGTCCTGCCCCTGAGGACATTAATTATCTGACACTTCATGGTGCAAGAGACGGCGATGTTCACAATTTTCGGGGAGACAGACAGTACAGCCGGGTTACCTTCAGCGGGGAAGAATCGTTGTTAAAATCAGCTGTTTACGTTGCGGAAGCGAATCACAGTCAGTTTAATACAGACTGGGGAAGAGCAGACATGCGATTACCCGGGGGGCTTTTCCTTAGCCGGGAACAGATGCTGGAGCCGGAAGAGCAGCAAAAGCTTACAAAAGTTTATTTAACAGCTTTTTTTGAAGCAGTAATACGCGGGGAGGAAGACTATGTGCCGCTTTTCCAGGATGTAAGGCACGGAAGCAGCTGGCTGCCGGAAACAAAGTATGTGACACGCTACCTTGATTCCTCCTACGAACCTTTGGTCAGCTTTAACAGAGAGAATGACAGAACGATGTTTCCCGAAGGCATAAGGGCAGAAGGAGAAAGTTTCACTGAGTGGGACAAAGTATCCACACTCGATAGAGCAGGAAGCAGAAAAGCTCCGGATGGGGTGCAGCTTGAATGGGGTGCAGATGGTGACTATTCACTGCTGCTGCCGGATGAATTTCGAGATGAATACTTTGAGGGGAATGAAACAGCTTTTTCCTTTTCGATGGCTCAAATGGACCGGGAATTCGACGGAGAGGTGAGGGGGGACACATCTCCAGCTGCTGACATTCGGTTTGTTTTTACAGATGGGACAGAAACACTGGTATCAGTAGATGATCTGTACAATATACCTTCCTCTATCTGGACCCAGTATTCCCGCTATCCTTTTCTTGAAGACCATTTCCGGGAAGGGAAATATGAAGAAGCTATTGAACCGGCTTTTCAGACATATATATTTCAAACAGACAATTTTACAGAAGGTATGGAACTTCAAAACCTTGAGCGTATAACGTGGGAATTTTATGATGGGCCGGGAAATGTAGTCATAGATGACATTGGTTTTTTCAGGAACGAATAATTGCGAAAGCCGGTCATTCCTGCAGGCGCGAAAAAATCAAAGAAGAAATATAGTGAAAAAGAAGGAGAACATAAACTGTTCTCCTTCTTTTTCGGTTTGTTGATTAAATTATACTAATGGTAACGCTATTCTATCGCGGGGGATCTATCTCCAGTACTTTTCCGACAGAAAAATGCTTGGGGGATTGTCTTCAGCGGTTTTCGTACTTTCCGGCTGCTTCTGCTGCATGCAGAAGTTCGCTTAAAAATTTTTGGTTGTAGGAGGCCGTACGGAACGGTCTGGCTTTTTTTATTTCAATGTGCTTGGCACATCCGCGGCTTCTGCATGGCATAGTTTCTTCCTCCGGCCGGGTTATGTAAGGTCGTCTCTTTTTACATGAAGGGCAGGTAAGCCGGAGGAGGTGTGCAACTGGTTTCTGCTTGAAAGCACCATCAGTTTCATCTTTGGAAAGCCTCGCCTCCTCCTGGAAAAGGTAAGCATTTGTAGCGGCTCTTCCCGTACGCTTAATGAGTGTTTCAAGCTTCAGACTAGGCCTGGAGTTTTTAACCGGTTTTTTTACTACTTTTATCCGGTCGTAATCATCAGCTTCCAGCAGACCGTAGCCGAGGGGGATTTCTTCTTTGGATAACAGTCCTTCGGGTGTGAGGATATAAGCATAATGAGCGGCGGCTATGTACCCGTAATCTCCCTGAAGAACTTCATCACGCAGAAAATCCTGCCGTGTTGCTTTTACTTCAATAATACGGGCCTCTTTTCTTTTTATATTGATTCCTACAGCATCAGCCGTTCGTTTTCTTCGCTGCATATAGAGTTTTACTTCAACAGCACACAAATCTGTCATTTTACTTTTCAGCCACAGCAGCCCTTGGTGTTTCAAGTGTCGGTGTACATTACTTTCCATTTATGATTCATCCTCCAGTTAATAGTTAAAAAAATGGCTCTGTTTAAGCTTCGTGTTGATAAAAAAGGTGCCTTCGGCTTCTGAATCTGATGCGGAGAAAGTTTTCGGTCTTTCTCCACGGCAAACCGGGCTGAAGTAATGATTCCTCCAGTAATCAAAAACGAACTTTAACATAACTAAACAAATAAAAGTACGTCGGCCAGAAAGAGGATGATCAGTACTCCCTGAAGCAGTCCTTTGGCGAAAGATCCTGCAAGAAATCCAAAGAGTGTTCCGACAGCGGCTTTTGCAGACTCTTTTAATGACTTTTTCTGGGCCAGTTCGGTCATGAGCACAAGCAGGAACGGAACAATAAAAATACCAAATGGAGGGATGATGAACATTCCTGCAATAAGTCCTACAGTAGCTGCTGTTGTTCCATGCCGGGATGATCCGTACTTTTTAACAAAGAACATACTTGCCGCGTAATCTGTAATAAACAGGACAAGTGTCAGCATAACAAGAGAGGACCACATCCACCAGCTGACTGCTCCTCCGTCGATCAGAACGGCATAAAGTATGACAGCAGCCCAGATAAGCAGTACTGAGGGGATAATTGGATAAAGAAGGCCGATAAAACTTAGTGCAAATAAAGCTGCGATGATAGTCCAGACTAATACTTCCATTCAACTACGCTCCTTACGGCAGCTCCGGCGATGGGGGACCGGCCTCTGCCTGAAGTTTTTTCATCAGATGAGGGGCATTTCTCATTATATAATAACTGTACCCTTCCCTGCCCTGGTAGACACTGTTTTTTATTATCAGGCCTTTTTCTTCCAGGCGCAGCATAGCTGATGTCCGTACATTCGTGAAGCATAAGTGATCTTTATTGGATAGCTGAATCAGTCGCCATAGTGTCTTTTTTTCTGGAAATGGGAGGGAACGGAGCGCCTTCCAGAGAACCTGTTCCTCACGGGGGAGATCTTCAGACGAAAGTTTCAAATTGATAACCTCCTTTCCAACATTAGAAAATGATACAAAGAACTAACTATAGTATAATGGAAAACGGAATCAATAAAAATTATCCGCTTTTATTATCCGGCTACAAGAAAGGAGAATAACTTTATCATGAAAGCATATGCACATGAAGGAAAACAAGGGATTGAAGGGACAAATATTATAGAAATGGATATACGCAGGCCGGGACCGGGTGAATTAAAAATCAAGGTTGTCACAGCCGGGCTGAACCATAGAGACCTCTTTGTTCTTCACCGGCATACAGACAGCTCTCCATTAATTATTGGATCGGATGCTGCCGGCATAGTAGAAGAAGCCGGGGAAGACGTGAAAAAGGTGCAGGAAGGTGACGCGGTTATTATTAATCCCGGGCTTGGCTGGGAAGAAGAAAGCGAAAGTCCGCCGGAAGGTTTCCAGATTGTAGGTTTTCCGGATCACGGGACATTTGCTGAATATGTCATTGTTCCTGCAGCAGTGGTGGAACCTAAGCCGCCCCATCTGTCCTGGGAGGAAGCGGGTGTTCTTTCCCTTTCCGGGCTCACGGCCTACCGTGCACTTTTTACGAGAGCTGAGCTGCAGAGCGGCTCTACGGTACTTCTTCCTGGAGCAGGCAGCGGAGCCGTTACTTTTATGGTACAGTGTGCAAAAAAAGCAGGTGCAAGAGTTATCGTCACTTCCCGGTCGGAAGACAAAAGAAAAAAAGCCCTGGAGCTTGGCGCTGATGCAGCTATAGACAGTTCAGGTGACTGGGAGGAACAGCTTGAAGGTGAAAAAGTCGATTTAGTGGTGGAAACAGTGGGAGCTGCCACTTTCCACAAATCGTTACAACAGCTGAAAAAAGGAGGCAGTCTGGTTATCTTTGGGGCTTCAGCAGGTGACGAGGTTAAACTGAACCTGCGTGATTTTTTCTATGGGCAGTACAACCTTTTAGGCAGTACGATGGGGAGTCATGAAGAGTATCGGGCGATGCTTGCTTTTGTCAGTAAGCATAATATTCACCCGGTAGTAGATAAAGTGTTCTCTTTGGATAAAGCGGAGGAGGCCCTGAAATATCTTGAGAAAGGCGCTCAGTATGGAAAGGTTGCCCTGAGAGTCAGTGGGGAGAAAGGGGCAGAAGTATGATTTCGTTTCCGGAATATAAAGTAGAACAGTTTTTTCAGACTTATACGATTCAGCATTTTACTGTCTCTGAAGATGAGAGCAGACTGCTGTTTTCAACAAACTTAAATGGCAGAATGAATATATGGGCCCGGGATCTGCCTGACGGATTCCCTTATTTATTCGCAGAAACGAGTAATTCCTCCCAGTTTATTAAAGAGGATAAAAATCAGGAATACATTCTTACGGCACTTGATAAAGATGGAAACGAAAATTATCAGATGCAGATTCTTCCGCCTGAAGGAGGGCTGCCCAGTGCTCTTTTTCAGGCTGGAACGAAAGAGAAGCACATCTTTCAGGAGCTCCGGGGCGACGGGACCGTTTATTATGCAACAAGCAGGGGAAATTCAAGCTTTCTTAACGGCTTTCAGTTCAACATTCATACAGGAGAATCAAAAAAATTGTATGAAGGGAGCCGGGGAGCAACTTTTATGACTGCGGTGAGCCCAAACGGCAGAAAAGTGATCGTCAGCGAACTTCGTGCCAATACACACATGCCGGGATACTGTATCGACGATAAAGGAAATTGGCAGTCTTTGAGCAGTGATCCGGAAACACCCCATACTATCGGTGAAGCTGCTTTTAAATCGGACGCAGAGCTGTATTTAGTTTCCAATGAGGAGTCGGAGTACAGCTACATAGTTGAAGCGAATCTTGAATCCGGAAAAAAGCGGAAAGTTTTAGACTTTAATTCGGAAAACGTGGAAAGTATTAAGTGGGTAGAGGAGACAGGGCTTTTATATATTTTAACTTCCAAGGGTGTGGAAGATCATATGTACAGCTGGGATCCTCTGACCGGCAGTCTTCAAAATCTGAACGCCCCCGCCTCTGAAATCAGCCAGTTTTCTGTTCCTAAAAGCGGGAATGTTTATATACTCGGAATGGGAGCAGATGAGCCGTTTAATATTTATCGCTTAATAAACGGAAGCTGGGAACGCTTAACGGAAAACAGAGTACCGGGTGTGCGTAAAGAGGACATGATTTGTCCGGAAGTTATTTCCTATAAAACTTTTGATGGAAAAATGATAGAAGCGCTCTGGTTCCAGCCGGATTCGAAAAAAACGAACGGACACGTTATTTTCTGGCCGCATGGAGGCCCTCAGGCAGCGGAACGCAAGCAGTTTCGGGCGATGTTTCAAAGTTTTCTGAATGAAGGCTATGCTGTGTTTGCTCCCAATTTCCGGGGCAGTACAGGCTATGGTGCTTCCTTTACAAAACTGGTCGAGCAGGACTGGGGAGAAGGACCTCGTCTGGACTGTCTGGCGGGAATCGACTGGCTTTTTGAAACAGGGCGCTGTGCCCCGGAGAAACTTTTTCTTGTAGGAGGAAGCTACGGGGGATATATGGCCCTCCTTCTTGCAGGCCGCCACGGGGAGCGGTTCCGGGCTGTAGTGGATATTTTTGGCGTTTCCAATCTGTTTACTTTTATTAAATCAGTTCCTGATCACTGGCGGCCGATTATGGAGCGTTGGCTTGGGGACCCGGAGAAAGACAGAGAACGTCTGGAAAAGGATTCACCTATTACTTATCTTTCTTCTATGAGAAAACCGATGCTCGTTATACAGGGGGCAAATGATCCCCGTGTAGTGAAAAAAGAATCCGATCAAATTGTCGAAGCTCTTCAAAAACAGGGGACAGAAGTAGAGTACCTTGTCCTCGAGGACGAAGGACATGGGTTCTCCAAAAAGGAAAACGAAGTGAATGTTTATAAAACGATGCTCCGCTTTTTGAAATCCCATCAGTCAAATGCGTAACTTTATTTACAATCTCTGTTAGTGCTCCTGATTATTGCTGCAGATAGAACCGGTGCTCACTGGACAGCGCCGGTTCTTTGATTAACGGGGAAAGTTAGTCATTTTTATTCATTTTTCTTTGAATATCATCCCGGGGTTCCCAGCAGTTAAACTGATATTCCGGCCGCGTATTATAGCCGAGACGTATGCACTTGTACTGCATGCCTTTTTCTGTTTTTTCTGCGGAAAAATGCCGGCAGGTTGCACAGTAGTGGTATTTGGAAGTCATCCGTTGTCCCCCCGCAGCTGTGTCGTAATTATATGATGGGGCAGTATGGCATGGACACCTTTTACCCCGTTAACTACCTGCGTAATATGAAGGTGTGCTGCAGCGCTGGCCAGTGCCGCAGCTTCCTGGGGTTTTAATCCATAACGAATGGAAATCTTTTCAATAAGATCTCCGAGAGCGCTGGAAGCAGCAGTATTCAGATCTTTATCAAATCCAAAAGTGAGGACTCCGGATGCAGTTTCTGCATAAGGTTGAGTGAGTTTCATGTTTTTATGGAGGATGACTTTGATTTCCACCTCATCCATGGGACATTCCACGGCAGTGCCGCTAACTTCGCCATCTCCCTGTGCTGCATGTCCGTCCCCTAAGTAAAGTGCCCCTCCGCTCACAGCCACAGGGAGAAAGAGGCGGGAACCTTCCGTTAACTCCCTGCAGTCAATGTTTCCCCCAGTAAAGTAGGGCGGGGGTGTAGGATGTACGGTATCCCCTGAAGGCTGAAGTCCGATGAGTCCTAAAAACGGCCGGAGGGGGATGGTATATTTGATGTTTCCAAACAAAGCGGAGGCTGTACTGTTTTTTTTGTCCAGACGCCAGTCCACCTGAATACGTTCACTGCCGGTAAGGTGCATAGCTTCATTCTGCCAGCTTAAGGCCCCGCCGGCCCAGTTGCGGCCGTACCATCCGGGAACGAGACGTTGTATATGAATTTCAACTGTCATACCGGGTTCAGCTTCTTTAATGTAGACGGGTCCTATGACAGGATGCTTTGGATCAGATTCCTTTGTTGCAGGGTGATATGTTTGATATGGTTCACCTTCTTTTCTGCTGTATCTCCATTCGATATCGGGAGTAGTGGTCCGCAGCGTATCACCGGAGTCAATAACTGCTGCTGGTGTATAGGCGGAGCTGAAAGAGCCCCGGAGATTTTTGGACTGAAGAGGAAGAACATGGGTTGTCATTCAGCATCATCCTTTGAATAAATTCTTTGTTCGTCTTTTTGTGATATCCGGTCGGACTGAAACAGCCGATTCCGGAGAAGAAGTATTTTTATGGAGACCATTGAATAACCAGGTTTCAAAGCAGGGTGGATAAAAAAAGAACATTTTCTCCGATGATGCCACAGCTTTACTTAAAAAGACAGGAAATTATTTATAATGCCCGCCAATCCGGGAGGCTCTTTCCTCTGCCTGGCCCGATTTCAGCAGGGAGGAGGCCCGGATTACTGCAGTCGTTCCATACTTTTCCTTCAATTTATCCATAGTGTAGCCAATCTGGTGGCGACTGCTTTTTTCGTTAACATCTTCAAGAAGGCTCAGCTGCAGGGAATCATCAGAGGTAAGTGATGAGAGTGAAACATGAACACGGCGGACTGGCTGGTGTTTCCACTGGCTGCGGACGATTGCGGCTGCTGTTTCAAATACTTCCATTGTTATGCTCGTGGCCTCCTGGCGGGTGCTGGATCTGTGAAAGCTTCCGCTCTTTCCGCTGAAAGCTACAGAAATTGTTTTTCCTGCGAGATGGAGTTTTCGTGCACGCCGGCATATTTCTTCGCACAGTTCGAGAAGTACGGTATGAAGGTCCTGCTGATGAATGTAGTCGCAAGGAAGTGTCATTCCACTTCCGATAGCTTTGCGTCCTTCCAGTGTTTCTGTGGAAACGGGAGAGTAGTCTACGCCCCGGGCGTTCATCCAAAGCACCTGGCCGTGGACCCCCCATTCTTTTCGAACGGCTTCTGCGTCCATGGCAGCGAAATCCCCAATAGTTTGGATCCCTCTTGCCCGGAGGTGGATGCTCATCTTCCGGCCGCATCGGAATAAATTCTCAATTGGAAGCGGCCAAAGTTTATCAGAGAGCTGATCCAGAGGTAAAGCATCCACGCCATCGGTATTTTTTTTTGCAAAAAGATCACATGCCATTTTGGCAAGAACTTTGTTAGTACCAATACCAAGGCGTGCCCGGATACCGAGCTCTTTATCGATCAGATCCTGCACTTTTTGTGCAGTTTTCCATGCATCTCCGAATAGATGCACAGAACCTGTTACGTCCATAAACTGTTCATCAATACTGTAGGGTTCCACCAGCTCAGTAAACGTTTCAAGAAAACGCGTGATCCGAATGGAGTAATTCAGGTAATCTTCCATGTGGGGAGGAGTGACTGTGAGATTCGGACATTTCATCCGGGCTTCCCGGAGTCTTTCCCCATTTTTCACTCCTGCTTTTTTGGCAAGAGGACATGCAGCAAGAATAACTCCGGACGGACGTGAAGGATCCCCGGATACAACGATAGGGGTGGAAGGGGAATAACCGTACATCTGCTGTTCGACGGATACAAAGAAAGACTGCATGTCTACTAAAAAAATAATCTTCTCCACTGCCGCCACCTTCTTTCCGGTAATATTCATAGTATTTTTCAGGCAGATGCAGCAACCTTCAAAATCGGGATCCGTTTTTAACACCGCTGAGCATTTATAAAAGCTTCTTATATCATAGCGGAGAGGATTGAAAATTTCAAGAACGCTTGTTCCTGTTTTTCGACACAGTGAAGTATAATATTTTCTATTAGGAGAGGTAACGTGATTGGAACAGCCGTCAAAGTGGTAAAGCTGCAGGAGAAAGAACGTTTTAAACAAAAAAGCTCTCACGACAGTTTTAGCCGTGAAAGCATTCGGAAATTTGTGCGGATACGTTTACAGAGAGTTTTACGCAGCCACGTGCTTAGAAAATATTTGAGTATTACGCATTCTCGGTAAAGAAACGTTTTACACCTTTAACCTGCAGCTGCTCAAATGGAGCCCGTCCACCGACGGATAGATCCAGAGCCTGCTTCACATGGAGCCTGTTATTCACATAAATGACTGCTCCATCGACATCGATGCGTTTATAATTTTCTTTGTTTTCCGGTTCCCCCAGTGAAATATCATGGTCGATCAGAATTCGCTTATTCTTAATAAGCCCCGGAAAAACGAAAGGGTCTATTACTACTGTACCACCTTGCTTGTGCAGCCATTGACGTGTACGGTTGCTCATACGGATATCCATGTGCTCATCCCTCCAAATTCAAAAAATATAGTAGAGCTGAGAAGAAAAAGGCGGACCCTGTTCGTTCAGCTCGATGTCAACGGAAAAACAAGACGAATCAAGTTCTTCTTCACCAAATTTAAACTGAAATCCTTTACACGTAAATGAATCTAAGTGCCTAAAAATGACATACGGTCAATAGATACAAGATGTTTTTAAATGGATAAAAAAGTAATTTTCAATTTTATCCCAATCTGCCGGGAACGCGCTTCTCGTGCGGGCAGGGCATTAACAGCCATAAAGGAGTGAGAAAATTTTGAAAAAAACAATATTAGGAAGTTCAACTATTCAGACTGGAGAAATTGCACTTGGGTGTATGAGGATGAGCCGGCTCAGCCCGAATGAAGCTGAATCCGTTATAAGAAATGCACTGGAACTTGGAGTGGATTTATTTGATCATGCAGACATTTATGGGAAAGGGCGCTCAGAGGAAGTGTTCGGGAAAGCCGTGAATCTGCGTTCGTCCATCCGGGATAAAATAGTTATTCAAAGCAAATGCGGAATCAGAGAAGGTTTTTACGACTTTTCAGAGCAGTACATTATACATTCTGTCGAAAACTGTCTTCAAAGACTTGGCGCCGATTATCTGGACGTGCTGCTGCTTCATCGGCCGGATGTACTGATGGAGCCGGAGGAAACAGCAGAAGCTTTCCGGAAACTGAAATCCTCGGGAAAAGTAAAACATTTTGGTGTCAGCAATCATAATCCTGCACAGATTGAGCTTCTTAAGACATATCTTGAAGAAGATCTGATCATCAATCAAATGCAGCTGAGCCTTGTACATACTCCTATGATTGACCATGGTTTTAACGTAAATGTGGCCGGCAGAGAAGCAGTAAATCGGGACGGTCATGTGATTGAATATATGCGCAGGAACCATATGACTCTTCAGGCCTGGTCCCCTTTTCAGCACGGAATGATAGAAGGTTCGTTCCTTGGAAACAGGAAATTTCCTGAAATTAATGAGAAGCTTAATGAAATGGCCGAAGTAAAACAAGTTTCAGTTGAAGCTCTCGCTGCAGCATGGCTTCTCCGGCTCCCAATGAGTATTCAGCCGGTGGTCGGCACAATGAACATAAATAGGCTGAAGAAAATTTCAGAAGCATCCGATATCAGCTTGAACCGTCAGGAATGGTACAGCCTGTACCGGGCTGCAGGAAACAATCTTCCATAATATTTTGTACAGGGGGTGACAGCTATCATCCGGGGATCCTTATTTATGCTGTTCGTAGTAATGTTTTACGCAGGAAATATCCTTACTGGCAAAGCTATTAATGATCTTCCTCCATTCACTATAGCTTTCTTCCGGCTGCTTCTGGCATTCCTTATTCTTCTGCCGCTGGCATGGGGGTCCTTCTGGAAAGCCCGGAGCCTATTCTGGGACTGGAGGAGACCTTTTTTCTGGATGACGCTCAGCGGGGTAACCTTTTTTAACACATTCATTTATGGTTCTCTTCAGTTCACCTCCGCTTCCAATGTAGCGATTCTGGAAACACTGATTCCTGTAGTAACTATTATTCTTGCAGCTTTAATATTGAAAGAGAAGCTCGGCAAAATACAGTGGGGAGGAGTGGTTCTTTCTTTTTTTGGAGCAGTCTGGGTCGTAGTTGATGGGAGAATTCTCGATCTGGGGTCTATAGACTGGAACCCGGGGGACGCTATTATGATAGGGGCTATAGCGTGCTGGTCAGTTTACTCACTGCTTGTGAAAAGTTATATGCACCTGTTTCCACCGCTGGCAGCTATCTTTGTTATGAATGCCGTTTCTATTATGATCCTCCTGCCATTTGTAGCAGGGGAGTGGTTACTGTTAGGTGTGCCTCTGCTTCTTACAGGAGAAGCTGTGACCGGGATTATCTACTTGGGAGTTTTTCCGTCTGTGGTCGCTCTTCTGCTCTTTAACAAGGCAGTACACCTGCTGGGAGCATCAATGTCTTCCATCTTCCTTAACCTTCTGCCTGTTTTTACGATGGCCGGGGCAGCCTTATGGCTCGGCGAAGCAATCACATTCCATCAGGTGGCAGGAGCTCTGTTGGTAATGACAGGAGTTTGGATAACTACCCAGCTTCGGCCGGATCAAAAAGAAATTTAGAAAAAAGGGTATCTTTTTCCTAAAGTATATACTATACTAAGAATTAGCTTATTGAGGTTCGGCTATGAAAGTAAGATGAAGAACTTAAGAAAGTTTCTCTTGCACAAGTAAAAGAACAGCTCAACTAAGTAATAAAAACAGCGGTTCCAATAACCGCGCAGGAGGATTCAAGCATGACTCAAGGTACAGTAAAATGGTTTAACGCAGAAAAAGGTTTCGGTTTCATCGAGGTAGAAGGACAGGACGACGTATTCGTACACTTCTCCGCGATCCAGGAAGAAGGATTTAAGACTCTTGAAGAAGGTCAATCCGTAAACTTCGAAGTCGAGCAGGGTCAGCGTGGACCACAGGCTGCCAACGTTACAAAGGCGTAACACCCTTTATAACAAGCTTTCCGGTGTAGCCGGAAAAAGCAGCATGTACTACAGCATTACACTTTAAAAAATCAGCTTATTGAGGTTCGGCTATGAAAGTAAGATGAAGAACTTATTGAAAGTTCCTCTTGCACGAATAAAAGAACAGCTCAATTAAGTAATAAATCAGCGGCAGAAGCCGCGCAGGAGGAATATAGTATGACACAAGGTACAGTAAAATGGTTTAACGCAGAAAAAGGTTTCGGTTTCATCGAGGTAGAAGGACAGGACGACGTATTCGTACACTTCTCCGCAATCCAGGAAGAAGGCTTCAAAAC
>REBZ01000172.1 GCA_007692495.1 Alkalicoccus sp.
ACAGAGCTTTTCGATAAAGAGATGGCTTTCCTCCATAACGGCGGAGAGGCCGGTGGGATTTCAGCGCAGTCTGACCACGGCGCAGGCCATACAGCTGAAGACCAGCCCCACGGCAAGCTTCCGCCGGGGAGTGCAGGAGAAAGCTGTACGTTCAGAAGAATAATTATTCTGAAATCAAAACTTAATCAACACACTGAAAGCACCGGACCTGTAAAAGATCCGGTGCTTCTTCATGTTATTCTTCTTCGATTGTCACATCATGCAGCTGGTAAATACCGTTCGGGTGCTTCCAGAAGCCCTGGACTTCATCACGTACCCCAACGAGATAGTCCTGGTGGTAGAGGTAAAGCATTTTCGCTTCATCTACAAGCAGTTCCATCGCTTCTTCATAAATGTCTTCTCTTGCTCCTTCATCCGTTTCACTTCTGCCCTGCTCCAGCAGATCGTCAATTTCCGGATTGTTAATGAAGGATTTGTTGCCGTCGGCCTGCTGGCTGGAATGGAAAAGATTATACATCAGATAGTCTGCATCCCCTGTTGCAGTGGACCATCCGAGGATGAACATATCATGCTCACCTTCCGCTGTATTCTCGAGGTAGGCTCCCCATTCAAGCACTTCGATACTGAGATCGACTCCGACAACGGAAAGCTGTGCCTGGACAAGCTCGGCAATATCGATCCGCTCCCGGCTGTCATTTGTCCAGAGCGTCGTTTCAAAACCGTCTTCATAGCCCGCTTCAGCCAGAAGCTCCTGAGCTCCCTCCGGATCGTATTCAATTTCATCCACATCATCAGAAAAGCCAAAGATCTGCTCACCGAGAGGTCCGGTTGCCGGAGTTCCTGTACCTTCCAGTACTCCTTCCAGCAGTTCATCCTTGTTGATCGCCATCGCCATCGCTCTTCTCACCTGCGGATCGTCAAACGGTTCTTTTTCCATGTTGAATCCGATATAGGCGAGACCTAGACTTTCCTGTGTGTAAAGATCCATACCTTCTGTATCTTCAATGCGGTCGGTATCACTCGGACTGACAGGGAAGATGATATCCGCAGCTCCGGTTTCCAGCTCGCCGATTCTCGTGAGATCCTCCGGTGTTACCTGGAACGTTACCTGTTCCACGCCTGCCGGGTCACCCCAGTAATCATCGTTTCTTGTCAAAATGATTTCCGAGCCTGGATTCCACTCTTCAAACTCAAAAATACCTGTGCCGGCCGGGTTTTCGTTGATGTAGTCCCCCGGCTGTCCGCCATCTTCCATCTGCGCGTAATCTTCCTCAATGATTTCCTGGCTCATCATGCCGCCGCCGGAGTGCGCCAAGTGTGCAGGAAGCGGGGAAAATGGGAATTCTGTATGGATTTCCACCGTATGCTCGTCAAGTACAACAACCTCGTCTATCATTTCAAACAGCGCGGCCCGTGGTGACCCGAGATCCTCATCAAGAATCCGGTCGAGATTCGCTTTCACTACATCTGCGTTGAACTCAGACCCGTCGTGGAACGTTACATCCTCCCGCAGCTGGAATTCCCATGTTGTATCTCCCGTATTTTCCCACTCTGTTGCAAGAAGCGGTTCGATTTCCATGTCCTCCGTCTGCATCAGAAGAGATTCAAACAGGTTATGCTGAACTGTACTTGACGGGACATCGTTAGACATGTGAGGATCAATTGCTTCGATATCGGAAAGTGTCGCTATAACCAGATTATCGGGATCAACCTCTTCATCTGTCGCTTCCCCGCCGCCATCGTCCGCTGGAGGATTCCCATCGTTTCCATTGCCTGCCCCGTTGTTTTCCGGTTCCCCCGCACAGGCGGTGAGAACCGCTGCTGCCGTAAAAGCAGCCAGTACTGCTGTTGTTTTCTTCATGTTGTTTCCTCCTGAATATGTATTTGTAACTGATAACTAATTTACTCTATTAATGTGTAAAAATCAATGTAATATTCTAATAATTCTCTCTATTTTTATTATTGAACTAAAATATTCTTTGGCACAGTAAAGGGATAAACCACATGTTTGCATTTTCACGATATTTCTTAGATTTTTAAGGGAAATATTTCAATTATATGGCAGGATGAGGCAGAAATTATTATTATATTGAGAAAATATTCAGGTTTTTTGAAATAAGCCTTGTGAAAAAGTGTGGGAATGATATAATTTTTTCGTATCGACCGTTTATTTCATTCCTATATAATAGGGGAATAGTGGCAGAAGTTTTTGCTTTTTTTAAAAAACAAACATGAAAGAGAGGTTTACAATATGGCAGAAACGACGGTTAACGTTTCTACGGAAGAAAAGAAACGGATCAACCCGCAGATGGAAAACTTGAAAAATGTCTGGCGTAAACTCCGGCAGAATTACCTGGCCATGGCAGGCGGCATCCTGATCGTTTTATTTATGATTACAGCCGTTGTCGGTCCGTGGATTACTACCGGTGACCCGATGGCTCCGAATGTCGCGGACAGGCTGGAAGGTCCTTCAAGTCAATACTGGTTTGGAACCGATCATCACGGACGTGATATTTTTACCCGGATCATTCACGGGATGTCTATTACACTCTACATAGGATTTCTTTCCGTATTTATTGGGATGATTTTCGGGGTAGTGTTTGGAATTGTGTCCGGTTACTACGGAGGCCGTATTGACGCAGTCATTATGAGAACGATGGATGTTCTTCTGGCTTTCCCTGGTATTCTTCTTGCACTTGGTATTGTGGCTGTTCTCGGCGGAAGTATCAATAACGTAATCATCGCGATTTCGATCTTCTCTATCCCGGTATTCGCCCGTATCGTACGCGGTTCAACTTTATCTGTCAGAAAATTAGAATATGTTGACGCTGTCCGTGCTCTCGGTGCATCGGATTTCCGCATTATTTTCCGTCACATTCTTCCGAATATCATGTCGCCGATTATTGTACAGGCAACACTGCGTATTGCAACAGCGGTTCTGACAGCGAGTGGACTTTCGTTCCTTGGTCTTGGCGCTCAGCCGCCGACACCGGAATGGGGAGCTATGCTTGCAGCCGGACGAAACTATATGTGGGAGCACCCGCACATCGCTCTTTTCCCTGGTCTTGCTATCGTCCTTGTCGTTCTCGCCTTCAACCTGTTTGGTGACGGCGTACGGGATGCCCTGGACCCTAAACTAAAATCCTAACAGTAAGAGAGGTGAAGCCTTTTGTTTATTTATACAGTACGACGTTTGATACAGACCATCCCGGTTATGATTGGGGTAACTCTCGTCGTTTTCCTTATGATGCACCTGATTCCAGGTGACCCGGCCCAGATTATCGCCGGTGAAAGTGCGAACGAACAGCAGGTGGAACAGACCCGGGATCGTCTCGGGCTGAATGATCCGCTTCCTGTTCAGTACGGAACGTTTGTCGGTAATGCCATTACCGGTGACCTCGGAAACTCTATCCGGAGCGGCCGGGCCGTCACGGATGAGATCGGTGGACGCTTCTGGGTAACCGTCGAACTGGCCTTTTACAGTACACTGCTCAGTATCTTTATCGGACTGATTGCCGGTATCGTTTCTGCCACACGCCGTAATTCGCCGCTCGACATGATTATTATGATTTCTGCTTTATTCGGCCTTTCCATGCCGAACTTCTGGCTGGGACTCATGCTGATTCAGTACTTTGCGCTTAATATTGATTGGCTTCCTGTTTCCGGCTGGGGCACACCGCAGTCGATTATCCTGCCGGTTATTACCCTCGGTACCGCCGGGGCAGCGATCATTGCCCGGATGACACGTTCCAGCATGCTGGAAGTTATCCATCAGGATTACATCCGTACAGCCCGTGCCAAAGGGGTAAAAGAACGCTACGTGGTTTACAAGCACGCCCTTCGTAACGCGTTGATCCCGGTTGTAACCGTCGTCGGTCTTCAGTTTGGTGTTCTTCTCGGGGGTGCAGTGCTGACAGAAACCGTATTTGCGATTAACGGCCTCGGCCGCCTCGTCGTGGAAGCGATCGGACAGCGGGACTTCCCGATCGTTCAGGGTGCAGTACTGATCCTTGCCTTAATGTTCGTATTCGTAAACTTTATTGTTGATATTTCCTACCGCTTCCTTAACAAGCGGATCGACCTTGATTAATACTATTATTCCAACAAAGAAAGGTGGGAGGCCTGTTGGATAACCTTAAAGATAATGACACGAAAACAATTATTAAAGTAGATGACCTGCAGACATCGTTTTTTACTCATAAAGGAGAAATTAAAGCAGTGGACGGCGTGCATTTCGATGTCCCTGCGGGAAAAACCCTCGGCATCGTAGGAGAGTCGGGCTCCGGTAAAAGTATTACTGCCCTTACCATCATGCGGCTCGTGGAGGAGCCCGGACGTGTTAAAGGCGGATCGATTACTTTTAACGGGGAAGATCTCCTGGCCAAATCGGAATCAGAAATGCGCCGTATCCGCGGAAATAAAATCTCCATGATATTCCAGGAGCCGATGACTTCCCTGAATCCGGTATACACGATCGGCGACCAGATCGCTGAGTCCTACCAGATCCACCAGGGGCTCTCGAAAAAACAGGCGCTCGAAAAAGCACTCAGCATGCTCGAACTCGTAGGTATTCCTTCACCGAAAGCCCGGCTGAAAGCCTACCCGCACGAACTTTCCGGAGGAATGCGCCAGCGTGCAATGATTGCCATCGCGCTTGCATGCAACCCGGAGCTGCTCATCGCTGACGAGCCGACAACCGCTCTCGATGTAACAATCCAGGCGCAGATTCTCCGTCTGATCAACGACCTGCAGAGAGATCTCGGTATGTCGATGCTTCTGATCACACACGATCTGGGTGTAGTAGCAGAAACGTGTGATTACGTCGCCGTGATGTATGCCGGTAAGATTGTCGAATATGCAGATGTTAACACGCTTTTTGCCAACCCGAAACACCCGTATACAGTCGGCCTGCTGAAGTCCCTCCCCCGTCATGATATCGACCAGGATGAACTGGAAGTTATCCGCGGGATGGTACCAAGACCGGACGACCTGCCGAATGGCTGCCGGTTTGCTCCGCGCTGCCCGTTCGCCCGAGAAATGTGCGTAGAAAGACTTCCTGACCTTGAAGATCAAGGAGACGGAAATCAAGTCCGCTGCTGGATTCATACCGATCAGTGGGACGGCCCGGAGGTGAATGTCAGAGATGACTACGGATATTCTGAAAGTACGAAATCTTAAGCAGTATTTCCCGATCAAAGGGGGAATTCTCGGCCGGAAAGTAAATGATGTTAAAGCGGTCGATGACATTTCCTTTGAAGTGCAGGAAGGGGAAACACTCAGTATTGTTGGGGAATCAGGCTGCGGGAAGTCAACGACCGGCCGCGCCATTCTCCGTCTGGACGAGCCGACAGAAGGCGAAGTCGATTTTCAGGGGCAGGATCTTCTGGCTCTCAGCAAAAAGGATATGCGCCGGAAGCGTAAAGATCTCCAGATTATATTCCAGGACCCTTACGCCTCCATCAATCCCCGTCAGACAGTGCGTCAGATTCTGAGCGAAGCGATGGAAATACAGGATGTGCTTCCGAAAGATAAGCGGGAAGCACGCATAAAAGATCTGATGAAAACCGTCGGCCTCGGCGAACACCAGATCGACCGCTTCCCGCACGAATTCAGCGGTGGACAGCGTCAGCGTATTGGTATCGCCCGTGCCCTTTCTGTAGATCCGAAAATGATCATCTGTGATGAATCCGTTTCTGCACTCGACGTATCCATCCAGGCTCAGGTGCTGAACCTGCTGAAAAAACTGCAGCGTGACTTTAACCTGACGTACTTGTTTATTTCCCACGATCTCGGAGTGGTCCGCCACATTTCCGACCGTGTACTCGTTATGTACCTCGGAAAAATCGTGGAAATTGCCGATAAAAAGTCCCTTTTCGACAATCCGAAGCACCCGTACACAAAAACGCTCCTTTCTGCGATTCCCGTACCGGATCCAACGAAGAAAAAAGAGCAGATTGTGTTAAAAGGAGACGTTCCTTCTCCGATCGATCCGCCGACCGGCTGCCGCTTCCATACGCGCTGCCCGTTTGCGACGGATAAGTGTGTCACAGATAACCCGGAACTCCGCAACAATGATTCACTCATGAAAGACGGACACCGGGCCGCGTGCCACTACATCGAAGAAATCGAATCCGGAGAAATGAAGCCGAATTATTAATA
>REBZ01000175.1 GCA_007692495.1 Alkalicoccus sp.
AGCGTATTGAGCTGCCCGAATCCAATGTTATTAAAGTATTTCTCCAGGACGGCTCCTGGTACTGCCTCAGACCATCCGGTACTGAGCCGAAAATAAAATGCTATTTTGGAGTGAAAGCAGGCACCCATGAACAGGCCGAGGCTTCCCTTCGAAGTCTTAAGGAAAAGACTTTGGCTGAAATCGAAAAAATTTAAACAGGATGCACAGAAGCAGGATAACTCATCAAAGCGATGGGGTATCCTGCTTTTTTTCTAATTATTAAAGAATCTCTTAAATCAGGCAGAAAAGAAGCTGCGAATAAAATATTATGATAAAATAAATGTTATTCAATTTCCAAAAAAAGAAAGAATTTTAAAACCAAGGAGATTTATGAAAAAATGATAAACAATTATTATAAAGAAGAAATTGAGGAGCAGCGGCACCGGATGATTTTTCTGGCTCAAAAATACGGCCTGTCCTCTCCGGAAACTATCAAGTGCAGTCAGGAGCTGGACAGGATGATGAATACGTATTTTTCTTGCCCGCTGGTTTCCGGAAAAAACATGACGCAGTAAAAAAGCACTCTCCCAAGGATTAACTAATCCTGAGGATAGTGCTTTTTTACAGTGAGTTTAGTGATACGTTATTTAGAGAAGGTTTTGTAATTTTATTCGCCCATATTATTCTCCATCAGATGATGGATGCCTACGGTTTCTTCTACTGGAAGAACAAAAGAAATTCCTTTACCCGGTTCATTTATTTTCACATCTTCTTCGATTGCTTTCAGGACATCGTTCGTCTGGCTTTTTTTGATCAGAGTAAGTACAACATCTTTCTCAGGCTCAATCTGTATAGAAAAAAGTTTCGCTTTTTCGTGGATGCCGCTGCCTCGGCCGTTCATTACGGTACCGCCTTCAGCCCCGCCGCGGCTGGAGGCATCGATGACTTTACCAGCTTCCCCTTTATTAACTATAGTAATGATTAAGTCAAAGCCTTTATGTTTAAGGTCGTCAGTCATTTCGTCCAGACCCTCCTTTACATTCTCCTCATAGGTCATATGAGCGATACCTATTGTCTTTAATATATCTATAATAAATCCGATTCCGTGTCCCGGCTCATTTAATTTAGCTGTGGACGATATTTGATCGATGACTTCGGCAAGAAGATCCTCAGGAATCAGCGTAAGGATCAGCTCTTTTTCATGCAGGGCATCAAGGCCGAATATTTTTTTCTTTTCGTGGATCCCTACACCGTAGCCGAGCATCACCGTACCGCCTTCGGATCCGGCATCTTTCGCAGCTTTCATTACTTTTTTTGCCCGGCCCTTCTTGACAATAGTCACGAGCAGTTTGTGATCTTTTCTTAAAACACTCATGTGTTAGAACGCTCCTTCCATTTAAACAGCAGCCCTAAAATAAGTACAGCGAGTATAGGGGTGAGAGCCACCAGAGCAATCATTCCAAATCCGTCCATTAAAGGATCCCGTCCTTCAGTTACTTCAGCTACTCCTACGGCGATGGCCATAATAAAGGTTACGGTCATCGGGCCGGTCGCTACACCGCCGGCATCGAAGGCGATGGAGATAAAGCGGTCGCTCGATACAAATACGAGCGCCAGCGCGATGATATACCCTGGAAGAATTAAGTACCAGAGTGGGAAGCCGAGAACGATTCGGAACATAGCGAGAGCTATGGAAACGCCCACACCGAGAGAAAGCGTAATCAGCATAACATTTTTAGAAATGGACCCTGCTGTTACTTTTTCCACTTCGTAGTTTAATATTCTTATTGCCGGCTCAGCAAATGTTGCTACAATCCCGAAAACAAATCCAAGGGCCGGCAGAAGGAAGATTGTATGATCTCTTTCACCAAGCAGCTGACCAATGGCTTCCCCGGCCGGAAAAAATCCGACCTCCACTCCTTGAAGAAATAATACGAGACCGGCAAAAGTGAATACGAGACCGACAAAAATATTTTTTAGACGGTTTTTGTCCAGATCGAGAAAGAAAATCTGGAAAATGAGGAAAAAGATAATAAGCGGGACGACAGCCAGCGCGACTTCATAAATAACATGGTCTATTCCTTCAAACAGCTGCATTATCATCCGTAAATCACTCCCAGCACCATGACAGCAAGAATTGGGCCGATGGAAGCAAGGGCTACAAGACCGAAACCATCACTTGTAGAAGATTTTCCCCGGAGAACTGATGCCACTCCTACTCCCAGAGCGAGGATAAATGGTACTGTCATCGGTCCGGTAGTTACGCCTCCCGCATCAAATGAAATCGGCAGAAACGAAGGGGGAGTAAACAATGCCATGATTCCAACCACTGAATATCCGCCTACCAGCAGCCATTTCAATGGAATATTAAACACAGTACGGGCCATAGCAGTCATAACTAAAAAGCCCACCCCGAGAGCTACAGAATAAACGAGTACAAGATTGGAAATCTCCCCTCCGGAAACATCATCCACCTGGGAAGCAAGCACCCTCACATCCGGTTCGGCGATGGTAACGACAACTCCGAGTACAAATCCGGTACCGAGAATCAGCCATATTTTGTTCGTTTTCGGAAGCGTCGACCCAATTAATTCCCCGATTGGCAGCAGGCCGATATGTACACCGACAAGAAACAAAAACAGGCCGAACCCAACCATTACCACTCCGGCGAGAAACCGAAAAAAAAGATCGGGCGGGAGGCCGATAACTGTGTATTGAAGGATGACGATAACGACAGCAAGAGGGAGGATCGCCATAACTACTTCTTTAAATTGTTCCAGAATGTCACTCATCCGCAGCCCTCCAAAATATATGTATACGCTTATCCTACCTTAAAAAATAAAAGATTGCGACTAATAACTTAATTGTGGAAAAATTCTGAATAATAGAATATACTGTATGAAAGGCTTTGCTTAAAGTAGCAGCTTGTTGTGCGCTTTTATAGAAATCATTTCCGCTGTGCAGGTTTATGTGCTTCGGAATGTTTTGTGTCTGCTGAAATTCGCTGCTGGAAACTGTTCCAAAAACAGATAAACATTGGTCAGCGGTTTAAAATTCTTCCGCAGCATAACAGATTAATTTTCCGTAATCACAGTGCATAACGTAAACAAAGCCAAATAAACAGTAAAGGAGTGGCCTTCCATGTCCATTATTTATATTTGTCGTGACTGTAAAGGGAAAGGGAAGGTGCAGCGTAAGCTCTGGATTGTTACAAGGTCTTCAGTGTGCCGCTCCTGTTCAGGTACTGGCAGGCGGAAGCATGAAAGTGTCGTAGGATCTCCAGCTGTTTTAAAATAATTAGTGGACGTACAGGCTGATAGAAAATCATCTTCTGCGTTAATCATTTACAATTTCGTGCTGCCGCTTTGTATGGGTGAATATTCCACTCACATGAAGCGGATTTTTGTGGATCCTGGGGAATCATTAAAAACAATTTTATCTAAAAAAAGGCTCTGTTATAGTTCCGTGTTGTTATTGGAGTGCCTGCGGCTTTTTTCCTCGCTTGCCGCGGAGTTTTCTACATTTATCAATACTGGACTTTAACAGAGCTGAAAATAAAAAAGCTGTCCCGGCCGTACACGGCCGGGACAGCTGGCTTCCAGCAATTTAAATTATTCGAGTATTTCCCAACCGGTGGCAAGTTCAATATCGGGGTGTTTATCCTGGAACCAGCGCAGTGCAAAATCATTTTCAAACAGCAGAACCGGTCGTTTCTGCTGATCCAGAACGAGCATCTTCCGGCTGTCCGTCATCCCTTCATCTACCTTTCCTTTTCTGACCCAGCGGGCTAGCTCGTGCGACATATGCTGGAATTCAATATCCACATTGTATTCATTTTTCATGCGGTATTCAAATACTTGAAACTGAAGTTCACCAACGGCTCCGATAATATAATCTTCAAAATACGGAGTTTTGTACAATTGTATCGTACCTTCCTGTACTAGCTGCTCCATCCCTTTATGATACTGTTTATGCTTCAGAGCATTTTTTGCAGTAACTTTCGCAAACTTTTCTGGAGGAAACTGCGGCATTTCTTCATATTGAATAAGCTCGGATCCAGTACAGAGTGTATCTCCGACTTGAAAATTCCCCGAATCGTAAAGGCCAACAATATCCCCGGGCATAGCAGCTTCTACAGTTTCTCTTTCAGAAGCAAAAAAGGAATGGGATTGGTTAAGCTTCATTTTTTTGCCTGTGCGCGAAAGCTTTACTTCCATTCCTCTTTCGAAAGATCCTGAGCAGACCCGGAGAAATGCAATACGGTCACGGTGATTTGGATTCATGTTTGCCTGAATCTTGAACACGAAGCCGCTGAAATTGCTGGACTCCGGAGGTACATAGGAGCCGGATGCTTTTCGCGGCTGCGGTTCAGCTGCCAGGCTTACGAACTGGTCAAGAAAAGACTGTACGCCGAAGTTGGCAAGGGCACTTCCAAAAAACACTGGTGTCATCCGGCCCTGCTGAACTTTTTCAGCAGAGAAGGTATTACCGGCCTCTTCAAGCAGCATTTTTTCTTCTTCAAGAGTTTCCAGCTCATAATCTTCCAGCATATCGGCATTCTCGAGCGGAATGACTTTCCGGTCTTCTTCTTCGTCAAACACTTCTACAGTTTTATCAGGAATACTGTAAATTCCTTTCAGACGCTTGCCCATTCCTATCGGCCAGTTCATCGGATAAGTTTCCATGTCGAGCGTTTCTTCTATTTCTTCCAGAAGATCGAGAGGTTCTTTTCCTTCCCGGTCCAGTTTATTAATAAAAGTAAGAATAGGAATGCCTCTCATCCTGCATACTTTAAACAATTTAAGCGTCTGTGCTTCAATTCCTTTCACACAGTCAATAACCATTACGGCTGTATCAACTGCTGTGAGCGTCCGGTAGGTGTCTTCACTGAAATCCTGGTGCCCCGGGGTATCGAGTATATTGATTTGTGTATCATCGTAATGAAGCTGCATAACGCTGGATGTGACGGATATACCCCGCTGTTTTTCAATTTCCATCCAGTCGGAAGTTGCAAATTTACCTGATTTTTTCCCTTTAACTGTCCCGGCGCTTCGTATACTGCCTCCAAGCAGAAGTACTTTTTCTGTCAGAGTAGTTTTTCCGGCATCCGGATGGGAAATGATTGCAAATGTCTTTCTTGGTTTTTCCTGCATAAGTATGTTCCTTTCTCTAAGTAAAATTACGCCGTACAAAATGATTCAACAGGTAATTATAACTCATTTTTAACAATTTAGCATCCTTCGGTTTATTTCATGCCGGGCAGGAGGGACTTTCCTGTCAGAGGTGGAGGGAGGCCGGCCTGAAATTGTTTGACGTTCAGTGCAGGGAGAACACTCTTCCTGTAATTACTGTAAGCACATTAAAAAACCGTTTGAACCGTCCGGGCAGGACGATTCAAACGGTCGTTCAGCTGTGTGTTTCCTCGAACTCCTGTATTTTATCTTCAAGAGTGAGTGTTACTGAAATTTCGTCCCATCCGTTCAGAAGCATCTCCCTCATGTAGGAAGTGATTTGAAAATCAGCTTCAAAACCAGTACTGTCATAAACTTTCTGGGTTTCCAGATCAGCTGTAAGGCGATATCCGGGCTGTTCGGCATTCTTCATCAGCTGCTGCACTTCAGCCTCCGTAAGCTGAATAGGAAGAATACCGTTTTTAGAGCAGTTATTGTAAAAAATATCAGCAAAGCTCGGGGCTATAATTACCCGGAATCCGTAATCCTGTAAAGACCAGGGAGCATGCTCTCTGGAGGAACCACAGCCGAAGTTTTCACCGGCGACAAGAATACTGGATCCTTCAAAACGGGGTTCGTTCAAAGAAAAATCTTTACGAGGTTCTCCATTATCATCAAAACGCCAGTGGTAAAATAAAAACTGACCGAAGCCCTGACGCTCAATGCGTTTTAAAAACTGTTTCGGGATGATTTGATCAGTATCAATATTGGACCGGTTCAAAGGGTAAACCAGGCCTTCATGTCTGCGAATCGGTTCCATATAATTCACTCCGTTCTCTTTAACTCTATTTTAAAGTTTAATCTGCAGGTTTGTGAGAGGCAGTAAAAAAACTTTAACAGAGTTTCCAATTAAAAATTAGTTAGTTAAACTGGCGTTGAAGAAAAATTTCTAACGTCTACGAAACGACCTTCCACTGCAGCGGCAGCAGCCATTTCAGGAGCTACAAG
>REBZ01000177.1 GCA_007692495.1 Alkalicoccus sp.
CCAAATAAAAAAGCCGGCACGGATGCCGGCTTTCCTTATTGAATATCTTTAGATGACGACTCCGCCGTCGACAGCGAGAATTTCGCCGGTGATGAAACGGGCTTCTTTGGAAGCGAGGAACAAGTAGGCGTTGGCGATATCCTCCACCTCAGCCATCTCTTTGAGGACGGATTTTTCTTTCATCATGTTCAGAACTTTTTCCGGCATTTTTTCGGTCATCGGTGTATAAACAAAGCCGGGTGCAACGGCGTTGACGCGGATGTTAAAGCGCCCGAGCTCCTTCGCCCACGTTTTCGTCATGCCGTTGACGCCCCACTTTGTTGCTGCGTAATTCGTCTGGCCGAAGTTGCCGTAAGAGCCTACGACGGAGGAAGCGTTTAAAATCACGCCGGCTTCCTGCTCTTTCATAACTTTGGCTGCTGCCTGGGACACGTTGAACACGCCTTTAAGGTTTACATCGATCACCCGGTCCCACTGATCTTCTTCCATTTTCAGCAGCTGGGCGTCCGCTGTGATGCCGGCGTTGTTGACGACGATATCGACCCGGTCGAACTGATCCTTCGCTGCGTCGATCAGTCCGTTTACAGAAGTGCGGTCCGTTACATCGACCGTGCGGGCAAATGCTTCTCCGCCGCTGTCCTTTATTTCTTTAACAACTTCGTTAATATCCTCTTCATTAATATCGGCGACCGTTACACGGGCTCCTTCTTTTGCGAACGTGAGGGCCGTCTGTTTTCCAATGCCGCGTCCGCCTCCTGTAATTATGGCAGTTTTTCCTTCGAGTCTCATGCTACATCTCTCCTCTAATTATGTTGGTGTTCTTCTACAGGCACGCTTTTAAAGCAGGCCAACAGCGTAAACGAGAATTGCGACCCCGGCAGAAAGAACGGGGATGAGCGCTCCGACAACAAAAATGTCTTTGTAGGAGTCGCGGTGTGTCATACCGGTAATAGCGAGCAGCGTCAGCACAGCACCGTTATGCGGCAGTACGTCGAGTCCACCCGAAGCGATCGAGGCGACACGGTGGAACGCTTCCGGTGAAATGCCGGTTTCCAGTGCGATTTCGTAGTAGCGGGAACCGAGTGCTTCGAGTGCTATCGTCATACCGCCCGAAGCAGAGCCTGTCGCCCCGGCAAGTACGTTGATCGCTACGGCCTGGGAGATAAGCGGATTCCCCGGTACGCTTAACACCAGCTGAGTTAAACGGTCGAAGCCCGGCACCGCCTGGACGACCGCACCGAAACCTACGGCAGCACTGGTATTGACGATTGCCACAACGGATCCGCTTGCTCCGCCGTTGATTGCCTGGGTGAAATTATGAAACTTCTTGAGGTTAAACAGCATAATTGCTGCGATACCGGTAAGAAGCGATACAACGATGTCCCACCCAAGGACATTCAGCGTGAAAACAACGAGAACGAGCGGCACAAGGGAGAGGAGGAAATTCGGGATTTTATCTCCGGTTTCTGCCCCCACCTCTTTCTTATCTTTCGGTTCCGTGTACACTTCTCCTGCCTGCCGCAGCTTATTTTCCCTCCAGCGGAGATAAAAATAGCCTCCGACAGCCATGACGATCGCTGCAGAAATACCCATAATCGGGGCTGCCATCGCATCTGTCTGGTAGTAACCGCGCGGAATCAGGTTTTGAATCTGCGGCGTTCCCGGAATGGCTGTCATCGTAAAGGTAAACGCCCCGAGCGCGACAGTCGGCGGAATAAGGCGCCGTGGAATGTTGGCGTCTCTGAACATTGTGAGCGCCAGCGGATAAACGGCGAAAACCACCACAAACAGACTAACTCCGCCGTATGTAAGCACAGCAGCCGAAACAATAACACCAAGAATAGCTCTTTTCGTTCCGATGACACTCGTCAGGGCCTGGGCGACTGATTTGGCCATGCCGGTGTCTTCCATTAACTTACCAAAGATTGCCCCGAGCATAAAGACCGGAAACCAGTCCCTGGCAAAACCGACGAAACCTTCCATGTAGGTACCGGTATAGGCATCAAGCAGATCGAGTCCGCCGGTAAGGGCAACGACCCCGGCAGCGATCGGCGCCACCCAGATGATGGACCAGCCCCGGTAGGCCAGTCCCATTATTATAACTAATCCTAGAAAAATTCCGAGCATGAAGAATTCCTCCTTTCATTCAATTATTTTACGGAAGCTTTTTCGATTTCTTTATGCAGTCCCATTTTATCTTCCTGAAAAATTCCGGCATCCATCAGCTTCAGCTCTTTGGAAACGACCGGCTGAAACTCCATATGCGCGAGAATATCTTTTTCCAAGTCAATACCTGGTGCAATTTCTGTCAGAATAAGTCCTTCCGGTCCAAGTTCAAATACTGCACGTTCCGTGACGTACATGACGGGCCGGCCCAATTCCGCGGCATACGTACCGCTGAATGTCGTCTGCTCCACCTGCGGCAGAAATTTTTTGAACTTGCCTTCCTGCTCAATGTGAAGCTTTCCGCCGCTTACGGCTACTTTCAGGCCGCCGGCTGTAAACGATCCGCAGAAGACTACTTTTTGGGCATTCTGCGAAATATTGATGAACCCGCCGGCACCGGTTACTTTGGAACCGAATTTACTTACGTTGACGTTTCCTTCCTGATCAAGCTGGGCGAGCCCGAGAAAAGCGAGATCCAGTCCGCCGCCGTCGTAGAAATCAAACTGGTACGGCTGGTCGATGATCGCATCCGGGTTTGCCGCTGCCCCGAAGCTGAGCCCTCCTGCCGGAAGCCCTCCGATCGGTCCGGATTCTACCGTGAGGCGCATTTCTTCAAGAACACCTTCCTCACTGGCAACAGCAGCTACTCCCTCCGGTACTCCGATTCCGAGGTTGGTGATCGCATTCGGAATGAGTTCCATCGCCGAGCGGCGGGCAATAATTTTTCGTTCATTCAATGCCAGCGGTTCCAGCTTGTCGAGAGACATCCGGATCTCTCCGGAGTAAGCCGGGTTGTAATCTTCTGCGAATGTCTGCATGTGATTTTCTTCCTCAGATTCAACAATCGCATCTACGAGAATGCCGGGGATTTTTACCATGCGCGGGTCGAGCGTCCCCTGCTGCACTACTTTTTCCACCTGCAGAATAACAATTCCGCCGCTGTTTTTGGCCGCCTGGGCCATTGCAAGTACTTCGAGACTTCCTGCTTCTTTTTCCATCGTGGCATTACCCATTTCATCCGCATACGTGGCACGGATAATTGCCGCATCGACTGGAAATGTTTTATAAAATAAATACTCTTTTCCGCCGATTTCCGTCAGTTCCACGATTTCTTCCTTTGTGACGTTATTAATTTTTCCGCCATCTTTGCGCGGATCAACAAATGTCCGCAGGCCGACGTGGGAAATCGTTCCCGGTTTGCCTGAGGCAATATCCCGGAACAGATGGGTAATGATGCCCTGCGGCAGGTTGTAGGCTTCAATTTTATCGTCAATAGCCAGCTTGGAAAGCTTCGGTGCAAGGCCCCAGTGCCCGCCGATGACGCGCTTGACAAGTCCTTCATGTCCCAGGTGGTTAAGTCCCTTTTCCTTTCCATCCCCCTGTCCGGCGGCGTACACGAGCGACAAATTCTTCGGTGCTTCTTCTTCCATATATCGTGTTTCAATCGCTTTTGTCAGTTCTTCCGGATGCCCGTTCCCGACGAACCCTCCTGTCGCGACCATGGAATTATCCTTGATTTTTCGTACTGCTTCTTTGGCAGTCATTAGTTTGCTCATTTTATTCCCTCCAAATTTTTAATCCTGCTTTTATGTAGTTGCAAACCTCATGCCAACTTTTCTTACAACGAAAACGCGGCACAGCGCCCGCTTTAAGCAAGCGCTTACATAAAACGCTTGCATAAGTGTAAATAAAACAGGACAATTCTTTTCCTTTAATTAGCAGACTGTTCGTCTTTAATTACACTTTAATTGTTATTTGATCTATTTGTTCGTATTTCCATACAATTGTTCTTCCCGTAAAAAAATCAGGGGAGATCCCCCTGATTTTTTTATTTATATTTTGTTATTTTTTCGTACAGTGCGGTCCGGCTGACACCCAGTACTTCGGCCGCTTTCGACTTGTTGCCTTTAGTATAGACGAGCGCCTTTTCAATTGTTTCTTTTTCCGTACGCTGGACTGCTTCCAGAAGCGTTGGCGGCTTGTCGATCTGGTGCCTGTTTTTCAGCTTTGGAGGCAGATGACTTCCGTTTACTGCCTCCCCCGGCTTCAGCACGTTGACAGCCCGTTCGATAACATTTTCCAGCTCTCTCGTGTTGCCCGGCCACTCGTACTGCAGAAGGCAGCTTTCCGCTTCGGAGGCTAAAGGCGGCACCGGTTTGCCGAGCCTGTCTGCCACTTTTTTCAGAAAGTAGGGAATGAGAACTTTCATATCGTCCGGGCGGGTCCGGAGAGCGGGAATATGAACCATAAACACGTTCAGCCGGTAATACAGGTCGAGCCGGAAATCCCCGTCTTCAATCATCTTCTCAAGATTGCGGTTGGTTGCTGCTATAACGCGGATATCAATCGGTTTGGACGCTGTAGCGCCGATCCGCTCCACTTCTCTTTCCTGAAGCACCCGGAGCAGTTTGACCTGCATATGCACCGGAAGCTCCCCGATTTCGTCGAGAAATATCGTGCCGCCTTCCGCCGCTTCAAATTTTCCCTTTTTGCCGCCGCGTTTGGCACCGGTAAAGGAACCTTCCGTGTATCCGAACAATTCTGACTCGATCAGATCCCCAGGGATGGCCGCACAGTTTACTTTCACGAACGGCCCAGGCGCCCGGGCGCTTGCCTGGTGAATCGCGTGGGCGAACAGCTCCTTGCCTGTCCCGCTTTCTCCCTGCAGCAGAACGTTGGAGTCTGTTTCTGCTGCCTGTCTCGCGAGCTTCTTCGTCTTCTCCCACTCTGTGCTTTTTCCGATCAGCTGCTCAAACTGATATTTGGCCTGGTTCGTTTCCTGCCATTCTCCCCGGTAGGTGGCAAGCTCCTTTTCGAGGCTTTCGATTCTCCGCTTCAGCGCCTTGAACCCTCCGAGGTTTTTAAAAAGTACCTTCCCGACGGCTCCGACAAGCTCTCCGTCCCGGTACAGCGGCATCCGGTTGGCGACCATGTAATCTCCGTGGATTCTTTGAATGTCGGCAATTTCCGCCACGCCGGTTTCTGCCACAATGTGCATCCGTGTATTTTCGATCACTTCCGTCACGTGACGGCCCGTGAGCTCTTCCGGAGGCAGCCCGATAAAATCAGCGTACTCTTTGTTCACCATTGTAATAAAGCCTTTTTTGTCGACCATAATAATTCCATCGTGGGAAAGCTCGATCACCATCTCCATCTGCTCGGCTTTTTCTTTCCATCCCTCTTCTTCCTCGGGAGCTTCCTGCTGTTTCAGGCGGACGGCGTAGTATGTTTTCTTTCCGATAGTCAGCGGGTGGACCCGAAGGCGGTGCGGGGTGTCATTCAGGCTGATGACCGGTGCGTCGGAGCTGCCACTGTTCAGAAGTCCGGATATTTCCTGGTAGAAAGACAGTTCTTCCAGCTTCTCCGGGGGCGGCTGAAAGGCTTCCGGACTTGTCGTTACTTTGATGGTCCCGTCTTCTGCTGCTATAAGTACCTTTTCCTTATCATAGGCAGGAAGAGCCTGGAGGAGCAGGTCTTTTTCCTTTTGAGCCTTCTGGACGGCTTTGAGCCATTCTCCGGCTTTTAATACGCCCTTCAGCTCCCCGTCCTTTCCGATCACCGGAAGACACGGAGGATTCCATTCCCAGCGCAGTGAAGGGATCTCTTCTTCTGTCAGGATTTCCGGAAAAGGTTCCATGACCTCTGACACTTTCGTATGGGGAGGGAGTCCTTTCATCATCGCTGTCATGAGGGAATCCGTTGACACATAGCCGACCGCTTCTCCGTTCGCGTTCACTACAGGGGAGGCTTCTTCATGAAGGTGATACATTTTAGCCGCGGCTTCCTGAATGCTTTCGCCGGTCGTTAATGTCGTCCTCGGCTTGTGCATTGCCGCTTTTGCCGGAACTGTTTCAAACATCTGCTTCCTCCTTTCTGCTTCATTTTGCAGGAAACGTCAAAAAATTACCGCTCCCGGCTGCAAAAGCGCCCGGAGCGGTGGCTG
>REBZ01000178.1 GCA_007692495.1 Alkalicoccus sp.
AAAAATCTCCTTCCATCTGTTGTGGAAGGAGATTTTCATCTTTCCTGCGTAAAGAGAAGGAACCTCGGGTGTTCTCCTATCAACGCAGGATTTTATTAAAGCTGGTTTCTTACAATGTACTTTAAAACTTATCAGGCTTTTTCCTGTTCCTGCATCCGCAGTTCGACCCGGCGGATTTTACCGGATGTCGTTTTAGGAAGCTCTTCCATAAACTCAATCTGGCGCGGATACTTGTACGGTGCCGTCATTTGCTTCGTGTGGTCCTGAAGCTCTTTCGTCAGTTCTTCCCTCGACTTGGACGTTTCTTCCTTCAAAACGATGAAAGCTTTAACGATGCTTCCTCTCGTTTCGTCCGGGGAAGCCACGACGGCACATTCTTTCACCGAAGGGTGCTTCACGAGAGCATCCTCCACTTCAAACGGTCCGATCGTGTAGCCGGAGCTGATAATAATATCGTCGCTGCGTCCTTTAAACCAGAAGTATCCGTCTTCATCCTTCGCCGCCTGGTCCCCGGTAATATACCATTCTCCGCGGAATGCCGCCTGGGTACGTTCAGGGTCACGGAAATATTCCTTAAACAGTGCCGGGCAGCTTTTATGGACCCCGATATCGCCGACTTCTCCCGGCTGTACAGGCTCTCCGTGCTCGTCGACAATCTCCACCGGGTTACCGGGCGTCGGTTTCCCCATCGATCCGGGCTTGACTTCCATTCCCTGCACGTTACAGACGAGCAGCGTATTTTCTGTCTGGCCGTACCCATCGCGCACTTCAATATTAAATGCTTCCTTGAAGGCTGCGATAACCGGCTTGTTCAGAGGCTCCCCGGCGGAAACGGCACTTTTCAGGGCGGAGAGGTCGAAAGAAGCGAGATTGTCCAGCTTCGACATAATCCGGTACTCCGTTGGCGTACAGCAGAGAACACTGATCTTTTCTTTTTCGAGAAGACTCAAATACGTTTCCGCATCGAACGGACCATGGTAGACGAAGGCCGTCGCTCCGAGTGTTATCGTTGAGAGAAAAGGACTCCAGATCCACTTCTGCCAGCCCGGAGCCGCCGTAGCCCAGACAACATCCCCCTCTTCCACGCCGAGCCATTCTCTTGCTGCTGTCCGCACGTGGGCGTATCCCCATCCGTGGGTATGGACGACGCCTTTTGGATTACCGGTAGTTCCAGATGTGTAGGAAAGAAATGCCATATCCTCCCGGGACGTTCTTTCTCCGTCATAGTTTCTGTTTTCTTTATCAGCAAGTTCTTCCAGACGCATCCAGCCGGTTTCCTCTCCGCCGATGATCAGCTTTCTGCTGAGTGCCGGGTGGGATTCTCCGATCGCATTCACTTCCGAAGTAGTGCTGTGAAAAGCTACAACCCCTTTGGCGTCGGAATGCTCCATGCGGTAGAGAAGATCCTTCTGACGGAGCATTTCTGAACAGGGAATCGCTGCAATCCCCGCCCGGAGACACCCGAGATATGTAAAGTAGGCTTCCGGAATCCGCGGCAGGAGTACAAGAACACGATCTCCTTTTTCAATTCCCTGGTTTTTGAGCGCCTGGGCATACTGGTTTACTTTTTCAGCCAGCTCTTTGTAGGAAATATTTCTTTCATTCCCCCGGTCATCTTTCCACTTTACTGCCGTTCTCTCTTCGTGGCTGAAGCGCATGACTTCCTCCGTAATATTATATACTTCCGGTGCGATTAAATCTTTCGTTTCCATTATTTTCTCCCCTTTCCTGTTGGTTATGCTGTATTATTTCTCTTTTACTTCCCATAATTTTTCTAAGGAATAAACATATATAAAATACTTCCGAAGAAAATAAATGCAGCGCCTGAAGCTCCGGCAGCCATTAATCTGGAGAAAGGCTGGGTCACCTGAAGAATATGGGTACAGAGCAGGAACATCCAGACGAGACCTACTGCCGAAAGAATGTATGCCGGCCACCCATAAACAGCCCCCGTTAAAAGGGGAAAGCCCAGTACTCCCGGCACTATTGCCACTGCACTGAATCGGCTTACTTCGATTAATTTACCCGGTCCGCCGAACGCTTTTGCTCCGGCCCAGAGCAGAAGACCGAGCCCAATTCTTGTTATCCAGACGGTCACCACACCAAACACAAGAAAAAGCAGCGGTGCTGCCACGTTTCGAAGGAGTGGGGAATCAAATCCCATAATGAAGCTGTAGTTGGCAGCAATGCCGAGCACTCCGTAGACGAGTCCCAGTAAAATTACCAGGATCCTCGCCCACGTAAGCATGTTTTTTGTTTCCATATATTCCTGATACGCCGGCGGGCGCAGCATCATCATGTGCGTTACGGTCATCATAATACCCTCCTGCTAGAGATTCCAGGGGAAGAGCGACCAGATAGCGACAGCCGAGAAAACAACGACTGTGATTGCTGCTCCGACCGTACTGTTATAACGCTTCGGATGAACGTTGGTCCACCCATGAATCCGCTCAATCAGCTTATGGTCCTCGGCAGTGGTCAATGTGCTCTGAAGCTTAGGAATTCTATTCGTAATGTACGATACAACAATCAGAAGTACGAAACTGACCGGAATAGCAAGCATGGCTCCGGAAAGTCCCATACCGTCAGTTACTCCGTGTCCGGTAAGAACGACACTCGGAAAAACAAACGGAGAGACGATAATGTAGAGGATCCCCCCTACGAGAGCAGCTGCCATTGCCCCGTATTTATTCGCTTCTTTCCACCATACTCCGACGATGATCAGCGGAGCGTTCGTCACTCCGGCGAGACCGAAGGCCCAGAGAATGCTGACGACAAGGAAGGCAGGCGGATTAATGGCAAGAATAATACTGATAATCCCTCCGGCAAATACTGCGGCATAACCGAGCTTTACCCGTGTCTTGGATGGAATGGACGGTTTGAGCGTCGTAATAATATCCTGGGAAAGAAGTGCTCCGATCGCAAGCAGGTTCCCGCTGAGCGTGGAAAGTCCGGCTGCAACCGCCCCGGCGATAACGAGCGCTGTTACCCATTCCGGATTGTACACAAGGTTCAGAATCAGCGTCAGCTTGTCTGCATCCGCAGAAGAAATAGCCAGCCCCTGCGTCTGTGTTGCGTATACCCCTACAAATCCCATCGCGTAGGTAGCTGAAAAAACAAGACCGATAATGAAAGCGAACCAGACCATCGCTTTTCTGGCAGATTTCAGGTTGGATGCCGTGTAAATACGCATCGCCAGGTGTGGCAGCCCGAGAGAACCGAGCGTCAGACCGAGCAGGCTGAAATACCATTTCGGCGAAAACTGGTAGTCAAAGAAGTTCGGCATAGCATCCATCATGGCAGGAACCATGTCGGCGTAAAGAAGCGGCGGGAAAAACCATCCGTCCCCTCCCATAGCTCTCATAATGGCCCCGAGCGGAATGATAAACATGAGTGCAATTATTACCATCTGGATAGCAGCATTGTTGGATGCCCCTGCCATCCCGCCGATCGTGACATAACCGACAATAATCAGGCCGCCGACAATCAGACCTGGAAGGTACGGAACACCAAACGCCATTTCAAAGGCGAGAGCAATTCCGATCATCTGGCCGAGCGCGTACATGATTGAAACAAGAATCATAAACAGGGCGGCAATGATCGATGCTTTTACCCCGTACCGCTCACGGATAAAGTGGGTCGGAGAAAAAGCTCCCATCCTCCGGAGACTCGTACCGTAAATAATTGTGATCAGCGGAATCGAAAGGATCAGCTGGATCCAGAGCATAATAAACGGCACCTGCAGTTCCAGAATCAGAGCCGTGATCCCGAGGAACGTGGCAAGACTCATGTATGTAGAGGCCATTGCCAGACCGTTCGTAATCGGTCCAACAGTAGCTCCTGCTACGTAGAGATCGGCAACAGAACTGCTTTTTCGGTTGGAAATGTAACTGACAATATAAAAGACAAGAAACATAACAATAATTGCGCCTATTCCGAGAATAGGGTTATCCAGCCGCCACATTGTATCTTCCATCCTTTAGGCCCCCTCTTCCTTTTTCTGTTTTTCCACACGCACTTCTTCCTCTTCGTTCGCTTTTTCAATTTCCGTATCGATTTTGTTGCCGATATTATTCGCCACCACCGTTAAAATCAGCACACCAAACCACCCGGATAAAATCGGGATAATATACATGATTGGAAATCCGAATAAGTTCCCTTCCACCGGAAATATAGAAAAAAACAGTGCGATGTTTCCAGCTGCCAGTAATAAAACAGCCAACAGAACGGTAAACCTTACTTCCAGACGGTAAGCCTCCACATTTTTTCCCCCTTTAGTGATTTCTGACTGACTGTTCAGTCGGTATAGTTCATACTCCTTAAATTTCCCTCCTTTTCCAATAGTTCAAGCTCTTCAAATTGTAAGCGCTGTCACTCAGGGTGTCAATACTTTAAAAATATTTTGACAATTAACTTTTGTTTATAAGTCCTATTACCATTTGTTCATATTCTTTAAGATGAGCTGATAGAACCAAAAATAAATTTTTTTATTCTAATTTTAGACAATTTAGAATATAATAGACAATAACAGCTGATCTGAACGATTGTTCAGTTTAATGCTATTTTTAATGGAGGTGCGGTAACATGGCAGAAATTCGCTCGGTTACAGTTGGTGGGCTGCTTGCAGAAAAGGCAGATGCCCATCCGGACCACGAAGCGCTCGTTTACACAGACAGGGATCTTCGGCTTACATACCGGGAGTTCGATGATCTCTGCCGGAAAACGGCCCGGGGATTCATGGGTCTTGGTATCGGCAAAGGGGATAATGTGGCGGTCTGGTCCACAAACCGTCCGGAATGGATTCAATCCCAGTTTGCAACCGGTAAGATGGGGGCTGTGCTTGTAACAGTCAATACGAGCTACCAGAGAGCGGAGCTGGAATATCTGCTCCAGCAGTCGGAAAGCTCTACGATCATTCTTATGGAAAATTATCGGGACACATCCTACATCGATACCCTTTATCAGATTGCCCCGGAGCTGAAGGATGCAGAACCCGGAAAGCTTGAGGCGAAGAAACTCCCTCACCTTAAAAACGTGATTGTTCTGGGAGAAAACCGTTATCCCGGCACCTATTCCTGGGAGGACGTGCTGGAAAAACAGGAGCTTGTCAGCGAGGAAGAGCTGGATGAGCGGATGAATTCCCTTGTTCCCGATGAAGTTATTAATATGCAGTATACATCCGGAACGACAGGATTTCCGAAAGGAGTAATGCTCACTCACTCCAACATCGTCAATAACGGCTTGAACATTGCTGAATGCATGAAACTGACAGAAAAAGACCGGATGTGCATCCCGGTTCCTTTCTTCCACTGTTTCGGCTGTGTGCTTGGTATTCTCGCAGGGATTAATGCCGGCTCGACACTCGTTCCGGTGCAGGAGTTTGATCCGCGAAAAGTGCTTGAAGCAGTGGAAAAAGAACGCTGTACCGTCCTGCACGGCGTGCCGACGATGTTTATTGCCGAGCTGAACGATCCGGAATTTGAGCAGTATGACCTGACTTCTCTCCGGACCGGGATTATGGCAGGATCCAACTGTCCGATTGAAGTAATGAAGGATGTCGTTAACAAAATGGGCGCCGAAGAGATCACGATTGCCTACGGACAGACAGAATCTTCGCCGGTCATTACCCAGACACGCACCGACGATCCGCTGGAAGTCCGTGTATCGACAGTAGGCAGAACACTGCCGAACGTCGAAGCAAAAGTCGTCCGCCCGGGTACGTCGGAAGAAGCTGCCCCCGGCGAGCAGGGAGAGCTTATTACACGCGGGTACCACGTTATGAAAGGCTACTATAACAATCCGGAGGAAACCGAAAGAGTAATTGATGAGGACGGCTGGCTTTATACCGGTGATTTAGCGGTCAAAGATGAAAGCGGTTACTTCAGCATTACCGGCCGGCTGAAGGACATGATTATACGCGGCGGTGAAAATATTTACCCGCGTGAAATCGAAGAGTTTCTTTATCAGCATCCGAAAATTCTCGACGTGCAGGTTGTCGGTGTGCCGGATGAAAAATACGGGGAAGAAATTGTCGCCTGGATCCGCCTGAAAGAAGGCGAAACAGCTTC
>REBZ01000051.1 GCA_007692495.1 Alkalicoccus sp.
CCAGAACGAGCATTGGTACGAGTGAAAGCATATAGTAGTATGCCTGTGCTGCTGCCAGCAGTGGAACATTATCGTTCGAGAACTCCTGTCCCAGTGCTTTCACATAAGTAAGAAACTTTTTCATTCTTCCATCCTCCCTGCTTAACTTTTTCTTCCTTCTATACCCTTCCATTCCTTGATTTAATCTGCTTCCGGAAGTCGAGGCCCATATTTTCCGAAACCTTCAGTCCGGCTTCCTGATAATCCGCCAGGCAGCTGTCCGGGTCACATTTTTTTATGAATGACGTTTAATTCGGAGCAGAATTGGAAAGAAAAAAGAAGAATCCTGTTTACGTCTGGAGGGGGAGCAGTGCGCGGAAAAAATCAAACTACCGGTCTTGTGTTCATCGTTTCTGTATTCATTATATTCGTTATTACTCTATGGGGATTTCTCCTCCCGGAAAATATGGAAGCAGTCATGTCCTCCGCTCTGGAAACCGTTATTGATACTTTCGGCTGGTTTTATGTTATGACAACCGCTGCCCTTGTGGCTTTTTGTCTTTATCTCGGCTTTGGACCCTACCGGCATGTAAAACTGGGTAAGAAAGATGATAAACCCGAATATTCCTATTACGCCTGGATCGGTATGCTCTTTGCAGCCGGCATGGGTGTAGGACTTGTCTTCTGGGGAGTAGCGGAACCGATGTCCCACTTTGTTCACCCGCCGGATGGTATAGAACCCGGAACGCAGGAAGCTGCAGAAACAGGCCTTCTTTATGGAGTCTTTCACTGGGGAATTCACCCGTGGTCGATCTACGCTGCTATAGCGCTTGCGCTTGCAATTGCCAAGTTCAGAAAAGATCTGCCGGGGTTGATCAGTTCTACTTTTTATCCGCTGCTCGGTGAAAAAGTACGCGGCCCCGCCGGCCGCTGGATTGATATTATTGCTGTTGTAAGCACCGTGATCGGAATAGCTACGTCCCTCGGTCTCAGCACCATGCAGGTAGGCGGCGGGCTGTCCCAGGTTTTCGGCTGGGATAATAATGATTTTCTTCATATGGCTATTATAGCTGTTGTGACAGTCATCTTCCTGACTTCTGTACTGACCGGCATCAATAAAGGAATGAAGTATTTAAGTATCGGGAATCTTTCCCTCGCCGGAATTCTTTTAACAGGAGCGATCCTGCTCGGCCCTACTTTGTTTATCATGGAACACTTCACAAAAACAGTGGGAACATATATCAGCAGCTTCGTTTCCCTTTCTTTCTATACCACTCCCTACAGTGATAACGAATGGGTGGGAGAATGGACTTTCTTTTACTGGGCGTGGCTTATTTCCTGGAGTCCGTTCGTCGGAACATTTATCGCCCGGGTTTCCAAAGGCAGGACTGTTCAGGAATTTATTTTCGGTGTACTCATGGTACCAACGGCTGTTTCAGCGCTGTGGTTTGTCACTTTCGGGGGCACCGGCCTTCATCTTGACTTAACGACGGATACCGGCCTCTCCCCGATGGTAAGAGAAACGCCGGAAGCAGGTTTGTTTATGGTGCTCGAAACGTTTCCTGCCGGACTGCTTTTCAGTTTGATGGGACTGCTTTTAATTACAATCTTCTTTATCACATCCGCCAATTCGGCGACATACGTTCTTGGCGTGTTTTCCTCCGGAGGTGACCTTGACCCTCCCCGGAAGTACCTTCTCGTCTGGGGGCTGATGATTTCTTCTATTGCCGCTGCTCTGCTTCTCAGTGGAGGTATAGAAGGCCTTCAGGCGATGGCAATTACGATTGCGCTTCCGTTCACTCTGCTGATGATTTTTATGATGGTATCCATCCACCGGGCTCTGAAAGAAGGCTACAGGGCGGATCCTATAGGAGTCAGCGAAGAAGAAGCGGAGGAGAACTCCAGAGATCAAAATTAAGCCTTTAACGATTTTTTGTAATCAAATTGTTTCATTAGAAAGCAGGCGGAAAGGGTATGAAAATATTAGTAAGTTTATTAATTAGAGGAGGTCATCATGGAAAAGTTTTTATCACTTAAAGGAAAAACAGCTTTCATAACCGGCGGAGGGTCCGGAATGGGGAAGGCCGCCGCCCTGCAGCTGGCCGATCAGGGCGTCCGCGTCTGTCTTCTTGATATCAACGAGGAAGAATGCCGGGATACAAAAAAGGAAATTGAAGAAAAAGGCGGGGAAGCTCTCGTCACAGCTGCTGATACATCAAATCCTGATCAAATAAAAGAAGCACTGGATAAAGCAGCGGAGCAGTTGAATGGGATCGATATTATTTTTGCCAACGCTGGAATTAATGGTACCGTTGCCCCCATCGAAGATCTGGATCCGGACGAATGGGATCAGACGATTCAGACCAATCTGAAAGGAACTTTCCTGACAGTGAAATACGCTGTCCCGCACATGAAAAAAAACGGTGGAAGTATTATTCTGACAAGCTCCGTAAACGGCACACGCGTTTTCTCCAACTTCGGCATGTCCGCCTACAGCAGTTCCAAGGCTGCGCAGGTAGCTTTCGGCAGAATGGCTGCGCTGGAGCTGTCCAACTACCGTATCCGTGTGAACACTATCTGCCCGGGTTTTATAGACACAAACATCGGGGACAATACGTTTCCTAAAGATGATAAACTCGAGAAAATCGAGATTCCAGTTGAGTTTCCGGAAGGCGATCAGCCTCTTGAAGGAGGTCCGGGACACCCTGATCAGGTAGCGGACCTCGTTTCGTTCCTCGCTTCCGATGCTTCAAGCCACATTACAGGAACTGAGCTGTTTATCGACGGAGGGTCCTCCCTTCTTTAAAACCCTCAGCAGTAAATCATATGTAAAAGGTGCAGGACGCAGGTTCCTGCACCTTTTCGTTCGTACCAGCCCCGATGGAAGCCGCCTTTATGTGTTCACAGTTCTTCTATAATATCCCCGGCAGTCACTGCAGCGGAAAGTCCCCGCGCTCCCGCAGCACGGTCTCCTGCCTGACCGTGCAGATAAACTCCGTAAACGGCTGCCTCTTCCGGATCCATTCCCTGGGCAAGAAGGGCACCGATGACACCGGACAAAACATCCCCTGCTCCTCCGGTCGCCATTTTCGGGTTGCCTGTAGGATTGATACTGACCATCCCTTCTGGAGAAGCTGTGATAGTCCGGGCTCCTTTCAGTACGAGATACACTCCCCGCATCTCTGCAAAATTCCGGGCCGCCTGCACGCGGTCTTTCTGAACTTCTTCGACAGACACCCCGCAGAGACGGGCCATTTCTCCCGGATGGGGCGTCAAAACCACCGGGGCAGAACGCGTTTCCCATTCCTGCCACCGGCATTCTGAAAGAATGTTCAGGGCGTCGGCATCAAGAACGAGTGGACAGGTAGTTTTTTCCCACAGGTGCCGTATCCACTCGCCATCCTGCAGCCAGCGCCCCATCCCCGGGCCTAGAACAGCTGCTGCTTTTCCTTCCAAAAAATCTGCCAGAGTACCCGGTAAAACACTGCTCCAGTCCCCTTTCCCTTCATCCGGAAGCCCGTGAAGCATAATTTCGGGCTGTCGTCCGGCAACCGTATCTATCAGCCGGTCCGGAACGGCCCACGTCACCAGTCCGCTTCCGGTACGGAGGGCTGCTCTGGAGGCCATAACTCCTGCTCCAGCCATATTCCTCGTTCCTGCCGCAACGACCGTATGCCCGTAAGTGCCTTTGTTTGTATCTGCTTTTCTTGAGCGGTCAGAAGGGTCCAGCTTAAACCGTCTTTTCAGCATTTTATCTCCCGTTAAATACGTACGGACTCCATGAGCCTTTTCGAGACCCGGCGGAATCCCGATGGAACGAACCACTATTTCCCCTGCCTTTTCCAGCGCAGGATACTGTTCCAGCCCGCATTTGGAATAGGCAAGAGCAACAGTTTTAACGGCCTGAATGCACGGCTCGTGGACGTATCCGGTATCGGCATCGATCCCGCTCGGCATATCAAGAGCAATTACCGGATGTCCGCTCCGGCCGGCTTCTTTAATGATCTCTGTGTACCGTCCCCTCGGGGCTCCTTTACTTCCAGTTCCGAGCAGCGCATCCAGAAGACCGTCAAACTGGCTCCAGTCTATTTTTCCCTGTTCGAAAATCATAGAAGAAATCCCCATTTTTTCAGCGATATCCCTCTGTTTTGCGGCTTTTCCGTGGAAGGTCGCCGGGTCACTTGCATAAATAATAAACGGAGCAAATCCCCACTCGAAAAGGTGCCTCGCAGCTACTACGCCGTCCGCGCCGTTATTTCCTTTTCCCGCGAGTACAGCCCAGCGTTTTCTGTCTCCTGCAAAAGCTGCCGTTTCTTCTGCTGCAGCCCGGCCGGCATTCTCCATCAGAACGAGTCCCGGAATTCCAATTTCATCAATTGTGTAAGCATCGACTGCTCTCATTTCACTACTCGTCAGAATATACATGGCGCCCTCCTTTTTCTCTTATTTTACCAGAACCTAAGGAAAAGAGTAGATAATGGGAGGAATAACGGACAATGACATAAAAACTTTTAATAACGGGAGCACTTGCAACGGCGATTGGCAGTCTACTCCTTCACAACACCTCTCTTTCGATACAATCAGACACTTTTCTTATGAAGGAATCCAACCTCTTCCTGACAAACCAGCCGCCAGAGTAGACAAAAGTTCACGGGCGGAATCTGTCCTGCAACGTTTCTGAAAGTTCAGGCCTTTTGTGGAATACCACTGAAAATAGTTGATTCTTTCCCAGAATCGAAGTGACTTATATTCGACCCTGTCAAAATATCTGCGTCACCTTTTTTACTGAATGAAGAATATTGCGTCTAACAGGCAGAAGAATGTTTCTTTCATGGAAGAAGAAAATCGGGAGATCCCGCAGGACGCAGGTGCCAGCCGGAGATCTCCTCCTCGGTAGAGCTGAAGCGAAGTTTTCTGCATTTATCAACCCTGGACTTTAACAGATCTTAACAAAAAGATAGGCATTATCATACTGCTTCATTGTCGCTTCAATTTCCAGCACCTTTCCCTATTTTCTTTTTCATTAATTTTTCGAATCAATTTCATAGGCGGGAATGTTGTCTTAGCTCCAATCCTGCTTTTTATTCACTTAAGAAATACCCCTTCATCAAATTATTTACTGCTCTGTAACCATCCGGGCAGGTTTTTTAATCGTTCAAATATAACAAAACGTCCGGCACCGAGCCGGACGTTTTGTTTTCGTTTATTGAATTTCACCTGGTTCGTAATCCATCTCTGCGAGTTCGGCTATAATCTGTGTTATGTCTGTGTTATCCAGTGTACCGTTGAAGCGTTCTGCACCAACACCTTCTGCAAATACCGGCACCATGTTGCCGGTGTGACCACCGGTTTCACCTTCGGCACGGATTTCACGATCCATGATCCCTGCTCCAAAATGAGAGGCAATCATGCTTCCTACTTCCCACCCTTGGCGATGAGTCGCAAGAAGTTCTCCTTCCTCATCGTAAATATATTCGTTAAACATATCTACTTCTTCTTCAGTCAGTGCAATACCTGTGTGTTCTTCAAAGACGCTTTGTACCGATTCTGTGGTATAAACTTCTTCATCTTCATCAAACTCGAACTGAGTCACCATATATTCCGGAGAAGCGGTGACGTTGCGGAGACCTTCTTTATCCATCACTTCAGAAGCAGCTACCCCCATAGTTTCGTGGTCGGCAAGTACTACGACAAGTGTGTCATCCCGGTCGTCCGCCCATTCCATTACATCTGATACCGTATTGTCGAACTCAATCGTTTCCTGCCAGATTCCTGTGAAGTCCGCTGCATGGGAAACATGATCAATACGTGCACCTTCCACCATCAGAAAGAAGCCATCATCATCTTGGGAAAGGACATCAATAGCCGCTTCAGACATTTCATTCAAGGACGGTTCATTTGAGTCATAGAGATCATAATCCACTTTGTAATTCATGAAGGAAGGGTGAAAAAGGCCGAGCAGTTTATCTGGAGTGCCGGCATCAAGAAGTTCGTTCCGGTCTGTTACGACAGGATATCCCTTCTCTTCAAACATTTCCATCAGATTATCCCCGTCCTGGGCTTCCGGCAGAAAATCATCTTCTCCGCCCCCGAGCATGACATCGTATTCGGCTTCATACATCTGTCGGGCTATCTCTTCTGAATCGGAACGGTTTTCTACGCTTGACACAAAGGCCGCTGGCGTAGCATCGGTTACTGTATTGTTAGAAACAACTCCGACTTTCTTGTCGTGTGCCTGGAACAGCTCCAGAATGCTGTCCAGTTCTTCTCCGTCCGGTGTAACGCCTATCATACCGTTATCGGTTTTCGTAGAAGTAGCTATGCCGGTCCCTGCTGCCCCGGAATCTGTTACCCAGTTATTTGCAGAATATGTACGCATCAGAGCGGTATGTTCCAGCTCTTCCATGTTTAAAATGCCTTCTTTCCCATGTTCAAGCAGACGTGCTATTTCAATCTGTCCGACTCCCATTCCGTCACCGATCATCATAATTACATTTTTCGGAACGTCACTATCTGGTCCTTCGCTCCCTCCTTTAACCGTTTCTTCCGAATCGTTCTTCTCGTTCTGATTAACTTCATTGTTTTCAGTATCGTTTCCACCCGGCACCGTTTCGCTGCCTTCTGCTTCACTGCAGGCTGTCATTAAAACGGCAGCCATCCCGACAACTGCCGTTGATTTTATCATCTGCGATTTCTTCATTCTGTTTCCCCCTCTGTCAGACTATCATTATGTATAGTAAAGCGGTTTCATTGTAGCATGGGGCATATCTTATTTCACCATACTTTGGATAATTTTTCATTAAACCGAACTATAGGAGCTTGTTTTTCTTAAATTTTACATTTTATTATGTATTTAGCCACCCTGCTTATCAGTATATTTTCAAAGGTATTTATCTTTAGAGCTCCAGCCCACTTACAACTTTCACCTGAAATTTTTCAGATAAAAAAAACTGCCCGGAATCTGTAGGCAAAGACCCGGGTCAGCTTAACGGTTTACACGTCTGATGTTTTTTTAAATACATCTTTTTCTGTTTTATCGCTTTCATACAGGTGGATTTCTGATAAAGCTACTTCCTTCAGATCCTGATACGTATCCGCCCGTACTACCGCCTGTATCGGTTTAATCACCGCTTTCAGCTTGGCCGACTCCTCTGCATACTTATAGTTTCTTAGCATATAAATATCGAGTTCGTACGTATTCTCCCCTGCTTTCAGCTTCTCGTCACTCAGCTTTTTATAACGGAGTTTTTTACTGAGTTTCCTGATTGGATTGATTATCAGTGCAAAAACGGCTGTTTCCAATACTTTCACTATTTTGCCGAGAGCATTCAGCTCTTTGTCTTCCGGAAGGAACGTTTCACTTTCAGAAGTATCCTCTTCCTCTGTTTTACGTTTCTTTGCAGAAGCATCCTCCGGGGGACCCTGTGGTTCCGGCAGTCCGCGGGAGGCAATAAATAGAATGATCCCACCTAGAATTAATACAAATATCAGTGATGTGACAGTTAAAGGCATGAACATCCCTCCCTGTTAATAAGATTACGTTTTTTATGTACCCTGTGCTTTTAAAAGTGCTCTTTTCATGTTATACCCTCAATTTTTTTAATTATTCCTCCCCTGAAAACTGGAGGTCTAATAAAGATGGAGCTGTTCCTTCCACTCAGGAGGAACAGCTCCCGCATTAAAGTTTATCCCGGAAAGCTTGTCAGGTCAATTCCAAAGACTACTGGAAGCAGCATCATCACGAAAGTGACGATAGCGGCAATTGCAATAAGATTCATCCAGAAACCAGCCTTAATCATATCTCCCATTCGTAAGTACCCGGAGCCGAACACAACAGCGTTCGGAGGTGTTGCAACCGGCAGCATGAAGGCACAGGAAGCAGCAATAGCTGCAGGCACCATCATTGCAAATGGGTGGACATCAATCGCGCTGGAAAGTGCCGCCATGATAGGCATCAGCATTGTAGCAGATGCTGTATTGGAAGTGATCTCCGTCAGGAAAACGACGAGGAATGTAACTGCAAGGACGATGATCAGGAACTGAACGCCGACAAGGACAGTCAGCTGCTCCCCGATCCATACGTCAAGTCCAGTATCCCCGAAGGCGCCGGCGATAGCCAGCCCGCCCCCGAATAGAATCAGAATGCCCCATGGAACATTTCTCGCTGTATCCCAGTTCATCAGTTTTGTCCCCTGATAGCGGACCGATGGAATAAGGAAAAGTACTGCCGCCCCGGTTATCGCAATCATCGTATCATCAATCCGGGGATGAACATATTCCTGAAGGACAAAAGACCGGAGTATCCAAGCAATAGCTGTCATGGAAAAAACCGTCATAACAAGCTTCTCCTCCGGACTCATTTTCCCAAGGGCAGACCTTTCGTCAGAGATAATACGTTTACTTCCCGGAATTTCCTTCATTTTCATCGGGAAGGCAAAATTCACTAAGTAAAACCAGGCAATAATAATTAACACAACTGCCAGTGGAACACCGAACATCATCCACTGGGCGAAGGAGAGATCATAATCAAATATTTCTCCCAGCTGACCGGCCAGAATCGTATTCGGAGGTGTTCCGATAATAGTTCCCAGGCCGCCGATCGACGCAGAAAAAGCAATCGCAATCATCAGTCCTTTGGAAAACTGCTTTTTTTGCCCTTCAATATCTTCTACATCACTGTCCTGAAGCAGCTCGGAAAATTGAAAAATAATGGCCGTCCCGATGGGTACCATCATCATTGCCGTAGCGGTATTCGAAATCCACATGGAAAGAAAACCGGTAGCGATCATAAAGCCGAGCATCAGCCGTTTCGTACTTGTCCCGACCATATTGATAATAAAAAGGGCAATTCTCCGGTGCAGGTTCCACCGTTCGAGAGCCAGAGCAATAATGAAGCCCCCAAGGAAGAGGAAAACGATGCCGTCTCCATAGTTCGGTGTTACTTCCCCTGTCTCAAGCTGTGTAACGATCGGAAATAAAATAATGGGCAGAAGAGAAGTTACCGGTATCGGAATCGCTTCTGTAATCCACCACGTAGCGATCCAGAGGGTAGCTGCAAGAACGCCGCGTGCTTCAGCGTTGAGCCCTTCCGGCTGGAAGAAAAGCAGAACTGAAAAAAATAATAGCGGCCCCAGAAATAACCCTACGAGCTGCTTCGGCGTATAATCACGGCCGTCCGGCGAAGGTCTGCGGTATGTACCAGTCATCTTACCTGAAGCTTTTTCCATTCTTCCACTGTCATCTCCCGGGGGCCCTCCCCCCGGCTGAAATGCCATAAAAGCGAGCATTGACTTAATCCGGTCGTGGCTCTGCCACGCAATTTCCCAGAAATTCTTAAAAACAGTCACATTTTTTCTCCTCTCTATTTAGTTTTGACAGGATACGAAGGCTGATCAACGGGGTACTGGAATAAAAGATTACATTAAAGAGAAATATCACAGTATGGCTCTGATCCCCCCCAAGGAACCAAGCCCATTATTGCATGATTTTCCTTCCCACACAAGAAAGCCTTTTCACTTCATGTTCTTTCCTATTATACATATTATACACAATTACAGCTTTCTGTTCTCCGGAGACTCCGGACCATTATTTATTTCGTCTTTAAATTTTTCTGGTTTTCCCAGCCTCATTCGATGAATCAGTATAATGGAAATGACAGCACTGCTGACGGTAAGCAGATAATAAAAGAGATATTCAAACTCTGAAACAGCATGGAACATATGAAATGCGCCTATCATCAAAAACAGAAAACTAAAGACAAGAGCTGTCGCAAACTTCGTCTCTCTGTTCAAGATGTTCCCCTCCCGGAAAGTTTTTTGTTTTCACACTGTTGAGCTGAATCATCGCCTGCTCAATACTTACTCCCCTATAAAGCTTTTCTGCGCGCTCGTCACCCCCCTGAAAACAGCCACTCTGTTTAAGTCATGGAAAGGAGTTTGTGTTTAGTTTTTCTATACCCTTTGATTATTCAGAATAATCTATTTTCATTTCTTTTTCCAGGACGTATAATTAAAGTGAAAATCTGTTTATAGAAACGGAGGAAGATATATGCTGAACAAACATCAGACAATGTTTGTGCTTGTGGACGTTCAGGGCAGGCTCGCTGAAATCGTCCACGAAAGCAGCTGGATGCAGGAGAACCTGGTGAAACTGGTCCGGGCTCTGAAAATTCTGGACGTACCTATTATATGGCTGGAACAGTATCCGGAAGGGCTTGGACCAACTTCCCCGACGCTCGCTGTCCATTTAAAAGGAATCGAACCGATTAAAAAAATGACTTTCAACGGCTGTTATAATCCGGAATTCACGAAAAAAACAGAAGGTCAGCGGCGTCAGCAGGTAATTGTTGGAGGAATTGAAGCCCACGTCTGTGTCTGCCAGACGTCGCTCGGGCTGAAAAACGCCGGGTATGAGGTTCACGTTCCTACAGATGCCGTGTCTTCCCGCACCCCGGAAAATAAAAATATCGGTCTTGAGCGCATGAAAAACGCCGGCATAATCCTCACCGGCGTGGAAACTGCTGTATTTGAACTGCTGGAAACGGCCGAAAGCCGGGAATTTAAAGAGGTTATTCAGCTTCTGAAGTAAAGTTTTTAAGTAATGCTCCGCCCATTTTGAGCCAAGGCGTAATGAATGCCGTGCTGAAGGGTCTGAAAACAATTGAAGGAAGAAAGGTTAATTCCTGTGGAGGTAATCGTCATACTTACTTTCGGCGTAATACCTACGAGAATTGTTTCGGTCCCTATGAGGGCGGCAGCTGCTCCAAGCTGCTCGATCAGCAGGGCTGCGTGCTCCGAAAAATTATCGTTCAGTCCCGTTAAATCAAGAATCAAATATTCTGATTTATGTTTCGGCAGATTTTCCAGCGTTTTTTCCAAAAGCTCCTTCGTCCGGTTCTCATCGTAGCTGCCGAGCAGAGGCATAACGACAATGTCCTCAAGTACGGGGATAATAGGCGTGGAAATTTCACGGATCATCTCATTCAGTTCCGCTGTTTTGTCTTCCACAAGCCGTTCGAGCTTCTCGATTTCCTGCCGCTCCTTCAGCCGGACCATCCGGTGAATATTTTTTTCTACGGTTTCCTCCGATGGAAAATAGCGGATTACCGTAGCCTCGTGTCCCTCCACCTGGTAATGTTTCACTTCATACCAGATGTTTTCTTCAAACAGTCCGGTGAAAATACCGGCATAGTGAGCGGAAAGAAAATCTCCTCCATGCTTCTTCTCCTGTGCCTGATTAATTTTATGCTCCCAGCTGTCTTTTAAATGTACTTCCAAAGTTTTTTTCTCCAGATTCAGATCCCGGATTTCTGCAAGACCCCAGCCCGCCGAAGCATATGTATTAGTAATAAGCCTGGATGCTTCTTCAGCAGAAACCTCTTTCAGCCCCATAAAATACTCACCGACCACCAGTCCCTGGCGGAATCCGGCTGTTTCCATTACAACTTCAGCTGCTTCCTGTCCGGAAATCTCTTCAATAGTATCAAAAAATTCCTTCATAGCAGTATCTATCCAAAACAGCACCGCGTCTCTTCCCTCAAAAGAAAAATTTCCTTTCTCCAAATCCCAGCCGAAATTCAATCCGCCCACATTAATCGACGATTTATTGTCCATATACACTTCTCCTTATAATAGTATCCCTTTATTTAAGTACTTTATTGACGCTCAGTGCTGCTTTAAACGTTCGTTTCCTGCAGTGAACAATAACTACTGCAGACTTTCTAAAAACAGTACCGGCTGAGACTTTGAAAGCTGGAGCATCCGCAGTAATCAAAGCAGTATATTTTTAAGCACTTATTATTATACATAAAAGATTTGCGGACCGCTCCCGCTTTTTTACAAGTCTTTTGTCAGGAAAGCAGGCTGAATTCCAACGTTTCAAAGATTCTATGTTTTTCAAAATACTTCAGCTTGGTGAATTATTGTTTTACACCTCAGGTTTTTTGACGTCAGCGTGGGTTAATATGTCTTTTACAGATGCCTCTCAAAACCACCATAAGCCCAGCTTTGTGAAGGAAAACTTCGCTGCTGCATTCAATAACAGAGCAGGCCTTTATTTTTGATCGGCCAGAAATTGCTTTAATATGCTTATATCTTCCTCGATGAATTCTGCGAGACGGGGATTATAGAAAATAGATGCCGGATGAAAAGTAGGATATATTAAATATTCTTTCTCCGTCCAGGAATACGTATTATTATCAAATTTCTGCACGGGCCCTTTTATAAATGTTCCGTGGTAGTCTGTAATTTTATATCCGTTACCGGCCAGACGTTTAAGTCCAATATTTCCGAGAGTCACAATAACCGGGGCTGTCACATGTTCGATTTCATAATCCAGGAGCGGAGCATGAGCCATGATTTCTTTTTTCGTCGGCGGACGATTATACTTTCTTTTCGTTACAGTTCCGTCCCGCTCCTTTTTTTCTCCCCAGCGGTAGGGCCGGCTTCTTACTGCAGCCGTAATATATACTTCTTCTCTTGAGAGACCGAGTTTTTCAAGAAATTTCATCAGCTCTTTCCCCGCCCTGCCGCTGAACGGTATTCCATTGTGAATTTCTGTTTCACCTGGTGCTTCTCCAACGAGCATGAGTGCCGGTGACTGAGGCCCGCTGCCGTAGACGAACCCTTCCACCGGGAAGTTCTCTACCCGCTTTTTCCCTTCTTCTGCCAATGCGTCCGGTAATTTCATAAATTTTCTCCTTCCTTTTCTCTCTGCTGTTTTATTTCCTTACCCCGGACTGCTCCAAACGCTCTCTTTCAACAAAAAGACCCGGATATTTAATTCCAACTCTTTTATCATTTAATGCTGCTATTACGGAAAAGAGAATCAGAAAACAATACTCCCCGCACGAGAAAAGTTAAATGAAAAGGAGCAGACTGAGTGCCATAACTGCCATGCCGGCAATCAGGCCGTAGATCGAAGCATGGGCCTGATCGTATTTCTTTGCAGCAGGAAGCAGTTCATCCAGTGAAATAAACATCATAATTCCTGCAGCAGAAGAAAATACAACGCCAAACATAACGTCATTTAAATAAGGCATCAAAATCAAAAAAGCTGCCACCGCTCCAAGCGGTTCGGCTAGCCCGGATAAAAAGGAAAGTTTCAGTGCTTTCCATCTGCTCCCGGTTGCATAATATACCGGCACAGAAACTGCAATGCCTTCCGGGATGTTATGAATCGCCACTGCTACAGCCACTGCCAGCCCGACAGCCGGATCATAAAGTACTGCTGTGAAAGTTGCAATGCCTTCCGGGAAATTGTGAATTGCAATTGCTGCGGCCGTGAAAGTTCCCATTTTCAGCAGCGCCGGATCTCTGGAGGGGTCCTTATCCATTTCCTCTACCTTTTTTACTTCATGCGGATTTTTATCCTTTGGAAGAAGCCGGTCGATCAGCGCAATGAATAAAATTCCTCCAAAAAAACCTCCTGCTGTCGCCCAGCTCCCTGCATTTTTTCCGAGAGCTTCCACCAGAGCTTCCTGAGATTTCGGGAATATTTCCACCATGGAGACATAAATCATTACTCCTGCCGAAAATCCAAGTGCCCCTGATAGAAACTTTGTATTAGTCTGAGAAGTAAAGAACGCAAGCAGGCTTCCGATTCCAGTGGCAAGTCCTGCGAAAAGTGTCAGTCCGAAGGCAAGCATCACATTTTCTTCCATTGCCCTCTCCTCCGCCGCTGTTTTTTCTATATTTTACCACAGGGCTAACTAATGTCATCCGGCAGAGCTCCACCCTAAAACAATTCCTCCATTCAAAAGCTTTTATATGAGATATGAAAGTTTGCGCTTAAAGTAAAAGTGACCGCAGGAAAATTAGACAGACTGAAGAATTATCCATATTGCAGGAGAAGGAGCGCTGTGAAATCATTTCACTTCTTTTATCCGTCTCTCTCCCACGTTTTTTATCGTTCGGAATAAAAATTTTTAATTATTCACTGCGTTTTGCTTTTGGTTTTAGTAATTATTTATTATAATTACAAAGTGAGAATAAATATCACTTTTATTCCGCTCCGCGGTAATGAAAGTAATATTTGTCTGCTCTTTACTCTTTTTAAGAACGGAAAGGGGAATAACACATGTCTAGCAACGAAAATGAAAACATGGACAAATGCCCGGTAACCCAACAAGGTATGCCGAGCCAGTCGAACAAAGGCCCTACTAACGAAGATTGGTGGCCAGGGCTTCTGAATGTAGACATTCTTGCCCAGCACGACACAAAAACGAACCCGCTCGGGTCGGATTTTGACTACAAGGAAGAATTCCAGAAGCTTGATTACGACGCAATGAAAAAAGATCTTCACAAGGTCATGACGGAAAGCCAGGACTGGTGGCCGGCGGACTACGGTCATTACGGCCCATTCTTTATCCGTATGTCCTGGCACGCTGCAGGAACGTACCGTATCGGCGACGGCCGCGGAGGCGGCGGAAGCGGTTCCCAGCGTTTCGCACCACTTAATAGCTGGCCGGATAACGGAAACCTTGATAAAGCCCGCCGTCTTCTCTGGCCGGTAAAGCAGAAGTACGGTAACAAAATTTCCTGGGCCGACCTGATCGTGCTCGCAGGAAACGTAGCAATTGAATCTATGGGCGGTAAAACGATCGGATTCGGTGCAGGACGCGAAGATATCTGGCATCCGGAAGCAGACGTTAACTGGGGACCGGAAACAGAGTGGCTTGATAACCGCCGTTATTCCGGTGACCGCGAGCTGGAAAACCCGCTTGCAGCCGTACAGATGGGTCTTATCTACGTGAATCCGGAAGGTCCGGACGGCGAACCTGATCCGCTCGGAAGCGGACGGGATATCCGTGAAACGTTTAAGCGTATGGGAATGAACGACGAAGAAACAGTGGCACTGACAGCCGGCGGCCACACGTTCGGTAAGACGCACGGTGCAGGAGATGCAGAGCACGTCAGCCACGAGCCGGAAGGTGCCCCGATTGAATCACAGGGCTTAGGCTGGAAGAGCTCCTATGAAACAGGCCACGGACCTTATACTATTACAAGCGGCCTGGAAGGTGCCTGGACACCGACGCCTACAAAGTGGGATATGACTTACTTTGACGTTCTTTTCGGCTACGAGTGGGAGCTTACTAAGAGCCCTGCCGGAGCTTACCAGTGGGAAGCAAAAGATCTGAAGGAAGAAGATCATGCACCCGACGCAGGCGATCCTTCCAAGAAGCGGAAGCTCATGATGACAACCGCTGACATGGCAATGAAGCTGGATCCGGAATACGCGAAGATCTCCAAGCGCTTCCACGAAAATCCGGAAGAATTTAAAGATGCTTTCGCTCGTGCATGGTTCAAACTTCTTCACCGTGACATGGGTCCTCGTGAACGCTACCTCGGCCCGGAAGTACCGAATGAAGAATTTGTATGGCAGGATCCGGTTCCACAGGGCAATTACGACTTGATGGCATCCGATGTAGCTGAGCTGAAGGCCGAAATCCTTGATTCCGGTCTGACAGTAAGCGAGCTCGTAAAAGCAGCCTGGGCTTCTGCCAGCACATTCCGCGGATCTGACATGCGCGGCGGTGCCAATGGAGCGCGTGTGCGCCTTTCTCCTCAGAAAGACTGGGAAGCAAACGAGCCTCAGGAACTGCAGAAAGTACTTTCCAAGCTGGAAGAAATTAAAGAAAACTACAGTAAAGAAGTAAGCCTTGCCGATCTGATTGTTCTCGGCGGAAGTGCCGCTGTTGAAAAAGCGGCTAAAGACGCCGGTGTGGAAATAAAAGTGCCATTTACTCCAGGACGCGGTGACGCTTCCCAGGAGCAGACGGACGAAGAAAGCTTCGAAGTACTGGAGCCTCAGGCAGATGGTTTCCGCAACTACTTGAAGCAGGAATTTTCGGTCAGCCCGGAAGAGCTGCTCGTGGATAAAGCACAGCTGCTCAATCTGACACCTCCTGAAATGACCGTCCTTGTCGGTGGTATGCGTGTAATCGGCGCCAACCACGGCGGTACTGATCACGGTGTCTTCACGAACCGTCCAGGTGCACTTACGAACGACTTCTTCGTAAACCTGCTGGATATGGGCGTTGAATGGCAGCCGGTCGATCACAATCTTTACGAAGCACGTGACCGCCAGTCCGGAAACGTTGTCCGTAAAGCATCAAGAGTGGACCTCGTATTCGGTTCCCACTCCGTGCTCCGTGCCCTTTCCGAAGTGTATGCACAGGACGACAGCAAAGAGAAGTTTGTTAATGACTTCGTTTCTGCATGGGTAAAAGTTATGGATGCAGACCGCTTTGACGTAAAATAAGTAATAGCGCCGGAATTTTCCCGGTATAAAAAACCATCCAGTGCCCTTTTTGGGTGCTGGATGGTTTTTCTTTGTTTTATCTCCTGCTTATTGAAAATCTTTCCCGTTTGTTTCCGGTGTGTTCTGCGTGACATAAGTGCCTGCAACGAAATCATGGACAGAACGCTTATCTTTCCGCAGCGCTACCATGAAAACCGACACAATAAAGGCGATACCGAAAGAAAAGGCATAAATGAGGCCGCCGACGATGTAACGGAGAATCATGGTTAATAACGTTACGTTAGTATTATCTATTTTTACTATACGTACTCCGAGTATCTTTTTACCGACCGTATAACCGTACCAGAATACCGGAACAAGCACAAAATACAGAAGACTGGCAATCCCTTCCCCTGCCTGTACGGTTCTGTCAGATGTATCGAGACCGAAAATAAAAATAGCGGCCGACACTATTGCACTTATAAGGAGCCCGTCCAGAAACAGGCTGAAAAACCTTCTCCAAAAACCTCCAGGATTGGTCAAAACACCCACCTCTTTCTCTTGTTTTTACTTTTTCAGTAACATCCCTTCACCGGTATGTACCCTAAAAAACTTCTCTTTAAAACTGTCATTCGTTTCAGTGAAAAACATCCAGCCAATACTATAAGGCAGATCGATTACAAGGCCTTTTGAAAACTTAAACCTCATTCTCCCACAATCACACTTTTTTTTTATAATATGGTAATATAAATATTGCATGCGAAACGTTCCTTTATACTTCCGCAATAGAAAATCTCACTCATACTGAATCAGTATATAAACTATAAGGAGCTGACCTTTTCATATGTCAAAATCATTTACAATTACGTTTGCCGGTGACACGAGTCTTGGTGACTACTATTTAAAAAATTCTAAGTGGGAGAGCATCAATGACAGATTACAAAGTGAACCGTTTTCTTTTTTTGAAAAGCTTCATCCTCTCATAAAAGACAGTGATTATTTGATATTAAACCTGGAAACTGTACTGGCTGAATCACCAAAACCACTCTTAAAGCATAAACAGTATCCAAATGCCGACCTGCCAGACCGTACACTCTCTCTCCTTAAGAAACTGGGAGTGTCTGCAGTCAGCCTTGCGAATAACCATACAATGGATTTCGGCCCGGAAGTTTTACTGGATACAAAAAAACAGCTCGAAACAGAAAATATTATGACTTACGGTGCCGGTTCAGATTTGAAGGAAGCTTCTGCCCCAGTGACATTCACGCTTACCGGTGATATGAGCAGTAAGAATGTGTACGTATTAGGCGGACTCCGCGCCTCCCGCCGCTACAGAGAAGAATACCAGTTTCTTGCTGATAACAATAAGCCCGGAGTAAATTCCACGAATAAAAACCGCATGGTGCAAAGGATCAATGATATTAGAAAAAATGATCCTGACGCTCTTATAATTGTTACCCCTCACTGGCAGGGGAAGGATTATAAATGGGCTTCTGACGCTGAGAATATTAGAGAAAGCTCTGCTTACATGCTCGAAGCCGGTGCTGATTATGTGATCGCTCACGGAACCCATATGGCTAATTCTTTTGATATAACCGATAACGGGCTGATTGCCTACTCCATTGGTAACTTCGTATTTAATTCACCTGGCAGGTATAAAAAAATGGCGGCTCCCCCCTTCAGTTTTGTGGGTAAGCTTCACATTACAGAAACTTCTGAAGGGAAATGGGATGTGGCTCCCCGGTTCTATCCGGTCGTAACGGATAATAAACGAACCGGTTTTCAGGGCCGTCCTGCTACTAAAAGAGAGAGTGAGAAGTTTGCTCTGACTTTACATAAGCATATGGTCCAACAGGACCTTAAGCACCTGGTAAATGAGGATAAATCAGGATGTTACATCGAACTGAAAAAAGACATAAACCAGACCGTCTATGACAGCAATGATCTGCGCCGGTACATTTTTGCAGAGGGAGATCCGGCTGAGCTGGATTTGTCCTCCTCCAAAAAAATCGAGGAACAGATTGAACAGCTCACTTCCCTTCACAAGGAGCTGGATGCAAAATTCAAACGTTATTACGATCAGCTTTTTTCCTCTCCGCAGATGAAAGTCCGAACAAATAAAAATGACCGCTTATATGAGAAGCTGAGCAGCTCTGTGAAAAAGGATTATTTAAGCTATGCCGGGTTAAAGCAGTTTGAACGACGCAGACTGCAGATCGATAAAGCAATTTCTTACAGTGATATTATGGTGGAAAAATCGGAAATTAGAAGACTTGGATATCCTGATTACACATGGAAGCTTGACAAAAAAACAAATGGCTATAAATTTGCTGACAGCATTGGTTTTAGAAGGCCTGCCTCCGACAAGCGGACCCACCGCTTTTCCGAGATAGAGCCTCAGACTGGTCCTGTCGTAGTAAAACCGGCTTCCTCACGAGGTTCCATGGGAGTTTATCTTATTTACGATGAACAGACTATTTTTTCTGCGAGAAACGGGAAATGGCTTTCCAGCTGGCAGGAGCTCGTACAAAATTTAGAACAGGAGCTCGCTAAAGATAAACGTCGGTCCAGGCCTTACCTGCAAAAGGATGAATGGTTAATTGAGGAACTTATACTTGGAGTCGGTAACCCGACTGAGCCCCCGTCAGATTTAAAGTTTTACTGCTTTTATGGCGAAGTGGTCCTTATTTCAGAAACAAACCCAAGCAATAAGGCTGCTTTCTGTTATTGGGACAGGGATGGAAATATCGTGCAGACCGGCAGGTACGACGAAAACTTTTATCATGGTAACGGCTTCACTAATCACGATTTGACTTTGGTGGAACAGGCAAGCACAGAAATTCCTTCGCCATTCGTACGCCTTGATATGCTAAAGGGACAGGACGGATTGTATTTCGGTGAAGCCACTCCGCGTTCCGGGCATTTTCAGCTGTTTAATGAAGAATACAACCGAAAAATGGGGGAAGCACTCCGTAAGGCAGAAGCCCGGATTGTAAAGGATCTTCTTCACGGTAAGTCGTTTGAAGCGTTCAAAACTAATTTCAGAGTATAATATTTTTTCAAGAAAGAGAACAAATTACATAGCTATGCAGCAGAAGACGCAAACCCGTCTTCTGTTTTTCATTTTTACACACCAGAATAACAGTTTTATGCTGATAATTTATAATAAAGCAAAATTGATTGAAATTCCTTTTTTAGTAAATAACAAATATTGTAACTAAAGATTACACATTTCGTGGATGTCTGCTGGAATGATCACTTCCGCTCCCTACTCATCTTTTTCCCAAAGTATTTAGTTTTTCTTTTTTGTACGAAACATAAAATGAGACTGTTATAGTTCAATTTCACTCCTGCATTTTTGCTCAATGATCGATAAAAAACTATCAGCAGTTGGTTTCAAAGCGTTTTTCACCAAAAACTCCTTTTTACAATCAGAAGTATGAAATGGAATGTTTATTTTTCCTATAATTTCACCTTCTACGTTACGGTATTACATGAACTATAAACCATAATCTGCAACAAAAATAAACTCCTACGGGCATAATATCCATAGGAGTTTACTATAAACAAACGTTATATAAAAAGGCAATACCGCATGAGCTTCAAAGCTTTACTCTACCGTTACACTTTTCGCCAGGTTTCTCGGCTTGTCCACGTCACAGCCGCGGTGAAGCGCAGCATAGTAGGAAATCAACTGCATCGGAAGTACGCTCACGAGCGGTGTAAGATATTTATGCACAGCCGGCATAACAATTTTATCCTCCTCGTGCTCGCACCCTTCCATGCTGATAAAGCAAGGATTGGCACCACGGGCTACAACTTCTTTCATATTCCCGCGGATATTCAGGTTTACATCCTTCTGAGTAGCCAGTCCGATAACCGGTGTCCCTTCTTCAATCAAAGCGATTGTGCCGTGCTTCAGTTCGCCGCCGGCAAATCCTTCCGCCTGAATATAGGAAATTTCTTTCAGCTTCAGCGCGCCTTCCAGACAAACGTAATAGTCCATCGAGCGGCCGATAAAGAAGCAGTTGCGGGAAACGCTGAGATAGTTGCGGGCAACTTCCTCCAGCTCTTCTTTTTTGTTTGTGAAAATTTCCATTGCATTCGCTACAATTCCAAGCTCCCGAAGCGGATCAAAATCAATTTCTACTCCTCCGGCACGGGCAGCATCCACAGCAAGAATTGCCATAACTGCCATCTGGGCTGTGTAGGCTTTTGTGGAAGCGACAGCGATTTCCGGTCCTCCATAAGTATGGAGAGTGTAGTCAGCTTCACGCGAAAGCGTAGATCCCGGAACATTCGTAATCGTCAGGGACGTGTGCCCCAGTTTTTTCACGTTGACGAGCACTCCGCGGAGGTCGGCTGTTTCGCCGCTCTGTGAAATAAATATAAAGAGTGGTTTTTTGCTTAGTAATGGCATATTGTACAGAAACTCACTGGCAATGTGGGTTTCCACTGGAATCCGGGCGATTTTTTCGATAAGTTCTTTTCCGACGAGACCGGAATGGTAGCTAGTACCTGCAGCAATAATGTAAATACGGTCGGCATCCGTCACTGCCTGACGGATAGGTTCCTCCAGCTTAATATTGTCATCGTTATCCTTATACTTCGTAATGATATTCCGTATGACAAAAGGCTGCTCGTCGATTTCCTTCAGCATGAAATGCGGGTACGTCCCTTTTTCTATGTCTGTGGAATCGAGTTCTGCAATGTAGGAACCCCGTACTATCTCTTCCCCGTCCAGCTTTTTCACCTGGACGCTCTCCCGGGTAACGATAACGACTTCTTCATCTTCAATCTCCATAAATTCTTTCGTTACCTGCAGCATCGCCATCGCATCACTGGCAATCACGTTAACGCCGTCAGAAAGTCCGATAAGAAGCGGGCTTTTGTTTTTTCCGACGTAAATCGTCTCGCGGTCCTCGTTGTCCAGAAGAGCCGTAGCATAGGAACCTTCAAGCAGGCGGAGAGTTCTGCTGAATGCTTCTTCTGTCGACATGCCCTGTTTTACGAACGTGTCAACAAGCTGTACGATGATTTCTGTATCCGTATCAGAAACCATTGTGGCATTCGGCAGGTGGTCCCGGCGGAGCTGCTCGTAGTTCTCAATAACTCCATTATGGACAATGGTGAAACGGGATGTTCCGCTCTGGTGCGGGTGCGCGTTTAAACGGCTCGGCACTCCATGTGTAGCCCAGCGTGTATGACCGATTCCGACCATGCTTTCTTCCTTCTCGTCCACTGCGTCCCGAAGCTCGGCAATGCGTCCTTTTTCTTTATAGACGTGAACGCCCCGTTTGTTGGCCACAGCAATACCTGCTGAATCATACCCTCGGTATTCGAGCTTTTCCAGGCCTCGTAAAAGAATCTCTTTTGCGTCCTCTGTTCCAATATAACCTACAATTCCGCACATAATTAAATATCCTCCCTTGAATGGGGCAGGAACACAAGGGGCATGCTCTGCCCCACTCTTTATCATTTACTGGTATTTTTGTTGGATTCAGCGGCCATTAGAAGAGCTTTTGTCCAGGGAGTCGCCTCACTGTTTTAGCACTTCTTTGCGGCTGTGACCGTCAGCCGGGAGGCATCCGCCGACTTGCTCGATAACCTCCTCCTCGTCAACTGCCCCACAGGCAGTTCAGGCGCTTAAAAAAACTCTATGTTTCCACTATCCTCCTTTCATGTATTTGAATAGCACTATCATACTACATAGGACCTTTTTAGGTCAATCGTTTTTCCCATTTTTGGAAAATAAATAAAAATTTCTGTTCCGGGGCTCCCGCTTCGTCTGTTGCATTATTCTGTCTTTCTGCTCAATCTGTTTCTCCCCCTGCTGTACTTGTCGCTTTCCTAATCGGCAATGTTACAGAAAAGTTCTCAAGTACGGGGGTTTTTACCCGTTTTTTTGCAGAGCTTTTCTGTTTTCCCCGTAGGAAAACAGCAGCAGCTATTTATAATAACAGATTTTTGTGTCCGGTGGAATGGTCCGGCACAAATTTTGCCCTGCAGCCCTTCTGAAAAATCGTTCTGATACCAATGCGGTCCTGAAGCTTGCCCATAAAATAGATTCCCCTCCCCCGAAGAAGATAGCTTTATCAGATCAAAAATGAACCATACTGTCCCACAGATCAGCCGCTTACTTTTCAAAACTGTCAAAGTTTTCTTCATAGAACGAGTGAATCTCGTTTTTTCTATACAGAGCACTGCACCTTCTTAAAATAACCTTCAACTGAGCACAATACTGCATCATCAGCTATTTTATTCTGAAACGCAGGAGGGCGTCTTTATTTAATTGACAGCGCAAAAAGACTCAGGGCAGCAGCTGCCCTGAGTCTTCAGAGTGTTGATTAAGTCTTGATTTCAGAATAATTATTCTTCTGAGCGTACAGCTTCGGAAGACCCTTTCCGGGAGGAGACGGCCGGTAAATTGAAGGGCTCTGGCAAAACCGCTAGTTAAGAGAACCGAGTTCCTGCTTCACAATATCTACTACTTTTCCAACGTACTGGTCGCAGATTTCTCTCGTCGGTGCTTCCGCCATTACGCGGACAAGAGGCTCCGTACCGGACGGCCGGACAAGAATGCGCCCTTCACCCTGCATTTCTTCCTCCACGGCCTGAATTCCCCGGGAAATTGCTTCGCTCGTATGCAGCTGATGCTTATCCTGCACCCGCACATTGACAAGCTTCTGTGGATATTTTGGAATTTCTCCTGCAAGCTCGGAAAGCTTTTTTCCGCTTTCTTTAACGATCTGCACGAGCTGCAGTGCTGAGAGCAGTCCATCTCCTGTTGTATTGTAATCAAGGAAAATAATATGTCCGGACTGCTCGCCGCCAAGATTATAATTCCCTTTACGCATCTCTTCCATTACATACCGGTCTCCAACGCCCGTCTGTTTTGTGTCAATTCCTTCTCTTTCGAGAGCCTTATACAGCCCAAGGTTGCTCATAACCGTGGTTACGAGTGTTTTATAGTTAAGGGTCCCTTTTTCTTTCATGTATTTGGCACATATATACATGATCTGGTCTCCGTCTACAATTTCTCCTTTTTCATCTACTGCAATCAGACGGTCTGCGTCCCCATCGAACGCAAGACCAACGTCAGCCCCTTTATCCTTTACGAGCTCGACAAGCGCTTCCGGATGAGTAGACCCTACATTTTCATTGATGTTCACCCCGTCCGGCGAAGATCCGATACATGAAATATTATCGGCTTCCAGATCGGCAAAAAGGTGATTCGCCAGCGGGGAGGCTGCCCCGTGCGCACAGTCGAGAGCGATATGAAGGCCGGAAAAATCGTTTTCCACTGTCTGCTTCAGATAGCGCAGGTATTTCTGGCCGCCTTCAAAGTAATCGTTGACAGTACCAATTTTTCCACCAGTCGGCCTTGGAAGATCGTCTTCCATATCATCTTCTGTCTTAAGGAGTTCTTCAATTTCTTCTTCCTGTTTAT
>REBZ01000086.1 GCA_007692495.1 Alkalicoccus sp.
CAGCCGCCGGTATAGTAATTATAAGCTTAGTTTATTTTTCCAGAGAAGTATGGAAAATATCACCCGTCGATATACAGAAGTTTATACTCTCCTTTGGATGGTTTTCCCCGGCTGTTTTTATTCTTATCTATACAATCGGTCCGTTTGTGTTTTTTCCCTCCTTTATTTTATCCATGACCGCGGGGCTGACCTATGGGATTTGGCCCGGAGCGGTATTCATCTGGCTGGGGGCTCTGGGGGCGGCTTCGACTGGATATTTGATTGGCAGGTTTTTAGGCAGGAAAATTTTGAAAATCCATAATTTTTCCTGGTCTGAAAAAATGGAGGAAAAAATAACAGAAAGAGGCTTCTTATTTGTACTTGTTCTCCGGCTGATACCGGTCATCGGATTCGGTATGCTGAGCTATTTGTCCGGAGTGATGAATGTCCGGTTTCATCACTATATTGTGGCTACGATGATCGGTATTTTACCAGGGATATTTGTTTACGGGACTCTCGGATCAAGCCTGACCTCCGGGAGCCGTATGGTGATGCTGTCTGCCTTCCTTTTATTAGCAGCAGTCTCCGGGGTGATTTTTATATTTCGGGGACGTGTTAAACAGTGGGTTGGAATTGAATAAGTCAGAAAGTTGGGATAACAATGCTTGATACGCATGCCAGGAAATATGTGCAGCCTTCAATTGATAAAACAGCGGGATGGCTTTTGGATCAGGGCAGAACACCTGACCAGATTACGATACTGGCACTCGTGGTCGGATTGGGTGCCAGTGCTTTTTATGTCGCAGGCTATCCTTTCCTGGCGGTTGTTTTTCTCTGGTTGTCGGGTTATCTCGATGCCGTCGATGGAACGATGGCCCGCTATACAAAATCCTCTCCTTTCGGAACCGTGATGGATATTACGTTTGACCGTGTCGTGGAAATAGGAATCATTCTGGCGATTGCTTTCGTTTATCCCGAAGTCATCTGGCCGCTTCTACTGTTAAGTGTCTCCATCATTTTTTCTATGACGATTTTTTTAGTCGTTGGGACCGTTTCGGAAAAAGCCGGGATCAAATCGTTTTATTATCAGGCAGGAGCCGCAGAGCGTACAGAAGGTTTTATCTTATTCAGTATTATGATGCTGTTTCCAGAATTTCTGTTTTGGACAACGCTCTTATTTTTCGCAGTAGAAACATTTACCGGTTTGCAGCGTTTTATAGAGGCAAAAAAGATTCTGCAATAAGAGTTTACGGGGAAAGGAGAGGCTCTTTATGACAAAATATGATTTAGTCGTTATCGGCGGAGGAGCAGGTGGGATGACAACAGCTGCTGGAGCGGCTTCCCTCGGGGCCGGCGTCGCCCTCATCGAAAAGCGCGCTGAATTAGGCGGGGACTGCCTGCATTACGGCTGCGTCCCATCTAAAGCTTTAATAGAAGCGGCGAATGACGTGTTTAAAGCCCGTAAAGCACAGACGTTCGGACTCGCAGCCACAGGCACAGTAGATCTGAAAAAAATCAATCAGCGGGTAAAAAAAGCAATTGCCCATATCCAGGAACACGACAGTATAGAACGATTTACGGACCTGGGGGTGCACGTTTTTCATGGCACCGCTTCCTTCGTGGACAATCATCATGTGCAGGTCAATGATGAGAAGCTTTATGGAAACAAAATTGTTGTTGCCGTGGGATCACGGGCTGATATTGCCCCCATCGAAGGTCTGGAGGACACAGGATATATCTCAAACGAAACGGTGTTTGATTTAACTGAGCTGCCGGAGCGGATGGTGTTCATTGGAGGCGGGCTCGTGGGCCTGGAAATTGCCCAGGCATTTGCCAGGCTCGGTACGTCCGTTACGGTTCTGGAAGGAGGTCCGGCTGTACTCGGAAAGGAAGATCGTGATATTCAGAAGAAGGCAGTGGAGCTTTTAGAGAAAGAACTGACGATTGTTGTGAATGCGAAAATTATCCGGTGTGCACGAAGTGCCGGAGGAAGACGAATCGATTACATGACAGGCGGGGAGGAATATAGTATAGAGGCGGACCGGATTTTTGTTTCCACGGGAAGAAAGCCCAATACTGATAATCTGGAACTGGAGCGGGCCGGAGTGAAGATGGATGAGCGCGGTTTTATACAGGTGGATGACACATTACGGACAGCTCAGCCGCACATTTTCGCTGTAGGAGATGTTAACGGGTCCTATCCATTTACACATGTAGCCGGACTGGAAGGGAAATTAGTCGTTCAGAATGCTCTTTTCCATTTGAAAAGAAAAATTTCCTATGCCCACGTCCCGTGGAATACGTACATCACACCGGAAATTTTTCATTTTGGCCGGACGCAGCAGGAAGCTGCGAAAGCCGGGGATGTTTTTGTATATACCACTCCTTTAAGTGAGGTCGACCGGTTTACTGCGGATGAGGCAGAAGAAGGTTTCGTTAAAGTGATAACTGACAAGAAAGGCAGCATCCTGGGAGCCCATGCTATTGGGAAGGGAGCGGGAGACTGGATGCAGGTAATGGTTCTCGCTGCTGAACAGAACTTGAAGATCGGGGATCTTTCCCAGATGCTTTATCCGTATCCTAACCATGCCGCTGCCATCGAGCGGTTAAGCAATGCGTATTGGAGGAATAAACTGTTTTCAGGCATTGTTCCTAAATTAACAGCCAAAGTAATCAAGTGGCTTCCCTGAATCAGGAAAGACGGAGATATTCTTTCGTCTTTTCCGCATCGATAGAAAAGTAGAGGACCTTCTTCAGAAATCCATCTTTTTTCAGCTGGCTTAAAACAGCACTCGTCGTTTCGCGGCTGGCACCGATCATATGGGCAAGATCCTGGTGGGTGAGTTTCATTTCAATCGACTGCCAGTTGTTTTTTCTCCGGCCGGTTTTTTCGCTCAGCATCAGCAGTAAATACAGAAGCCGGTGCTTTACATCGCTTAAAGCAATTTTTTCACTGATCCTGTAAAAATCTTTCAATCGGGAAGAAAGAATATCGATTAATTTCAATGCGATTTTTGGATTGGCTTCGATAAAATTTTCAAAATCTTTATGGCTGAGAAGACATAAGTACGTATCCGTCATAGCTTCAGCATAAATTTGATCATCTGTTAAGGTTACGGAGGACGTTTCGCCAAAAATATTCCCGTCGACCAGAATATCCAGCGTGAACTGCTTTCCTTCTTCATTCATCCGGTACAGGCGGACCTGTCCCTTTTTCAGCAGAAAAAGTGCTTCAATCGGATAATCGGGAGAAACAACGACAGTTCCTTTTTTTACAGGTTTCATTTCGCTCATTTTATCAATCGTCATAAGCTCATCCTTCGAAAGCTCATCAAACAGACTGATTTGGGAAAGCATCGTTAATTTATCCATAAAGCCACCCCCGGTTTAGTAAAGATAATAATAGCATAAAGGAGAAGGCATATGACGACTTTATATACAATAGATGGTTGTTCCGTTTGTGCTGAAGTGAGACAGCATTTAAAGCGGCAGGAGATTTCTTTTCAAGAGATCAACATCCTGCTCACTCCGGAAGTACAGCAGGAATTAAAAAAGCTCACCGGTGAAGTATATGTCCCGGTTTTAAAAAGTGATCAGGGTATATACAGGGGCTTGGAGATTTTGAATTTTTCTCTGCAGACAAGTTCCTCCCATAATGAATAATTTTTGTCTGCATTTCTGATAAAGCTCCGTGTTGTTATTGGAGCGCCTGCGGCTTTTTTCTTCGCTTGCCGTGGAGAAAAAAGAGGTGCCTTTCTTAATGTCAACGATCAAAAATAACAGAAAATCCCAAAAAGAAAAACGGAACAGGAAAGGTGTGCCTGATCCGTTTCATTTTATGCTTCCCCTCATTTGTGGAATAACTGGCTAACTCGTTTTTAAGGTGAACTCTTTTTCATCTGCTTTTTCATTTCTTTTCAGCAAATTAACTGTAATGGCTACAATGAAAGCGAAGAATAAGTGAGTGGCAAGGCTCATCATTTGTTCGGGGGCGAATGCCTGAGCTAAATTAGTACCCATACCCAGTGCCCAAGGCATAATCACCAGCGGTCCGACGATCCATATACCAATACCGAATACGACAGCAGCGGCCCAAAGATTGCGGATGAAAGAGGTGACGGCTACAAAAGAAATACCGAAGATGATACTGATCATCATATGAATGACCCATCCGACCACAGTACTTTCGCTGCCAATCATTGCGGCGATCATTCCAATCATTCCCTGCATCTGCATCAAAGCACCAAACAGTATGCCGCCGATCACTCCGCCGAAAACACCATAAGAAACTGTTCTGCCATCTGGAAGCTTCACTTTCATCACCCTCCTTTAATGATTTGTACCTCTATTATAAAGGGGAAGAAAATGTTTTTCTGTAAGCTTCCTTACATTATTCCTCTGCCAGTCCCAGCCAGCGTTTTACATGGCTGCGGAAATAATAGGTTATACCCAGAAGCAGTAAAAATACCCCAGCGGCTGTGCCAATCATCATTAAATCCCCGGAAGCGATGCTCGCTCCTAAAAAACTGTAGGCGAAAACACCGGGGAGCATTCCCAGCACGGTCGCGAGAAGGTAATATTGAAATTTGACTTTGGCGAACCCGGAGAGAAAACTGAGCAGGTCGAAACTGACAACAGGAATGAGGCGGAGCACAAACACATACAAAAAACCGCGCTTATCCATTTGTCTGAAGATTTTTTCCGACCAGGCGAACTGCTCTATTTTCACTACAGAACTTCCAAAGTACCGGGCCATGGTGTACCCGGTGACAGCGGCGCCGGTTGCACCAAAAACGATATAAAGAGCACCCGGCCATACACCAAATGCCAAACCGGCGCCAAGGGACAACACAGACGTAGGCAGGAAAATGAAAGGGCCGATAGTATAAAGGAAGAAAAACGCGACCGGCCCCCACAATCCGAAAGAAAGAATGTAGTCCCGGATGAGCTGCGGCCGGATATCAAAATGGAAATGGGTAGTATAAGCCAGTGCACTGAATATAAGTAATACGAGTATAATCTTGACCCAGGAACGTCCTTTCATCTTTATCTTCCTTCCTTTTACAGCCTGTCAGCTTGTTTGTTGATAAAGTGTAGTACAGCTAAGTGTAAATGCAGACAGTCAGAAAGTCAGTAAGCCAGCCTACATTTTCAGGCTGTTGATGAAGTGATCGTTCCAGAATAGTTATTCCAGTCATTGTATAAGCTCCTTCTCTTACCGGCGGAACCTTGCCGTGGGGCTGGTCTTCAGCTATTTTCAATGAAGGCCTTGAAAAGGATCTTTCGATGGTTCTGATCCCCGCCGGACTGTACGAAGTTAAAGAGCTCACTTAATAAAAGCTATGCTCGTTATTGATTTAAAGAAGAAACTTCGCTTCAACCCGGCAGGCTTGCCGTGGAGGAGCTCTTCAGCTTCCTCAGGCCTTCGCCTTGCGGGATCTTCCGACCTCCTTTCTCCACAGGCGTCCGCCGGTTTCCACTTCGTTTTTCCATCTCTTACAGTAAAAAAACGCCTGCTTATACGAACGAAGGGGTTTGAAAAATACGAGTGCCCAGGTGATTATTCAAGACTAAGGAAGAAAAGAAAACTACTAAAATAATAGTATTTTTTTATGGCATAAAACCTCTTTTTATTTCCCTGCTCAGCCGCAGGGGTGACTCCTGGGCGATAAAGGACGAGGCGAAGATCCGTTCAGGAAGAAATCAGCTGAGCCCTCCTGAAAAGGCTCCCGGAAGATGAAAGCAGGAAACCGTCTATCTATACACCACAAACACTTTATTAACAGCATGAAAAGGTTCAGGACCTGTGTCCTGAACCTTTTCAAAGTGTTGATTAAGTCTTGATTTAAGAATAATTATTCTTCTGAACGTATAGCTTTC
>REBZ01000192.1 GCA_007692495.1 Alkalicoccus sp.
TATCACAATGGAGACCGCGCCAAGTTCGAACTTGGGGGCATACAGACAAATGAAGCAGGCGGACAGAAAAGTACAGGAGTGATCGACGCGTTTATCGAATCTGTGCAGGCGGATATCGAGCCTCCCGTACCAGGCGAAGAAGGAAAGAAGTCTCTTGAAGTTATTCTTGCCGCCCTGGAAGCGGATGAAACAAAACGTATTATTGATTTGTAGGCAGGAGGCAGTCAGCCAATGAACCGTTTAAAAATAGGAGTTATCGGAGCAGGTGGTATAGCGCGGGAAAGGCATATCCCCGTGCTGCTTCAGCTGAAGCACGAAGCGGAAGTGACGGCCGTATGTGATATAAATATCGAAACCGCCAAACAGGCAGCCGTTTCTTTTTCACAGCCGTACGTTACGACGGACTACCGGGAGGTCTTTTCCCACACAGATGCCGTCATAATCTGTACGCCGAACAAGTTTCATAAAGAAATAACGGTCGCCGCACTGGAAGCAGGTGTCGACGTCTTCTGCGAAAAGCCGATGGCTATGAGTGCAGATGAAGGAAAAGAGATGCTTGAAACTTCCGAAAGAACCGGCAGCAAGCTTCTGATTGCCTATCACTACCGTTCCATGAAAGAAAGCCAGGCAGCACAGAAGCTGATTGAGAAGCAGGAAATCGGCGCGCCGATGGTAGCAAGAGTTCAGGCACTCCGGCGCCGGAAAGTGCCCGGATGGGGTGTTTTTACGAACAAAGAAATGCAGGGCGGCGGTGCGCTGATTGATTTCGGATGCCATTTTCTTGATTTGTCTTTATGGCTGCTCGGGAGTCCGGATCCGGTGGAAGTGATCGGTAATACATACAACCGCCTGAGTAAAATGGATGGCCAGGTAAACCAGTGGGGAAAAGTTGATAATGAATCATTTGAAGTGGATGACCATGTAACAGCCTATATCCGCTTTGATAACGGGGCGGCCATGCTGTTCGAAACATCCTGGGCGGCCAATGTAAAGGAAGATAAGGAATACGTCAGCATATCCGGTGATACAGGCGGCATCGATCTTTTCCCGCTGGAAGTGAACCAGTCAAAGCACGGGATGCTTCTCGACAGTACGATGAACTGGGTACCGGGAGAAGAAAGCCCGGGCCTGTTCCAGATGCAGAATTTTATCGACGCCTGCCGAGGAGAAGCAGAATTGATTGTCTCCGCGGAAGAAGCGCTTAAAGTTCAGCGGATCATCGATGCTATCTACGAAAGCAGTGACACCGGACGAAGTGTACGGCTGTAATTAAAGGAGGAGAACGCATGAAAACAGGAGTATTCACAGTGCTTTTTTCAGAAAAGTCCTTTGAGGACATGCTCGATTACGTCAAACAGGCAGGGGTGGAAGCCGTCGAAATCGGAACAGGAGGCTATCCTGGTAATGCCCACTGCGATATTGATGCTCTTTTGGAAGATGAAGACCTGCGCAGGGAGTATCTTGATAAAGTGCACAGCCGGGGACTGACAATCAGTTCTTTCAGCTGTCACGGCAACCCGATTGACCCGAATGAGACATTCGCACAGGAGTCCTATGACATTCTCATGAAAACGATCCGTCTTGCATCAATGATGGACGTACCGGTAGTCAACGGATTTTCAGGCACAGCGGGAGACCACGAAGGAGCGAAATACCCGAACTGGCCGACTGCTCCGTGGCCGAATGAATACAGCGACGTTCTGAAGTGGCAGTGGGAAGAAAAACTTATTCCATGCTGGAAAAAGATCGGTGAAGCTGCCGAAGCGCACAATGTGAAGATCGGCCTGGAACTGCACGGTGGTTTTCTTGTGCATTCCCCCCATACGATACTGAAGCTTCGGGAAGCGACTTCACCGGCTGTCGGTGCCAACCTGGATCCGAGCCACTTATGGTGGCAGGGAATTGACCCGGTGGCAGCCATTAAGATTCTCGGCAGAGCCGGAGCGCTCCATCACTTTCACGCAAAGGATACGTACATTGACCAGGACAATGTCAATATGTACGGGCTGATTGATATGCAGCCATACAGCGAAGTGCAGACGAGAGCGTGGTCTTTCCGTTCTGTCGGCTGCGGTCACAGCATGCAGGAGTGGAATGATATGATCAGTGCCCTTCGTACCTACGGATACGATCACGTGGTAAGCATCGAGCACGAAGACCCTATTATGTCTATCGATGAAGGTTTTCAGCGTGCGGTCAATAACGTTAACAGCGTGATGATCCGTGAACAGCCCGGCGAGATGTGGTGGGTGTAGCATAAATTCTTTGTGGAAAGCTTCTGGAAGAAAACATTTAAGAGGATGTCCCGTTACCGGTTGGCGGTGAGGCATCCTCTTTTTGCTGTTTAAGGGCAGCTCCTCGGAGGACAGGACGGGATGTTTAATCATGATAAGAGAGGAATTAAACTTTAACCAGGGGAGTTTAATCATTATAGCCGGGTAATTTGTCATTAAAGGGATAATTAATCAGTACCGGCTGTTTTTCAATCAGTATACGCAGCCTTCCGGGAAGAATTAATCAGTACAGGCCAAACTTTAATCATCCGATACCGCTCTTCCGCCTGGAAAAATATATCTTATACAAATAAAATCTCATCTATTGCCGGCAGAAGGTTGTTTTTATCAACTAAGTATATTAATATAATCTAAAACATAGTAAACGGGTAAGTTTTATAAAAAATAAAGGACGGTGGGAAAATGAGTGGAGAACTAGTATCGCTTCATCACGTGCATAAAGCGTTCCAGTCGAATGGGCAGCAAACAGAAGTGCTGAAAAACATCAGCCTTTCTATAGAGCAGGGGGAAACTGTTTCCATTCTTGGAAAAAGTGGATGCGGGAAAAGTACGCTGCTGAATGTAATAGGAGGATTCCATCCACCGACGGAAGGTACGGTTTACTTTGGGGAGGAGGAAGTTAATTCACCATCCCGCCGGGCAATTATGCTGTTTCAGCACTACGCGCTTCTGCCTTGGCGATCCGTGCTGAAAAATGTGGAACTTGGACTGGAGCCGGAAGGACTTTCCAAAGAGGAGCAGCGGGAACGCGCCGAAAGGTATCTGGAACTCGTAGGGCTTAAGGACAGCCTGCATAAATTCCCATCGAGCCTTTCAGGGGGGATGCAGCAGCGGGTAGCTATTGCCAGAGCGCTGGCCATACGTCCGGAAATGATTTTAATGGACGAACCTTTTGCTGCTCTTGATACATTCACACGCTATTATCTTCAGGACGAACTGCTGAAAATACAGGAACAGGAACAAACAAATATCGTGCTCGTTACGCATGATATTGATGAGGCTGTTTATTTGTCAGACAGAGTGTTCATTATGGATGCCTCTCCGGGACGAATCCGGCGCACGATTGAGGTTAATCTGCCCCGCCCCCGGGACAGAAGCCATCGGGACTTCCAGTATTACAGGAAAATGATTCTCGACGAATTCGACTTCAGCCGCAGGGAAGAGCAGCTGGAGTACAACATTTAAAGCAGGAGGAACGATATGGAAAAAGGAAAAAAACTTATCAGCTGCGGTATTCTATCCTCCCTTCTGCTTCAGGCCTGCGGCAGTCCGGAAAGCACGGAGGAGGGGGAGGAAGTCATTCGTCTTGGGCATCTGCCCATCACTCATGCGGCACCGCTTTACTTTCTTGATAACAACCAGGAAGAATATCTCGATGGAGTACGGGTGGAGCTTATTCAGTTCAGCAGCTGGATCGAGCTGATGGATGCGCTGAACACCGGTAGAATCGATGGGGCTTCGGTCCTGTTTGAGCTTGCGATGAAAGCCCGCGAACGCGGTATCGACATACAGGCGATGGCTCTTGGACACCGGGAAGGAAATCCGATCATCGTCGACCCGGAAGTGGACAGTCCCGAAGATCTCGTCGGTGAAACGGTAGCTATTCCGCATACACTTTCTGCCCACAACCTGCTTCTCGATGAAATGCTGAGCCGGTCCGGCCTCGAATATGAAGATGTAAATGTCGTGGAGATGCCACCGCCGGAGATGCCGGCAGCACTTTCCGAAGGACGCGTTTCCAGCTATATTGTGGCAGAACCTTTTGGAGCGCTCGGAGTAACGAATGAAATAGGAGAAGTAATGTACCAGTCCAGCGAATTCTGCCCGGACAACTGCCTTTGCTGCGCGCTCGTACTGCGGGAGGACTTCATGGAAGACTCTCCGGAAACAGCTGATCAGTTTATGGAAGGATATCTTGCAGCAAGTGAAGAGGCAGGGGACGGATCGGAGGAATCTCTCCGAACGCATGCAGATTATCTGCCAGTGGAAGAAGGGGCGCTGGAACTGTCACTGGAATGGATTTCCTACGATGACCTTGATATCAGAGAAGATGAGTTTGAATATCTTCGGACTAAGCTGGTGGAAATGGACCTGGTAGATGAACCGCCTTCCTACGAAGAATTTGTAAACCGCCGATACCTGGAGGAAAGAGGGTAATTTATGAAGCTTGGTCAATCCATATTATATGCTTTTACCGCATTTGTAATCGTAATTATTATCTGGCAGTCGATCATCTGGATCGGTGACTATCCGGAAGCACTGCTGCCGTCTCCGCTCATGGTTTTCTGGGGGATCGTCTCCATTATTCAGGACGGTACGCTGTTTACCCATGTGCAGATCAGCTTATTCCGCTTTTTTACCGGGTATTTAACAGCAGTCGTAGCAGCCGTTCTTCTCGGGCTTCTTCTTGCGAGAACGACCCACATCTGGAGAATAGTTGATCCTGTCGTGCAGGTGCTCCGTCCGGTCGCCCCAGTCGCCTGGTCGCCGTTTATTGTACTCTGGTTCGGCATCGGCAACATGCCTGCCATTGTCATTATCTTTATCGCTGCTTTTTTCCCGGTACTGCTTTCTACCGTATCAGCAGTGAAAAAAATTGATCCGACATATTTGAAACTGGCAGAAAACATGGAGCTCAGCCGGACGTCGCTGCTTTGGAAAATTATTTTTCCGGCGTCATTTCCTTATATCGCCAACGGACTGCACATTGCGGTGGGGACCGCCTGGATTTTCCTCGTTGCAGGGGAAATGATCGGCGCCCAGTCCGGCCTTGGATATTTGATCGTCGATGCGAGAAATGCACTGGATCTGGATCTCGTCCTTGCAGGTATTTTCTTTATCGGTGTGCTTGGACTGCTTCTCGACAAATCGATCGGCGTTTTCGAACGCTGGATCGGTCGTCAGTGGGGAGCAGAAGGCTGACAGCCGATTTTCCCTTAAAAAAGGATGCCTCTGTCGATTTTATTCGACAGAGGCATCCTTTTTTGTATAAATTGTTTCAACCAATAGTTCAATAAATAATGCGTCGAAATAAAGTCCGGAGACCGTCACTGAAAAATTAATCTTCAACTCGACCGGCTTCTATCGCGATCATAGGGTTTCAGTTTAACAAATTGGCTCTGTTAAAGCTCCTTGTTATTATTTAAGGTTGCCTGCAGCTCTGTACACCTGCCGCGGAGAAAGCATGCGGCTGTCCCTGCCGTCCGGGAAGATCTGCGCCCTTCCGCAGGCGTCTCAAAAAATCGCATGGGGATCGGTGTGGTGGAATAAAGAACAATGTTTATGAAAAGCAGATCTTTTCTTTTTTTTTTTTGAAAAAAACGAAGCGGAAACCGGCGGACGCCTGTGGAAGAAGGAGATTGGAAGATCCCGCAGGGCGTAAGCGCGAGGAAGCTGGAAATCTCCTCCACGGCAAGCCTGCCGGTTGGAAGTGAAGTTTTTCTCCAGCCATCAACAGCGAACTTTAACATAGCTAACAAAATTAAGAAGAAGTCCGCTGGTCAGCGGGCTTCTTCTTTTTCCAGCACAGCCGGCTCAAGC
>REBZ01000095.1 GCA_007692495.1 Alkalicoccus sp.
TAATTCCATTGATCCGCTCGATTTCTTTAAGAAGCAGGTGCAGGTGGAATTTGTTGACTTCCTCCTCGGAAAGGGACTGCTTCATTAAATTTAAAAAACCGTCAATTACAGCCAGCGGATTCCGGATTTCATGGGCAGCCCCGGCCGCCAGTTCTCCGATAACCGCAAGTTTTTCCGTTCTGCGCACCTGCTGCTCAAGTTTTTCTGTTTCCGTAATATTAATAAAATAAAAGATTTTGCCGATCGTTTCCTGGTTTTCATTTACCAGCTCCGACTGGGAAACAAGAAAAGTACACGCTTCCTCCCCATCGGTATACCACACTTTTTCATTTTGAAAGATACCTTTTGATGTGAATATTTCCCAGAACCGATGTACACCTTCCGCTTCTTTTTTCAGCTTCGGAAGCATCGATACGTCGAAGTCCTCTCCCATCACTTTTCTCGCCGTTTTGTTCAGCTGAACATCTTTTGTCTGCTCATCCGAAGTAACAATTCCGACGGGAAGGGAATCAAGAACCTGTTCTCTGTACTGTTTATCAGCTGTAAGCATATCGAACGAACGCTTCAGCTGATGGGACATCTCATTTATGGAGCGGGCAAGCGGCTGAAGCTCCACCTGATTCGTTTCTTCCAATACTGCTCCGTAGCTTCCGGAGGCGATATAATGCAGCTGCTGCTCCATTTTCTGCACCGGACGGGTAAACACAGCGCTGATTCTGTAGGAAACGAGAATCGAGAGAATGACACCTATCGATGTAATAAGCAGCAGCAGATCCAGCGCTTCTTCAATAATGACTCCGAACTGCTCCTGCTGGGAGTCCAGTCCGGCATTTACTACTGTATAATTTTCAGCCAGGTCCCCCCGGATTTCCTCGAGCAGGTCCATATATTCTGTCTCAATATAAGATGCCGCTCCCTCCGTGTTGCCGAGGGCAAGAAGGCCTCCTACGTTATTTTCAATCTTAAAGTCCAGCATATCGAGGTCATGCTGAATAAAATCAAGCGAGGCCGGAGGAGCACCGTACGTTGCTTCCAGGGAGTTCTCCTCGTGTCCGATATTTTCGTAGCTGCTTATAAAGTCACAGCAGAAATCTGTTTCTATCCCCATTTCCGCATACTGCTCCTTCATGGACAGCTCCGTTTCCCAGTGACCGAGCCACAGCAGTTCAGGGACGTTATCAGACGTCATGGATTCACTCACTTCGCTGATTTCATCCAGCGAGTAAATAAAAAAGAAAGAAAGGCTGCTCAGCAGTCCTGTAAGCAGCAGAAGTACAATTAATATTCTTGAGCGAAGGCTCCATGAGTGTCGTCTATTCTTCACATATATCCCTCCGCCGATGGAAAAGTTCCGTTACTGATAAGGGGAAAATCCACGCATTTTTTCCCCGAGCTCTTCTTTATCCTTTTCCGTAAACATTGGACCGATATTTCCTGTGCTGCTTATGTTTCTGCCTTCCTGATGCGTCAGGTCGTGTACGCCGCTTTCGAGGCCGTCCCTCGATAAATAGTCTTCCATAATATATTCATATATTTTAGGTACATCAATCAGGACGCTCGTAATCATCTGATTTTCTGCCAGGTAAGCCTGGTCGGTAATAAAGCCGATAATGTAAAAATCCTGGACCTGGGCCTGTTCAATCACATAGCGGTTAAATGTGTTCCCCCGGGAATAAATAACGTCGGCTCCTTCTTCAAGCAGTTCATCCAGCGCCTGAAGAGCTTCCTCTTTGTTGTTTCTGCTTTCCACCGTCCGCTGAATAATTTCTGTTTCATCGCAGAGTTCCTGAAGAATAGTTTCTACTTCTTCATGTCTCTTCCAATCTCCTTCTTTGCTGAGAACTCCTATTTTTTTTGTTTCCGATTTAATGGATCCTGCGAGCAGGGCCTGCACCTCTGCCTGCAGGTTATTGTACGTATATACAGTCTGATTGTCGTGTTCCGGCTTTCCCTGCAGTGAAACAAATTTAATTTCCGGGTAGGAGGCGGCAATGTTATTGAATACTTCCGTGTACTCTCTTCCATGTCCGATAATAAGATCCCGCCCGTTCTCCGCCTCTTTCACTGTCCGGAATTCTCTCAAAGTTTCCGTAACGAGACCGGAAAAAAGCTCTGCTTTAACCCCGAACTTTTCTTCCATCCGCAGGCGGCTGTTGTGGGCATGGCTCCCCCAGCTCTGATCGGCAAGAGCATCGGATACGAGAATCACGGTATCCGGCTTCTCCTCCTTCAGCGATGACGGATCTTCCGCCTGGAACATTTGTGTTGATAAATAATACAAAACACCTATAAGAATGATGGCACAGAGAAACGCTAGGCAAAGAATGACACTGCTCTGTTTTATCTTCCGCTGCATAAACGTTCCCCTCCCCAAACAACAAATTACGACATGAACCGAGTTTATTTGTCCTTATTTTACTAGAATAAAGACCTATTCGTCTATACCGCCCTGGGTTTCAATCGGTAATTTTCTTTCGGAAACCGAGAAATAATTAATAAAAGAATCGCACAGATGTAAAAAGAATCAATGACTACACCACTTGGATAAATAAGACATACATACCATTACAATATTCACCCTGTTCCATTCCAGGTTCCGTTCGGCAATGTTTAACACAGAAGCCTTTGCTTTTGCCACACTTTACAACGCCCGGAACAAATAAAGGACCGCCGGATTCTGCCTGCTGCCCCCGCTTCAGCCAAAAGAAAGCTGCCTCCCCAGTCGGCATCGACTCAGGAGGCAGCACGGGCATCAACCGGTATTTAACAGTCCTGCCGCTACACCACTGATGGTGAGCAGTACTTCTGTAAGCACTTCATCCGTGTGCTCTTCTTCTTTCGTATCGCGGAGCGTGCGGATCAGATTAACCTGCAGGAAGTTCAGCGGATCCACGTACGGATTCCGCAGGTGAACGGAGCCTTGAATATTCGGAGTAAAATCCAGCAGCTCCTCCGAGCCGGAGATCTTCAGGAGCATGTCTTTGGTTAAATCGAATTCTGCAGAAATAATTCCAAAAATGCGCTCGCCGATTTCTTTGTCTTCTACAAGGTCCACGTATTCCTTGGCTGCTGTCAGGTCCGCTTTCATAAGCGCCATCTGCAGGTTATTGATTGTGGAGCGGAAAAACGGCCAGCCTTCATACATTTCTTTCAGCGTCTGCAGCTCTTTTTCTCCTTTTTCTGCATACCGGGCGAGTCCGGTGCCGGAGGCAAACCATGCCGGAATCATCTGGCGGCACTGTGTCCAGGCGAATACCCACGGAATTGCCCGGAGGTCCTCAAATTTTTCACTGTTTTTACGACTCATCGGACGGGAGCCGATGTTCAGCTCACGCAGCTCGTTTAACGGTGTCGTCTGCTTGAAATAAGTCAGGAAATCGGGATCGCCGAACACGAGATCCTGATATTTTTTAAGTGAGTGATCAGACATTTCCTCAATGGCATTCTCCCACTCTTTTTTCAGCCCGGTTGCCTGTTCTTCCGTATGATGCACTTTGGAAGTGGATTGAATTAAAGCGGAAGCTGCCTGTTCCAGATTTCTAAAAGCGATGTTTCCGAGCATGTACCGGGAGGAAAGTACTTCCCCCTGCTCCGTAATTTTTACGCCGTCGCCAAGCGTTTCTGCCGGCTGGGACATGATACTGCGGTTCAGCGGACCACCTCCGCGTCCAAGCGAACCACCGCGTCCGTGGAAAAACTTCAGACGGACGTCGTAGTCGCGCGCCATATTATGAATTTCCTGCTGGGCTTTAAACAGCTTCCAGTTGGCGGTCAGCGTACCACCGTCCTTGCTGCCGTCGGAATAGCCGAGCATAATTTCCTGGTGGTTTCCACGGTGCTCAATATGTTTACGGTATATATCGGTATCAAACAGCGTCTTCATAATTTCCGGTCCGGCAATCAGGTCATCCACTGTTTCCAGCAGCGGTGCAACATTCAGGTTGCTCTCCACCGTACCGTCCACGTGCAGACGATAAATGCCTGCCTCTTTCGCAAGCACAAGCACCTCAAGCAGGTCACTTGCAGACTGTGTCATGCTGACAAGATACACTTCAATAGAGCGTTTACCGAACTCCTTATGAGCGTTGTTGATCATTTTAAACACGTCAAAAATATCACGTGTTGCCTTGGAGTAGTCTTCATTCAGAAGCATAAGCGGCCGCGGATCTTTCAGGACGCGTATTAACAGCTCCTGCTTTTTTTCTTCGCTGAGGGAAGCGTACTCCCCTTCCAGACCGACTACCTGAAGCATTTCAGCTACGGCTGATTCGTGCTCGCCGCTGTGGTTCCTGACATCAAGTGTAGCAAGGTGGAAACCGAACAGCTGCACCTGCCGGATCATTTTGTTGAGTTTTTTCAGGCGGATGTTATCCAGCTGATGCTCTTCTGCGTTTTCCTGAACGAGCATCAGGTCACGAAGGAGCTCTTCGGCATGATCATAGGCGTGTTTTCCTTTGGATTCCACCTGCCGGAGACGCTTGAGAATAACGGCAAATTTTCTGCGGTATACTTCTCCTTCAATCTGCCATTTTTCGCGCCCGGTTAAATATTTCTTTTCTTCTTCTGCAACATGCTTAAGGAATTCTTCCGACACGTTCACACGCGTCGTGGACTGGCTGAAACGCTTCATAAGATCCGTCAGCGCTTCTTCATACTTCTTAAGGGCGAGCCCGCGCTGCAGCTTGAGTGTTTCCCACGTAATATCAGGTGTAACGAACGGGTTGCCGTCACGGTCGCCGCCGATCCACGAACCGAAGTTAAGAAAATTCGGCACCTTCCACTGCTTCTCAGGGAAGTACTCCTGCAGTTCATCTTCCAGCTCCTGATGAACGGCCGGCAGTACGTCAAAGAGCGTCTGGTCAAAATAGTACAGCCCGTTTTTCACTTCATCAATAACCGTTGGCTTACGATGGCGGAGTTCATCCGTCTGCCAGAGAACAGTAACCTCGTTGTACAGGCTTTCCTCCAGATTTTTACGCTTTTTGTACGGCAGAGCCGGCTGATCCAGCTTTTCAAGGATCGTGGAAATCCGCTTTTGAATTTCCAGCACGGTCCGCTTCGTCGCTTCTGTCGGATGAGCAGTCATAATCAGTTCGATCGACAGATCATCGAGAATTTTCTGAATCGTTTCTTCCGAATGGTTATCCGATTTCAGTGCCAGCACAGCTTCCTGAATGGAATGGCTCTGAATATCCTGATCCCGTTCCCGCCGGTAAAACTGGGAACGGCGTACCCGGTGATTCTGTTCTGCAATATTTACGAGATGAAAATAAATTGAAAACGCCCGGATCACCTGCTGGCGCATCGGTGATTCCAATTTTGCAATTTCATCTTTTAAGTAGCTGTATTTGTTTTCATCAAAGGTTTCACGCAGTCCTTTTGTCAGTTCGCGGATCTCTTCGACTTTATTAAAAAGTTCTTCTCCTCCATGCTTTTTCAGCACTTCTCCGAGAATACTTCCCAGCTTGTTGACGTCATTTCTCAGCTGCACATTTTGATCCTGTGTTTCTGTCATAAAAAGATCCCTCCTGTAAACGGTAATTTAACCTGCGCCTGATGGCACTGTCCAGAGCTGCAGACAGCAAAGTGGGACAAATTGTGTCCTTGGTGACATAAACTGTCCCACCCAGGCCATACGATGAACCGGCGCTTATTAACAAACATACTACCAGAAAGCCTCATTAATAATCAATTTTTTCTTACTATTATGTCATTGCACGAGCGATCCGGCGAAAAGCTGTGTATATTTATGGTCCCGGAGTTTCAGCCGGTCAATCCCCGGATCAGGACCGGCTCTGCCTACATACTCTGCTTGAAATCAGAGGAGCTTTCAGTTAACGCGTGCATGAATTTCATAATGAAAAAATAAAAAGGAGGGCAGAATCAGCTGAGACCGCCCCGCCCGAAAGTCTCCCCGTGGAGGAGACGTCCTTCTGTTTTTTTATGATTCCTATTTCTCCTTCCGTAAAACCGGTGACAGGGCAGAGACGCCTGCGGGAAAAGAAAGCGGGAAGATCTCCCCGGACGTCAGGGAAGCCGCGTGCGCAGCAGGCGAAAAGAGCCGCAGGTACACCAACATCTTTAATAGAGACATTGATACCGTTAAAAACGGCACCATGAAAAATGAAAATATCTAAATCTGTGCAGCGAAGGCGGGGACACTCAGAGGATCAGCACCGTTAGAGAATTCATTTTGACGGCCTCTTCTCCCGCCAAAATGAGTCGGGAACAAGCCCTCGGGTAATCCCCGTCGAGAGTCCAGCAGCGTTACGTCCCTCTCATAGACGAGCTGTTTTCGAGGCCGCCTTTTTTAAAAGTGCAACTATAAAAATTGATTTGCTTGAGAGAAAATAAAAGACCCCCCCTCCGAAAAGTCCTCAGCGATGAGGGGTTAAAAGCAGCAGCTCTCAAAAATTCTTCCGCGGAAACTCAAATGTACACCGGATTCCCCCGGCTGTTTTAAATGATTCCCTGAAACCGCAGGACAACTTCCGCTATAAGCGCTGATCCGATAAACGTGCCGAGAAGAACGAGGCTCGCTACTATGAGCGTGCGCCAGCCGAGTCTCGCAAAATCCGCCCAAGATCTGCCGATGGAAATGCCGGCATAGGCAAGAATCGGTGTCGTTAATGCAAGAAGCTCTATCTCATTTGTCCATGTAACAATATACTCCGCCCCCGGGGTCCATGGCATGGAAACGAGAATGCCGATAATCGCGATATAGGCCACACTCGGAAACTGAATCGGAATTAAATCACTCAGAATGAATCCTGCCAGGCAGATAAGAATCAGCACGATCATTCCCGGCACGGCAGTCATTGGTGCTGTATCGTAGCCGAGCCAGTTGCCGAAAAGAGCGGATATTCCAAAAATACAAAGCAGCAGCGTCCATTCCTGAATATTTTTAAGCATTGTTTTTCCTCTCCTTCCGCCTCATCATAAAAGCATACAGTTTCTCGGTAAGAGGAAGCCCGACAAAGATACTTAAGTACAGGCCGGTCGAAAGTGAGAGAAGGTTACTCGCCCCGGCAAATGCCACTATCGAATCTTCCATTTCCGGGAAGGAGCCGACGAGCGATCCGCTTGCCGCTGCCATCATGCTGCCACTTCCGATACCTGAAGCCATGGCAAAAGACAGAGGAGAAAGCGGTGTCAGCGTCGCTAAAAAGCCTGCGATGAGCCCCATAAACACGGCTCCGAAAACCGTACCGAAAATATAGACGGCCATAACACCCCGGCCTTCCGGGGAGTTTATCCCGAATTTATCCATAATCAGCCCGACGTTCGGCTCCCGGGCGACGGAGTGCGTCATCCCGATCGCTTCTCTTCTCAGTCCGAGCATAATCGCAATAGGAAGAGCGAGAAAAATTGTCCCGAGATTTCCTAATTCCTGCAGCAGCAGAGCCGGTCCCGCCGCGATAATCTCAGGAAGGGAAGGGCCGATAATCACCCCGATTTTCGCGAGCAGCAGCGCCACCCCGAGCACGATCAGCGGTTCGGCATTTTTTGCCTGCTTCTCTGAAATAAACGGGGTGAAGAAAACAACAAGTCCAATGACAATCGCGTAAAGCATTGGCAGCAGAAGAACAACACCCGGTCCGATAGTAAAACTGAACTGGCCGATGCTCTCTGCAATAATAACGATTCCAAGTACTACAACGTGAAGCTTCCAGTCTTTCCACAGTCCATATGCCTTATCCGATGCCATATTCTCCCCCTTTATCCCTGTTCAGTAACAGAGCACCTTTTTTCAATCATTTTCTTCAGCACGTGCATGGTATTCATGCAGTCTTTTAACGTGGACCATTCCTCCGGGTTGTGGCTGATTCCATTCCTGCTTTTCGTAAAGAGCATGGCCATCGGAAGATATCTGCCGATAATCATCGCATCGTGAGCCGCACCGCTCGGCAGGTAGACGGCTTCCGCACCGAGAATTTCCGCGGCTGTCTGCTGAAGATCTTTGTCCGCGGGAACCGGGTCGATTTTCATACTCACTTCTTTCTCTATGGAAACACCCCAGCTTTTTTCAATTTCTTCAAGCAGAGATGTGATTTTTTTCAGAAGCTTCTCCCTCGGTTTAACCTGAATATCGCGCACGTCGACAGTACACGTCACATCTCCCGGAATAACATTGACACCGTTCGGAAATACATTCAGCTCCCCCACCGTTGCTACAGCGGTGGATGAAGCTTTGGCAGGAAGCCCGGTCAAAGATGAAACGAAGGCCCCAGCTGCTGCCAGCGCATCTTTTCTGTCATGCATCGGAGTATTTCCCGCGTGACCTGCTTCTCCTTTAAAACGGAGCTTCAGCCAGACAGGCCCGGCAATTCCGGTGACGATGCCGGTCGAATGATTTAATTTTTCCAGCTCTTTTCCCTGTTCGATATGTACTTCCACATAAGAATCATAACGGCTGAGATCCGCTCCGGCTGAAACGACTGATTCCATCGTCAGACCGTTTTCTGTGACTACATCCTCAAAGCTTCTGCCGTAAATATCAATACGCTTCTTTTCCTTTTCTTCTTCAAGCTCCCCCATAAAAGCTTTGCTTCCTGTCATTCCTCCGTGAAATCTTGCTCCTTCTTCATCTGTGAAAACAATTGCTTCATAGCTTTTTTCAGGAACATACCCGGCTTCCTGCCATGCTTCTGCCACTTCAATAGCTGCAATGACTCCGAGCGTCCCGTCAAAATGTCCGCCGTTCGGCACGGTATCCACGTGGGAGCCGCAGAGAACCGTTTTTTCAGACGCCGATCCTTCAATCCGTCCGATCACATTTCCTGCACCGTCCGTACGGACAACCATACCTGCTTTTTCCATCCAGTACTGGACGAGCAGCTTCGCTTCTTGTTCTTCTTTAGAAAAAGCCAGCCGGTGAGACCCCTGCTGATCTGTCAGACCTATGGCACAGAGCGCTGCAAGCCGGTGGGCTGCTCGTTCCCCGCTGATCCCATCCCGGTCAAGTGCCGCATCATACCCCTCCACGAGCTTTTCATAAAACTCCAGTGAAAAATCTTTCATACTTCCCGTACTCCTTTCTTCCTAATACTCTTACTTTACTTTCGGGAAAAGAAACAAAATTCCTTCTTTTTGAAAGGCTCTGTTAAAGCTCCTGGTTAAGAGAGGGGCGCCTGACACGAAGAAAGCTGGAGACCTCCTCCACGGCAGAGCGGAAGCGAAGTTTTCTGCACATACCAGCACCAGACTTTAACAGAGACATTGATGCCGTTAAAAACGGCACCATGAAAAATGAAAATATCTAAATCTGTGCAGCGAAGGCGGGGACACTCAGAGGATCAGCACCGTTAGAGAATTCATTTTGGCGGCCTCTTCTCCCGCCAAATTGAGTCGGGAACAAGCCCTCGGGTAAGCCCCGCCGAGAGTCCAGCAGCGTTATGTCTCTCTCATAAACGAGCTGTTTTCAAGGCAGCTATCTATATAAAGGCTGTTTTATCGGCATTTTCAGCAGATGGCCCCGCTGAGGTGAACGATTAGAAAAACGTATTCCCTTTCCTTGCGTAAGAACCGCAAAATGTACCATAGCGGTTTGAAAAACCTTAATACGATGAAAAACTCCCCCACGACAATTTTCGTCATGGGGGAATCAGTGAGCAGTTAATTTCCTTTGTTCATTGCACGGGCTTTTTCAAAATCATCTTCCATTGCCTTCGTCGGAGCAGGTCCGATATAACTGAAGAGAATAATCATCAGTGAGGAAATGATAAAGCCCGGTACGAGTTCGTAAAGATCAAACAAGCCGCCTGCCTGGATCTGAACCCAGATGAGCACTGTACCACCACCGGAGATCATACCGGCGAGCGCCCCGTTTCTCGTCATCCGCTTCCAGAAAAGCGAGAAGAGAACCAGCGGACCGAATGTGGCCCCAAGACCAGCCCAGGCGTAACTTACAAGCTCAAGTACTGTACTGTCCGGATCCTGGGCAAGCAGCAGCGCAACACCGGCTACAGCCAGAACCCCGATCCGCCCGACCATTACCAGTTCCTTCTGGGATGCGTTTTTACGAAGGAACCCTTTGTAAAAGTCTTCCGCCAGAGCAGAAGATGATACGAGCAGCTGGGAATCGACAGTACTCATAATTGCCGCAAGTACCGCTGCAAGAAGCACCCCGGCTACGACCGGATGGAAAAGTACCTGAGTAAAGGAAAGAAAGACAGTTTCCGGATTATCCAGCGGCTGATCGGCAAAGTAGGCAATACCGACGAGTCCGGTGAACACCGCTCCTGTCATCGACAGAATAACCCACGTAATACCAATCGTCTGTGCCTTAGGGAGCTCCTTCATGGAACGGATCGCCATAAAACGGACGATAATGTGCGGCTGGCCGAAATAACCAAGCCCCCACCCAAGAAGGGAAATGATTCCGATAATTCCTACGCCTCCGAACAGGCTTAAATTATTCGGATCAATACTGCGGATCGTATCGAATGTAGGACCGACCCCTCCAAAGTCAAAGATCGCGACAATAGGAATAATGATAAGCGCCAGAAACATGAGAATCCCCTGCACAAAGTCTGTCCAGCTTACGGCAAGAAATCCGCCGAGGAACGTATAGGAAATAATGATAATCGCACCGACCCAGAGGGCCACCTGCTGATCCAACCCAAAGGAACTCTCAAACAGGATCGCGCCGCCGACAAGACCCGAAGAGGTATAGAACGTAAAGAAAATTAAAATTAGTACGGCCGAGACAATTCTGAGCGACCGTGACTTATCGTTAAATCTGTTTTCGAAGAAGTCCGGAAGTGTGATGGAATCGTTCGCCACCTCTGTATAGGAACGAAGCCGTCCAGCGACGAGCAGCCAGTTAATTACAGCACCGATTGCAAGCCCAATCGCAATCCATGCTTCCACCAGTCCTGAAGCATACAGGGCTCCAGGAAGACCGAGCAGAAGCCAGCTGCTCATGTCCGAAGCACCTGCAGAAAGTGCAGCTACCCCGGCACCGAGACGTCTGCCTCCAAGTACGTAGTCCGATAAGTTCGTTGTCATTTTGTAGGCGATAAGACCAAGCGTCAGCATACCTAAAAGATAGACAATAAACGTAATAATAATCGGCGTCGTATCTTCTACAAACATATTAATTCCCCCTTATCATAAAATAGACTCTCCGTCTACGGCCCTCCCCTCAAAAATTCCGAATATTTTGTTGCATACTTCATTATAGCCTGAAAGTTTCAGCATTGCTACAGCAGATTAACAGACGAAAAGCGCATAGTTATGGAAATATATGGTTTATACCAAGTATTTAGACTTGCCTGTTCAAAAAATACCATTCCGGATTCATTCCACTGCAGTTTCGACCCGGCCTCCCCGGGGAATAACTGTACGGGAAGCCGCAGAAAGTACAAATTTCGGCTCTGTTAAAGCTCCGTGTTGACAGACGGGTGCCTGCGGTTCTTTTGACCTGCCGCGGGAAACTGGAGATTTTCTCCACGGCAGGGCTGAAGTGAAGTTTTTATTTGTACGGCACGAACTAATTAAATCAGGAGGTACCTTTCATGACAACGTATGCTAAGCAGTTTATTAACGGAGAATGGGTGGACGGTTCCAGCAGTAAATCACTGGAAAACCTGAACCCCTACACCGGCGAAACATTATTTACAATGCCTTCTGCTTCGGCAGACGATCTTGATAAAGCTTTCCGCTCAGCCAAAGAAGCCTTTGCCGGCTGGCAGAAGACACTTCCTTCAGAAAAGAGGGGGCTTCTTGAAAACGTGGCGCGCATTATGGAAGAGAGAAAAGAAGAAATTATAGGCTGGCTCGTGAAAGAGTCCGGCAGCACAATCGTCAAAGCAGAAATTGAATTCGGCGCCGCCCTTGGTATCGTGAAAGAATCCGCTTCGTTTCCTTACCGTATGAAAGGGCAGATTCTCGATTCAGACACCCCCGGAAAGGAAAATCGCATTTACCGCTCTCCAAAAGGCGTCATCGGAGTAATCGGCCCGTGGAATTTCCCTTTTCACCTGTCACTTCGTTCTGTCGCACCGGCCATCGCTTCCGGGAACACCGTCGTCCTGAAACCGGCATCGGATACAATCGTGACTGCCGGCACGCTCATTGCAGACATTTTCCGTGAAGCCGGAGCTCCGTCAGGCGTTCTTAACGTAACGGCAGGGCGCGGCTCGGAAATCGGCGATGCATTTGTCGAGCACCCTGTGCCCGGCGTAATATCCTTTACCGGCTCGACCGAAGTCGGTTCCCACATAGCAGGCCTCGCCGGCTCACAAATAAAAGACACCGCTCTCGAACTCGGCGGCAATAATGCCGTCATTGTTCTCGAGGACGCCGATCTGGAACAGGCCGCCGATGCAGCAGTTTTCGGCAAATTTCTTCACCAGGGGCAAATTTGTATGAGCGCGAACCGCCTGCTCGTGCACGAAGATGTTCACGACGAATTTCTCCGGCTCTTCACCGAAAAAACTGCCCGTTTAAAAACCGGGGATCCTTCCAAAAAGGAAACAGTAATCGGTCCGCTTATCCGTGAGGAAGAGACCGACCGGCTGAAAAAAGAAATTCAGGCGTCAGTAGAAGAAGGCGCCGTCCTTCATTACGGAGGGGAATCCGACGGAGCCGTAATGGAACCGACAATTCTGACGAACGTTACGAGGGATATGCCGGCGGCTGCAAAAGAAATGTTCGGTCCAGTCGTTTCCGTTCTTACTTTCCGTACGGAGGAAGAAGCGGTCGAACTCGCTGACAGTACGCCTTACGGCTTGAGCGGTGCAGTTCACTCCCGGGACATTCACCGTGCCGTGGAATTCGCAAAAAAGGTGGAAACCGGAATGATCCACGTGAACGACCAGCCCGTAAACGATGAATCCCACGCCGCTTTCGGCGGTGAAAAGCAGTCCGGTCTCGGACGTTTCGGAGGTGAATGGGCGCTCGGTAAGTTCACTACTGAAAAATGGATTTCCGTACAGAACGGCAGACGAAGCTACCCTTTTTAACGCATAAATGCAGTGGAGAAAAAATTTGTATACTTTAACAGCTTGAATATGAACAAGAAAAGGCTGATCCGGAAAAAGTAATGACCGGATCAGCCTTTTTGAGTGAAACGGTTATTCAGGGGATGAGGCAGCAGCGGGAGGCGGGTCGGGGCGGGCGCGATTCTACCAGCTTTTCATGGAATTCTACCAGCTCCCCTCTGGAATACTTCCAACTTTTTTCGTAATTCTACCAGACGCTGCTTCAATTCTTCCAAATGAAGGTGATTCTACCAGCCTCCAATGGATTTCTACCAAGTTTCTCCGTTTTTCTACCAACCTCTCCTGAGAAATACCTTTATATAACCTTTCGCCGAAGGAATCCGCTTCTGCGTTCTGTTTGGTTTCGAAAAAATCGTTCCAGAAAAGAGAAAGGCCGGTACCGACTATTTTTATGCCCTTAAACAGTCGTTCAACGCAAAAAAAGGCACCCAGGAGGGTACCTTTTTTGCGTAAAACTCGTACTGCCTTTTCCTAGCGCCAGTCGAGCTTCAGGCCGATAGAATGAAGTGCTTCCGTCATCGACGGCTTAATAATTACTTCGTTGGACATCATCTGACTGGCGTGAAGTGTTAATGCCTGATCCGGGCGCACTCCGATGATAACTGCCGTAGTGCCGACAAGTTCCAGACAGTTCACTACATAAAGCAGCTTTTCCGTCATCGCTTCTTCACGTGCAATAAGTCCGGATACATCAATAATCATGTAGTCCGGTGATTCGTCGGTGGAATAGGCGAGCACGCGCTCGAGAATCGCTTCCGCGCGTTTTTCGTTCACGCTTCCCGTTAAAGGAAGGATTACTACGCCTTTACCGAGCGGGACGAGCGGCACATTTGCTGTCTGGGTTTTATATCTTTCAATATCCACATCGATAACGTAGCCGAGAAGCTTTCCCATCATACTGAAAAGTTTCATTTCTTCATCTGTAAAAGAACGGGAAGTGTCATCCAGTGCGCAGAGTGTCCCGTAATTTTCACCGTTCTGTACGAGAATAGGTACACCGAGCAGCGTACCTGCCTGCAGTGCTTTTGTCACTTCCATATTTTTTGTCAGATCGTTCGTCTGCAGATCTTCGACAATAAACGGCTCACGGCCGTTTGCTTCGATGTACTGTCAGTACGAAGCTTCGTAGGAAGTCTGATAGCCTGCTTCGACAAGCTCACGTTCATGATTATAAACGTGGGCAATTTTTACGTTGTCTTTGACTCTTTCGGCAATATAGACGGTATTTATATTTAACAGATCGCTCAGCCGGTGCAGAACAGACACCGCGGCCTCACGGAGTTCCTGATAAGACCCATCATACAATGACATGCTTGTTGTTCCTCCTTAAAACAGAGTATTTCTATTTTAACACTGTGGTATTACTCTGTCCTTCAGTAAGATTAACACATTTCTCTGTTTTATGGAGAACTTCACGCTCCCGGGAACCGCTGAAGCTTAGTAATTGAGCTGAAGCCTGAAATGGTTAGTAGGAGTCGATCATTGGACTCGTAACGTAAGCTTTCAGCAGATCATACGTCGCTTCCAGTGATTCAATATGAGTCCGTTCGAAGGCATGGGACGAGTCAATTCCGGGCCCGATCAGGCCGTGGATAATATCATGGCCGGCCCGGATCGCTGCCGACGCATCAGATCCGTAGTAAGGATACATATCTACTTTATATCCGATATTTTCACGCTCTGCCAGACGTACAAGATTTTTCCTCAGTCCGGCATGGTACGGTCCGCTCGCATCTTTGGCACAGATCGAAACCGTATGTTCGTCCGTTTCCTGGCCGTCCCCCATGGCTCCCATATCGACCGCCAGGTATTCCACTGTTTCAGGCGGGATGCCTGCATTGCCTCCGTAACCGATTTCTTCATTGTTGGAAATTAAAAATCGTGTTGTATATGGCAGTTCCACGTTTTCTTCAACAATTTGCTTTACGAGTCTCATGAGCAGCCCTACGCTCGCTTTATCATCGAGATGTCTGGATTTTAAATAGCCGTTTTCAAACTGCTGCACACGCGGATCAAACGAAACAAAATCACCTGTATTGATACCCAGCTTCTTCACTTCTTCTGCCGATGCTGCTTTTTCGTCAATACGAATCTCCATGTTATCCATGTTTCTTTCTGCTGTTTTAGCATCCTTATAAACATGGACGGATGTCTGCTTCATGAGAATCGTTCCGTGGAAGACTTTCCCTTCCGATGTTTCAATCCGGCAGTATTCCCCTTCCACCGATGAAAAGCCAAAGCCTCCGATTAAATCAATTTTCAGACGGCCGTTCGGCTTAATTTCTTTCACCATTGCGCCGAGCGTATCCACGTGCGCCGTAAGCATTCTTTCCTGATCATCTTGTTTCCCGGGTATGACGGCTGTCAGGCTGCCTTTTCTGTTTTTCACAGTTTCTACACCAATCTCCGCGAAAAAATCGTCTGCATATTGAATAACTTGTTTCGTACTGCCGGAGGGACTCGGAATTTCCACGAGTTCCTTAATTAACTTCACAGCTTCCTGTATATCTTTTCTGCTCAATTGAATCTCCCCTTAATAAATAGTCAGTAAGACGGATTTTTTCCGAATCCGCCTCTGCCATCAGCTCGACTGCCCGAGCAATAAGCTGCTTCACAGCCCTCATTCGCAGCAGCTTATTTCTATTGTAAGTCACCTTTCTGTGCCGACTCAAAAACATTTCGCAAATTCTCTACTTAAAAAAGCATATTTTACCCTTTTTCTTTTAGTTGGAGATATAATAGGAAAGAAACAGCCCCGACCAGCCGGCCTTCTCTTTTTAATAAGGTACTGCAGCTGGTTTATTTCTATCTACAGACCCGCTTCTCCCTGCATAAATATAGGCCCTAAGATGCAAGTCTCTTGTAAACTCTCCACACTTTTACACAAAGTATGTACTTTTGGCCGTGTGTTTTAACTTTGTTGTAAAGTTTCAATGTTACAATAGGTGTGTGATGCAGTTTGTAGACACGTTTACCGCTGCGCTTTTTTTCTGCAGAAAATGGGCTTCGAACAGCCGCCAGTTTCCGTGCTGCCCAAAATTGACTTGTCTACAGGCTGAATAAAGTATAGTGAACAACAGTTCAGGAAAGGGATGAATCCAGTGGCTAGATTAAGGTCATTCAGAGGAGATTTCTACGAGGGAACTCTCGTCATTCTGGATATTGAAAAAACGACCACAGACCAAAACGTTTATTACTCCGGTGTACTTCTGCGTGATGGAGAGGAACCCGTCTTTGAGTGGATCTCAGAAAATGATCCACGTATGAAAGAAGGAAGAGAAAGTCATATGTATGTAAGCCCCTTCCTAAAAAATTTCGGCGGTCGTGTCGGCCTCGGTACAAGACTGCGCAGCATTCTGGAAAACGACACATTGCCGGAGCCGCGTCAAACTTCCTGATGCCGGGCTGAATTTATTTGAATTCCGGGTACAGGCAGGGACCCCCTCTCCTGCCTGCCCCCTTTTATCCCGCAGCCCCGCTGCGGGATATTTTATATTCTCCCCATCGTTTCCAATGCAGCTGCTCCTGCTGCTCCCGCCATTGCTCCCAGTTCTCCACGGCGGATATCCACTTTTTCCCGGAGACTCTCATACACCTTTCCTTTTACTTCCCGGTGAAGATCTTCAAAGAAGACGTCCGCAGCTTTCATGACGCCCCCGCCGAAAACGATTGCTTCCGGATTTAATGTATGAATAATATTTGCCGTTCCGCGTGCCGTATAGTCCAGCCACCTCCTGTATACCTGCTCCGCCGTTTTATCCTCTTTTTTAACAAGATTGAAAAATTCCTCCGCACCACCGGTAAGTCCCAGCTCCAGTTCTGCTGCTTTTCCAAGGGCGGTTCCGGAAGCGAGTGATTCCCAGGATCCCCGGTTCATCCCGGCCTGATACGGGCCTTCGTCCGCAATGATCATATTGCCGATCTCCCCGGCATTATAATAAGCGCCGGAGAGCAGCCTGCCTCCTGCAATAATCCCTCCTCCGACTCCTGTACTGATCGTTATATAGACGAGACTTTGACACGATTTCCCTGCACCTGCGGTAAATTCCCCGACTGCGGCTGCATTGGCATCATTCTCTACGAGACACTCCCGTCCGAGCCTGCCCTCCATTTTTTCTTTTAAAGGAAAACCGTGCCACCCCGGGAGGTTCGGGGGATCTAAAAAAATTCCTTCTGATGTATCAAGCGGTCCCGGGGCAGCGATACCGACAGATCCCGTGCTTTTTTCGAGCCACCCTTCTGTCAGACTCCCAATTACTTCCAGTGCCTGATCTCCTGACTCGGGAGTTTTCTTTTCACGGAACTTTATTATTCCGCCGTCTCCGATCAGGGCCGCTTTTATCGATGTACCTCCAATATCAATCCCGATTCGTTTTGTCACCACCACCGCCTCCTCTTCCGGTATTATATCAAAGACAAACCGGCAGAAAAGAAGCGCTCAATTCCAGTCCGGCACTTCCCCGCTTTAGTAAAATTTGGATATTTATGTAATCCTTCATCGCTGTGCAGTCACAAAAAAGAGACCATTCAAGCTGGGCCGGCTTAAATGGTCAAGGGGGAACGGTCTGGACATGACCGCTTCCCATATAGGGTTGGACAATGGATAAGAGAGGGCTTACAAGGGGGTTGAAAACTTACTGAAGTTTTCGTATAAGCCTCTTTCATTCGATATAACTGAATTATAATGCATCTTTTTGATTAATGTATTTGCATTCTCCGCCTCTGTCCGGCCATAAAAATCCGAAAATGGACCTTTTTGCTCCATACAGCAAAAAAATATTCATATATGAATATCTGTTTACAGGTCAGGAATTGACATGAGTATGAAATTTAGTAAAATAATAAATGGATTAGCACTCGTACATCATGAGTGCTAAAAGACCGCATTATTATTAAGCAAAGGGGCTGCAAATAATGGCAAAAAAAGAATTCAAAGCAGAATCCAAAAGACTTCTCGAGATGATGGTCAACTCCATCTACTCCCAGAAGGAAATTTTTGTACGTGAACTGATTTCCAATGCGAGTGACGCTATTGACAAAATGTACTATAAAGCACTGACGGATGACAGCATTTCCTTTAACCAGGATGACTTCTTTATCCGCGTTTCTGCCGATAAAACTGCACGCACCCTCACGATCGAGGACACAGGGATCGGCATGACCGAAGAGGAACTCGAGCGTAATCTCGGAACGATCGCAGAAAGCGGCTCGCTCGCCTTTAAAAAAGAAAACGAAGTCAAAGACGGACATGATATTATTGGTCAGTTCGGAGTCGGTTTTTATTCCGCCTTTATGGCTGCGGACCGCGTCACTGTAGAAACAAAATCCATTCACTCCAATCAGGGATATCACTGGGAATCGAACGGCGTGGACGGCTATACGATTGAGCCCTCCGATAAAAAGACAGCCGGTACAACGATTACGGTACATTTGAAGGAGAACGGTGAAGAAGACTCCTACGATGACTTTTTAGAAGAAAACCGCCTGAAAACGATCATTAAAAAATATTCGGACTTTATCCGCTATCCTATCTTAATGAACGTCACCGTGCACAAACCGAAAGAGGACAGCGAAGAAACGGAAGAAGTACAGGAAGAACAGACAATCAACAGCATGGTTCCGATCTGGCGCAAAAACAAAGCCGATCTTACGGACGAAGATTACCGTAATTTCTATCACGAAAAACATTACGGATTTGACCAGCCGCTCAAACATGTCCACATCAACGTCGACGGAACGATCCGCTACAGCTCGATTTTGTTTATTCCGGAAACCACCCCTTTCGATTACTACTCCAGTGAATTTGAAAAGGGACTGGAGCTTTATTCGAGCGGTGTCCTGATCATGGAAAAATGTCCGGACCTTCTGCCGGATTACTTCAGCTTCGTGAAAGGAATGGTCGATTCAGAAGACCTTTCCCTGAACATTTCCCGGGAAATGCTCCAGCACGACCGTCAGCTGAAATTAATCGCCAAAAATATTAAAAGCAAAGTAAAAAAAGAACTACAGAACATGCTGAAAAACGACCGGGAAAACTATGAAAAGTTTTATGCCTCGTTCGGCCGCCAGCTGAAATTCGGCGTTTATAATGATTTCGGCCAGCATAAAGATGACTTGAAGGATCTGCTTCTGTTCCATTCTTCTGCCGAGAAAAAGCTCGTCAGCCTAGCAGAGTATATTGAGCGCATGCCGGAGGACCAGAAGTATATTTACTATGCATCCGGCGACTCCATTGACCGGATCGAAAAGCTGCCGCAGGCTGAACTTGTTAAAGACAAGGGCTATGAAATTCTTTACTTCACAGAAGAAGTGGATGAGTTTGCGATTAAAATGATGCAGGAGTACGACGGGCAAGAATTTAAATCTGTATCCAGCGGAGATCTCGACTTGGAAACAGAAGAAGAAAAGAAAGAAAGTGAAGAAACAGCAAGCGAGCATAAGGAGCTGTTTGACCGCATGAAAGGACTGCTTGGCAGCAAAGTGAAAGAAGTCCGCCTCTCCAAGCGTCTCAAGTCGCACCCGGTATGCCTCACAGCAGAAGGCGAAGTGACAATAGAAATGGAAAAAATCCTTGCACAGATGCCGCAGAACCAGGGTGTCGAAGCCGACAAAGTGCTTGAAATCAACCACCAGCACGAAGTATTCAACGCCCTCAAAAAAGCTTATGCAGAAAATGATGAAGCGACTCTCGAACTGTACACAAACCTTCTTTATAATCAGGCCCGCCTGATTGAAGGGCTCCCGGTGGAAGACCCGGTAGCATTTACAAACGACGTGTGCCGCATAATGAAGTAACCGCATGAACCATACGGCTTAACAAACCTGCGGGAGCGGGGAGGCTTCTTCGTCCACTCAACGAAGACAGCCTCCCCGCTCCCTTTTTCCGTTCATTGTATGAAATTCAAAATTCGTAAAACGAATAATGGACAGGTCCTCTGCCGCAGTAAAACAAATCCTCCGGGTACCGTCGTCCGGCACTTTGCCCCTTTTCACCTCCCGGGGAGAAGTTCTTTTCCTGTCACCAGCAGCGACTGCTTTAACATAGCTATTTGTTTAAAATTGCCATTTAAAAATTGATTCCATTTAATAAGTTTTTTAAGATACGTACATCATAAGTTATTGAAATACCTATAATAATTTCTCTTTTTTGTTTAAATCCTTCACTAACCGGGTATTTCTCCCCCGTACCTTAAATTTTATTTACGAAAGAGGGATATATAATGAAAAAATTTACAATTAGTATTACGACAACAGCCGCAGTGCTGGCACTGGCAGCGTGTGGTAACGGGGCCGATGAAGGAAATAACACCGGTAACAACCCGGCAGGCGAAAACAACCAGAATGAAGAAGTTAACGAGGAACCGGACGTAAATCTTGCCGAAGACAATGAAGAAAATAACGCGGAGACAGATAACCTGGATGCCGATAACGACAACGGCATGAACACAGACAACAATGAAATGAATGATGATGAAGAAACGGAAGCTGTGCTTGACCAGGAAGTTCAGGATTTCAATCTCGATGTTACTCTTGTTGACGAGACAGAGTGGACTTTCTCCTATACACCGGCAGAAAATGAAGACGAGCAGCCGGACGCTTCAATTTCCGGAGATGATCTTGACCTTGAAGGAGAAGAAGGCGCCGAAGAAATGGAAGCTTATCTTTCCGACTTCCATATTGATGCCGCAAGCGACGAACAGGAAATTCTTTCTGAAATCGCCGACACGTTTGACTTCAGTGAAGAGGATATTTCCAGCTATGACCTGACAGTTGATTTCCCTGAACAGGACAATGCCGTTGAATGGAGCTGGGATGAAAATGAAGAAAACGGAGAAGACAGTAACGACGCGGAAATGAACGATGACGCAGAAAATAACGGATAGCACTCTGTTTCGGTAATATTTCCAGAGAGCAGCAGAACTAAGTCCGCAGATGCTTCCTGCATTTGCGGGCTTTCGGTTGTTTATAAAGTATTTTTTATGTATATGTAGACGGCTCCCCACTTCTGCCCTCCGGACGGACCGGTCTCAGCTGATTTGTTCCACCCAAACAGATCTCCGCCCCGGCATCTGCAGCAGGGAAAGAAGAGGTTTCCTGCTGTAACAAAACATATTATTTCAGCATCTTTCTTCTATATAAAGAGATTTTTTTCCTCCGTAACATCCGGTAAAATCAGCAGAAGGGGCAGCATTCCACCGGGCGCATGGGATGCTCAGCTAATTTCCCAACAGTCCGGAGCCTTTGTTTAATGCATAGAAAGAGAGGGTATTTTTTCATACAAAGAACGAACAGGAAGAAGGGAAAGCAAAATGAAAAAATCTGCAGTGTCTGCCGCCGCCCTGCTCATCCTCGCAGCGTGCGGCAACAACAGCGCCGAGGAAGTTAGAGAAGAGCCGGACGTGAATATGGCCGAAAATAACGTCGAGGACGACGAAAAAGCTGATCAGGATGCGGAAAGTGTCTTAAACCAGGACATAGAATATTTTAATCTCGAAGTCGAACTGATGGACGAAAGCCAGTGGGTGTTCACTTATAACCCTGGAGAAGAAAGCGAAATGACGGATGCTTCTGTTACAGGAACCGACATTGAACTGGAAGACGAAGAGGCCGTGCAAGAGATGGAGAATTATCTCAGTACTTTTTATATCGATGCAGCAAGCAGTCAGGAACAAATAACCTATGGTATTATGGAGACCTTTGATTTCAATGAGGAAGACGTTGCATTTTACGACCTGGCCATCGACTTTCCCGCGCAGGAAAATGTAACCAACTGGATATGGAAAAAAGGAGATAAAGGCGGAGAAGAAACCGAGTAGAATGGGATGGATAGGAGCAGCCCGGACGGTGATTAACAGCTCCCCCGCTTAAATTCACAAAACTATGCATTGAACAAGGGACTGTTCCGCCGACGATATTTACGGGCCAGTCCCTTTTTAATATTAGCTGTGTTTAAGTGTGGTGATGGCGGGATGAAACTTCGCTTCCGGCCTGCCGTAGAGTAAACCTCCGGCTTTCACGGGTCTCCGCCGGTTTCCGATTCATTTTTTGTCCCTTACAGTGGACAGCCGTCTGCTTCCATGAACAAGGTTTTTCCATTCGCAGAACAACCGCCGGGGCGATTTTTCAAGAAGCCTGCGGAAAAAGAAAGCGGTAAAATTCTCCCGCACGCCAAAACAGGCCAGCCGAAAGCTTTCTCCACGGCAGGTAAAAAAAGCCGCGGGTTATAGAGGGCTTTATATTAGAAAAACAGTTAAAACAAGCAGGATACCGGTAATTATTCCCCGCTTCCGGCGCAGATCATCTTTCCGGATGAGGGAATTAATCCATAAAATAAAATTACCGAGAAACAGCAGAAACACCGCTGTATAAAGCGCATCCTGCATCCCTTCCCACGCTCCGGAAAACAAAATGAAAAATCCCCCCGCAATAAATACCCAGACCGGCCCTCTGTAATCCGGTAATACATCGTATTTCTTTTTCACAACGAATAAGTATATTCCCCAGGCAGCACCTGTGACTGTCAAAAGTGCACCGATCTGCTCCCAAAGCCCCGTAAGATAAGTGATAATAAGTACCACTGCACCGCCGAGAGCCATTCTCATGCCGAACTGCTGCCACCACATGAGCGCCCGGTGACTGGAGGAAGCACTAAAAAACTCGGTTTCCTCTTCGGTCAGATCCGCATATTCCAGCAGTTTCCCGGATTTCCCCTGCCGGACCATCCGGACGATATCACTCCGGCTGTAATCCCGCCGCCTGATGATACGCTGATCGGCCCCGTGGCGCAGCAGCACGTCTACTGCTGGAGCATCCTCCAGATAAACAGCGTAAAGAAGTACCGCAGGAAATCCGCCGACCGATATGTCCGGATGAACCTCCTCCGAAACAAGCAGTTTTTCCAGACCAGCTGCATCGTGCTGCTCCAGCAGCTCCTTTATTTCCTTACGCTGGGCTTCCGCTTCCGGCGTATGATCATGCTCATAGCAGTATCCGAAGCCGACATGCTCTGTTTTCGCGCCGGCAGCGTTCGTACACTTCGTCCCGTCTTCCAGTTTCTTTCCGCAGAGCTCCATCGGTTCCCCTCCTTGTAAAGCGCTTTTATTTTATTTTATCATTTTTTCACCCCAGTCATCACCTCTAAAACCCGACACATCTGTCTCCACGGCTTATTCGTGCCAATTACCTGAAATGTGCCATTATTTCTACTTTTTTCAGTTGTATTCAAATTTAGTTTACCTCCCTTTATACT
>REBZ01000198.1 GCA_007692495.1 Alkalicoccus sp.
CGGACGTTCCGGAGGAAAAAGCCTCTCCTGAATGGAAGAAAGGGCGGAATCAACACGTTTTTTAGAAAAGAAACCTTCTTTTTATTTTCATGCTGGAGCTGAAGCCGGCCCGCCCGGAAAGCGTCCTGTGGAGGCGAAAGCAGGGAGATGTCTACGCCTGTATAAAAAATACTTTATAAACAGCCTGAAAAGGTTCAGGACCTGTGTCCTGAACCTTTTTTTCTTCCTTATAAGCCGATTGGTTCTGTTCGTTTTGAACATGAGATGCAGCATTCTGCTAAACGCCGATTAAAGAGAGCAGGAACGTAGTGATACAAACAACGGCGAGCAGTCCTAAGCTGTATTTCAATGTCATTTTAAACAAGGTGGACTCGTTCCCGGTTTGTTTTACCGCTGCAGCTGCTATAGCGATCGACTGGGGAGAAATAAGCTTACCCATGACACCTCCCGCAGTATTGGCTGCAAGCAGGAGAGTCGGGTTCGTCATAATTTGATTTCCGGTGACAACCTGCAGGTGGCCGAAAAGGGCGTTGTTACTGACGACAGAACCGGTAATGAAAACACCGAGCCAGCCGAGTATCGGACTGAATAAAGGAAACAGATCTCCTGTTTTTGCCAACGCCAGTCCAATAGAAGAACTCAATCCGGCAAAATTGGATAAGTTTGCAAATCCCATCACAAAGCAGATCGTTAAAATTGGAATCCAAAGATCCTGTATCGTTAACTTCAGAGAGTTCATACCCTGAGGCAGCGTGATAGCTGAACTGAACAGTCCCGTCAGGAGTACGGCAACTAAAATCGCGGTACCGGTCGCAGACACTAAGTCCAGTTGAAAGACAGCATCCAGCGTTGTAATGTCCGGAGCGATCGGCGGGGACTGCTGAATCTGCTGGTGCAGAAAAGGAATCGGAATGGAGACGGTGGTGTTTTCCAGAAGGCCGCCTTCGCTGAACAGGTCTCTAAATGCCGGGAGGCTCCAAATAGTGATAACTGCCGTTAAGATATAAAAAGGGGACCAGGCTTTGATGATTTCTTTAATGCTGTAGGATTCCCCTTCCTGAACTTCCGGCGCGTTTTCTTCGCGGTGAATCGTTTTTGGCTGCCATTTTCTTAAAAATAAAGCGAGACCGGCCATACTGGCTAACGCAGCAAGTATGTTTGCAAGTTCCGGACCGAGGAATATAATCGTAAAAATCTGTACTCCGGTATAAATTCCGCTGACGACGAACAGTGCCGGCAATGTTTCTTTTACTCCTTTTACACCGCTTAAAATAAAGATGAGCAGAAATGGAATAGCAAAAGAAATCATCGGCAGAAGGTAGGCAAGCATCTGCGAAAGTTCCAGCGTTTCCAGATTTCCGACCTGTGCCCCGACGATAACGGGAATACCGATAGCGCCGAATGCGCCGGAGGCAGCGTTGGCAATCAGACAGAGGGCCGCAGCTTTCAGCGGTCGGAACCCGAGTTCCACAAGCAGGGCGGCACTGATAGCGATCGGTACTCCAAAGCCGGCTGCACCTTCCAGGAAGGCGTTAAAGCTGAAGCCGATCAGCAGCAGCTGCAGACGCTGATCCTGGGAAATGGAAGCAATACTGGACCGGATAACGGTGAATTTTCCGGTGCGGACGGCGATTTTATACAGCCACACGGCCATGATAACGATGTAGCCAATCGGCCACATACCGTTGACTATTCCGTGCAGGGAAGCGGACATGGCTTTGACGAAAGGCATGTCAAAAAACAAAACGGACACGAGAATGCTGAGAATAAGCGTTAAAAGGGCGGCTAAAATGCCCTTCATTCGAAAGCGTGTCAGTGCAAGAAAGAAGAAAAAGATCGGCAGTGCCGCAATAAGTGCACTGATAATAGTATTTCCAAAAGGGTCATACTGCTGTAACCACATGGCTGATCAACTCGTTTCTAAAATTAAACTAGGAAGTCGGCTGATTTTCAAAGTCAGCCGCAAGGATGTCTTTAAGCACTTTTGCGCTCTCTTCGAACTGCTGCTGTTCCTTTTCACTTAAGCTGACTTCCACAATGTTACGGATCCCCTTACGGTTTACTACGGCAGGCACACCGATATATACGTCTTCGGTGCTGTATTCTCCGTTCAAGTGGGCACTGACGGTCAGCACGCTGTTTTCGTTGTTAAGAATGGCTTTTGTAATACGGGCGAGTCCCATGGCAATGCCGTAATAAGTAGCACCTTTTTTCTCGATGATGTGGTAGGCAGCATCCCGGACGTTAACAAAAATCTCCTCGAGATCCTCCATTTTATATTCGTCATAACGTTCCACCAGTTCAAGCACAGGCACGCCGCCGACTGTTGCATGACTCCATACAGGCAGTTCTGTGTCCCCGTGCTCCCCGACGATATTAGCGTGAACGTTGGAAGGCGTCACATCAAAGTATTCTCCGAGAAGAAAACGGAACCGGCCGGTATCCAGTATCGTTCCGCTGCCGATCACGCGTTCCTGCGGAAGACCGCTGAATTTCCAGGTCGCATAAGTCAGGATGTCTACCGGATTAGTAGCGACTAAAAAGATTCCCTGGAATCCGCTCGCCATTACTTCATCGACGATTGTTTTAAAAATACTCAAGTTCTTTTTCACAAGGTCCAGTCGAGTTTCACCGGGCTTTTGGTTGGCACCTGCACTGATACAGACAATATCCGCATCTTTACAGTCTTTATACCGGCCTGCCCACGTTTTTGTTGGATTTGAAGCAAATACTTTCCCGTGGTTCAGGTCCATGGCGTCTCCCACAGCTTTATCTTCATTCAAATCAATAATTACGAATTCTTCGGCAAGAGCCTGGTTCTGCATAGCAAAGGCATAGCTGCTTCCTACAGCTCCTGCTCCAATAAGTACAACACGGTTTACAGAGTCTTTAGTCATATGAAATCCTCCAATAAATGTTTTGTGAACTTAATCACATTCTTATTGTGCAATACTTCACAAATGACTTCAACAGTGTTTGTTAATTTTTTCACAAACTTTTTTGTTTTGGTTTTCGTAAGCGGTTACTTGTTCACTTTTTGTTCATAAAACTTTAGAAAGGCGTAAAAGGTGCTTTGCATCGAGAGATCTAGAATGAATAAATGCCAATATTAATTTTCTCGATGAAGGAGTTTACAAGAGATACTAGTTTCGTTAGAATAAAACGTAATGATTACGATTTGTAATTCATCATGCAGTTACAGCAGGAAATTTCTTCTTAGCTGCTTTGAAAGTAAAGAGGACGTTCACTTTCGTTTTCATGGAGAGGCTTTCCGGGCGGGCCGGAGTCCCTCCATGTCTCCAGCAGCTTTCGGTAAAGAGACAGCGTCCATTGAAGGATGAAGCTGGAGACCACTTCCACGGCAGGGCTGAAGCGAAGTTTTCTCCAGTAATCAAAACCAAACTTTGACACAGCTTTCTTTATAAAAGTTCCGGGCGCAGATTTCCCTCAGAAAAGAACTGGAAACTCTGACAAAATAAAATGGTTCACGAGGGGGGGAGAAGATGAGAGAAGCAGAAAGAAGAATCCCTGTGACGATCGTGACAGGCTTTTTAGGAGCAGGAAAAACAACTTTTCTCCGACGTCTTCTTCAGGAATCGGAAGAGAAAGCTGCAGTTATCGTCAACGAATTCGGCGAAATCGGGATCGACGGCCAGCTTATTGAACGAACAGAGGAAAAGATTGTGGAAATCAACAGCGGCTGCATCTGCTGCAATGTCCGTAAAGATTTAATCGACGCGCTTTCCATGCTTTCCTATTCCAGGGAAGAGAATATGGTGGATTTTGACCGGGTGATTATCGAAACGACCGGTATAGCTGATCCTGCTCCCGTAATACAGACATTCCTGATGGAAGAAACCTTAGCGGAAGATTATACGATTGATGCCGTCTGCACGATCGTAGATGCCAGACACATACCGCGGCATCTGGATGAGCAGGAGGAAGCAGTCAGTCAAATTGCGTTTGCTGATGTGGTACTTGTAAACAAGACGGATTTAGTAACAAAAAAACAGCTGGCGGCTTTACGAGACAGGCTGGAGAGAATAAACACCACTGCCCAATGGCACGAATGCGAACAAAGCCGCATTCCACTGGACAGCGTCCAGAATATCCATACGTTTCGCCTGAGCGAAAAGATGGAAGCCGTACTACAGCTGCCGCACGTTTCTTCTCCTCACGACGACAGCGTTTTTTCTATTTCTCTGCGGGAAGAGAGACCGTTGAATTTAAAAAAATTAAATCTCTGGCTTTCCTTTCTTGTACAGATACAGGGCGAAAGCCTCTACCGGTACAAAGGCGTTTTCAACGTCGAGGGAGAGGAAAAACGTCTTGTTTTTCAAGGAGTGCATATGCTTTTGAACGCCGGAGAGGGGAAAGAGTGGGGAAGCAGTGAGCGGTCGAGTGAGATGGTGTTTATCGGTAAAAATTTAAACAGGGAAAGCCTGCAGGAACAGCTGGAACAATGTGCCGTGGATTAAAAAAACGGCTGTTAATTATTTTTTCAGGAGGGACTTATGGAAAAGAAAATACCTGTAACTGTCCTGAGCGGTTATTTAGGGGCAGGGAAAACGACGCTGCTGAACCATATATTAAATAACCGGGATGGACTGAAAATTGCTGTTATTGTCAATGATATGAGTGAAATAAACATAGATGCAGATCTTGTGGAAAAGGGAGGACATTTTTCCAGAGTGGAAGAAAATCTCGTGGAAATGTCGAATGGCTGCATCTGCTGTACGTTGAGGGAAGATCTGCTCCGGGAAGTAGAGAAGATTGCAACGGCCGGGGATATTGATTATATTGTGATCGAATCGACGGGAATCAGCGAACCCGTTCCGGTGGCGCAGACGTTCTCTTATATTGATGAGGAACTCGGTATTGATCTTACAAAGTTTTGTCAGCTGGATACGATGGTCACCGTGGTGGATGCGTACCGCTTCTGGCATGATTATGAATCCGGGGACAGCCTCCTGGACCGAAAGCAGGGAGCAGGAGAAGACGACGAGAGAAACATTGCGGATCTGTTGATAGATCAGATTGAATTCTGTAATGTGCTGATTTTAAACAAAACCGACGAGGTGTCAAAAGAACAGCTCGAGTCGCTGACTAAAGTTATCCGGGCGCTGCAGCCGGAAGCAGAAATTATTTCGACTGCCTACAGCAGCGTGGAACCGTCCAAGATTCTGAACACCGGGCGTTTCGATTTTGAAAAGGCCAGTCAGTCAGCCGGCTGGCTGAAGGAATTAATGAACGGGCCGGAAGCTCACACGCCGGAAACGGAAGAGTACGGCATTCAATCGTTTGTTTACAGACGGAGACTTCCTTTTCATTCAGAACGGTTCTACAATTGGATCCGGCGGATGCCTGTTTCTGTTGTGCGGGCGAAAGGAATTGCCTGGTGTGCTACAAGAAATGACCTTGCCCTTTTATTATCGCAGGCAGGGCCGTCCGTTTCCTTAAACCCCATTTCGTACTGGGTCGCGTCTCTTGCTGAAAACGAGCAGAAGCGGATCCTGAAAGCGAAGCCGGAGGTGCTGGAGGAGTGGGATCCGGAGTTTGGTGACCGGATGACGAAATTGGTTTTTATCGGGGTGGATCTGGATCAGGAAACCCTCACAAAAGAGCTGGACCAGTGCTTATTAACCTTTGAAGAAATGAAGAGCGACTGGTCGGCAATGGAGGATCCGTTCCTCTGGGAAGCAGAGGTCTCTCAATAAAGGAAGAAGGTGCGCGATGATTTTATCAAGCCGGACAATACTCGATAAAGCAGCCAAAAAAGAATTGATCATTCATCCACTGGACCCTGAGCATGTTCAGCCGGCTTCTGTGGATCTGAGACTCGGAAATCATTTTATGACAGTGGATGAACATAAAACCGATAAGATTTCAGTGAGAGAAAAAGCGTCCTACCGCGATGTTTATATAGGAGAGAACGAACCTATCATTATTCCTCCGCATTCTTTTATGCTTGCTTCGACAAAAGAATGGGTAAAGCTGCCTGCTCACCTTACAGCTTTTGTGGAAGGCAGAAGTTCCATTGGAAGGCTGGGGCTGTTTATTCAAAATGCAGGGTGGGTCGATCCGGGCTTTGAAGGCCGGATTACGCTGGAATTATTTAATTCAAACTGCTCTCCGATTGAACTCGTCGAAGGATGGAGAATCTGTCAGCTGGTACTTGCAGAAATGGACCAGCCCACGCATCCGTACAAAGGAAAATACAGCGGGCAGCAAGGTACTGCAGCGAGCGCTGTTTATGAAGATAAGGAAAATTATTTTTTTAGGAATAAATCGTAATTATTACTATTTAAGAAAGGGAAAGGTGAGAATGTATGGCTAAGAAATCAAAGATCGCAAAAGAAAAGAAAAGGCAGGAAATGGTGGAGAGGTACGCAGCACTTCGTCAGGAGCTGAAGGCAAAAGGGGATTATGAAGCGCTCCGCAAGCTCCCGCGCGACTCTTCACCCACACGTTTAACAGGCCGCTGTGAAGTTACAGGGAGACCCCGCGGCTACATGCGCAAATTCCGGATGTCCCGTATTGCCTTTAGAGACTACGCGCATAAAGGCCAGATTCCAGGCGTGAAAAAATCAAGCTGGTAGGAAAGAGAGAAGGCGCTGCACAGGCACTTTAAATTAAGATTGGCTGCGAAAAATTCAGTAATCACCTGCCGTAACCACTGCTCATAAGCATTCTGCAGCTGAAGCCGCACACACTATTAAAAACTAATTGAGCTGATAAATAAAACAAGTAGTTTACGACCTGCCTCCGGCGGGAAGTAAACAAACATTCCCCCACGGCGGATTTCCCCCTTCCCTGTGGGGATTTTTTTACATTCTTCTATAACCGGATACTGCCAAAAGGATAAACAGCTTATTCAACCTTTGGCAGTATTCGTTTTTTTAGTTGATAAATCAAGGTTTTTATTAAAATTCCGGCAGTATCGGAGTGGTTATTTGAATTGGATAATAGGTATTGGTCTGGCCGTTTCGGTAATCGTTTATATAGCATTGGAACTAACGGTAGTTTCGGAAAAGGGCGATGGATTTTCTTCTTTCCTTACGGGCTTTAAAAAATCACTGCTGGTTGTTATTCCGTTGTTTGCAGCTGCAGGCATTATTTATTACAGCTTTTTTTAAATGCGGTGAAGGTTATGCAGGGGTCATTTTTTCGTGTGGGGAGGCCTCTGTTACATATTGAAAAAATGACGGGATTTTTATGTTTTTATAAGGGTTGAAAATGGTACAATAAGTTAGGATAAACAAACATGGAGGCGAATTATGAAGACAAAGCTCGGACTATTATACGGCGGTAAATCAGCCGAACACCAAGTATCACTGCAGACAGCAAAAGCGGTTATTAAAGCGCTCGATCTTTCCAAGTATGAAGTACACCCGATATACATAACGGAAGAAGGAGAGTGGGTCCGCGGGGAAGAGCTTCAGGCACCGGTGGAAGATGTGCAGAAGCTCCGACTGAAAGAAAACGGCACCGCGGTATCACCGACGGCGCTGAACTCAGAGATTTTTCCTGCCGGTGAAAATCAGAGCGGCAGCGGCAAGTTTGACGTTGTCTTCCCGCTGCTTCACGGGCCGAACGGAGAAGACGGCACGGTGCAGGGACTGCTGGAGCTATTGAATATTCCGTACGTCGGAAATGGAGTCCTTGCATCTGCTGCGGGGATGGACAAAGTTATGATGAAAAACATTTATGAGCAGGCAGGCATCTCACAGCCGGAATATGTCTGGTATCTGCGCCGCGACTGGGAAAAAGACGCGGAAACAGTTTACAAAAACGTAGAAGAAAAGCTCGGCTATCCGTGCTTCGTCAAACCGGCCAACCTCGGCTCAAGTGTCGGTATCAGCAAGGCAGAAGACCGCACAGAGCTCGCCGAGGCGTTCCGCACGGCGTTTGAATACGACCGGAAAGTCATTATTGAAGAAGGCATTGACGGCCGCGAAGTGGAGATTGCTATTCTTGGAAACGACGAGCCGGAATGCTCAGTCGTCGGCGAAATCGTACCGGAAACGGGCTTTTACGATTATAAGGCTAAATATGAAGACGGGAGCACCGGCCTGATTATCCCGGCGGATATTACCGAGGACGAATACAGCCGTATTCAGCAGGTTGCAGTTGAGTCGTTCAAGGCGATCGACTGCTCCGGGCTTGTAAGGGCAGATTTCTTCCTTACAAAAGAGGGCGGCGTTCTTATGAATGAGATCAATACGATGCCTGGTTTCACGCCGTTCAGCATGTTCCCGATGCTCTGGCAGAAAGCCGGACTCGAGTATCCGGACCTGATTGAAAAGCTTGTCCAGCTCGGCATGGAACGGTTTGAAGAAAAACAGAAAATCAAGCATACGTTTTAAAAAGCTCTCTAAAGGTTGGCTCCACAGCGGGTCAGCCTTCTTTTGTAGAAATCAGGAAATACAGCCATCGAAGGAGAGAATCATATGATCACAACAACATTGGAAAAAATCGCATCGTGGACCGGGGGAGAAACAGCTTCCTCGGCTGAAATTACCGGCGTTTCCACCGATACGCGAACTATTCAAGAAGGCAGTCTGTTTGTACCTATTACCGGGGAAAACTTCAACGGTCATCATTTTGCCGAAAAAGCGGTGGAAAACGGGGCGGCGGCCGCACTGTGGGGGAAGAAAGAAATGCCCCCTCCGGAAAATCTTCCTGTCGTCTACGTAGAGGATACACTTGCCGCCCTTCAGGTGCTTGCAAAAAACTACTTGGCATCCATTCCGGCGAAAGTGATCGGGATAACCGGAAGTAACGGAAAAACGACAACGAAAGATATGGTTGCTTCGGTTCTCGGCACTACGTACAAAGTACAGAAAACGATCGGAAACTACAATAACCATATCGGCCTGCCGCTGACGGTGCTGGCACTGGAGGAAGATACGGAAATCGTTGTGCTGGAAATGGGGATGAGCGGGAGAGGAGAAATTGAGCTGCTTTCCCAAATAGCGGAACCCGAGGCGGCGATTATTACGAATATCGGCGAATCCCACCTGCAGGATCTCGGCTCCCGCGAAGGTATATCGGAAGCGAAGTTTGAAATTACCGCCGGCCTGAAAAAGAACGGAACGCTCGTTATTCCTGGAGAGGAGCCGCTGCTTACCGAAAAAGCTGCCGGCAGCGGCTTTCATGTAGTAACATTCGGCCAGTCGGACACCAACGATTACTACCCGCTCGCATCAGACCAGCAGAAGGACGGAACGCATTTTGCTGTGAATCAGGAACCGGACGAAAGGTTTTTCATTCCGGTGCTCGGAAACCACAACATTCATAATGCGCTGGCCGCGATGGCTGTCGCCGGATTGTTTGAAGTGCCCGCAGCTTCCATACGAAAAGGCCTGCAGCTGCTGAAAGTAACCGGCATGCGGACCGAACTTGTGGAAGGGACGAATGGCGTCACGGTTATTAACGACGCCTACAATGCGAGCCCGACATCGATGAAAGCAGCGGTGCGCCTGCTTCAGGACCTGGAAGGATACCGTAAAAAGATCGTTGTACTCGCGGATATGCTGGAGCTCGGGGAAAACGAGGATACGTTCCACATTGAAACAGGGGAAAGCATCAATCCCGAAAAAATCGACTACGTCTTTACTTTCGGACAGCTCGGCAGAAAAATTGCCGACGGAGCCGCCGTGCACTTTCCGGAAGACCGGGTGGCAGCTTACGAAGACAAGCAGGAGCTGATCCGCTCTCTTCAGGAAAAGGCAGAAGACGGTGACATCATTCTCGTTAAAGGCTCCCGTGCCGTGAAGCTTGAGGAAGTCGTAGAGGCAGTTATTCAATAAAAAAATCTGTTCCGTATATGAGTTATGCGGGCTGTCCGTTGCCGGGCAGCCCGTTTTTTGTGTGGGCGGGGAGACCGTGAAAGTTGGTAGAATTGCGTACGAAGGTGGTAGAAAAATAGAATTAATTGGTATTATTATTCTTAATTGGAAGAATTAAAAGGAAAGTTGGTAGAAATCCTGAAGAGGATGGAAGTATTCCGTGGGGAGGATGGGAGAATTCCACGGCCAGTTGGTAGAATTGCCCACCACGCTCCACTTTCCCCTCCTCCAGCAGCACAAAAAGCACTATTTTCAGCGGATCGACGGCGTGTTCCAGGAAAAGCACCCAGTCGTTATACACCAGAATCCGATAAATCTACGACACAAATAAGGCTCAGGACCGGCACCGGTTCTGAGCCTTTCTGTACGTGGGACTCTCTTTCACTATTCCTCCTGCTCTTTTGTTTCCCTGTATAAAATAAACCGCCTGAAAAGTGCCTCCACTGCAATTGTGAAAGGAATAAACGAAACAATTTCTTCCCCGCTCTTTGAGTGGGAAACGCTTGTAGCCGCATAGATGCTGAAAGGGGACATCTGGGCGAGCGTGTTATTTTTCAAGTTTGTTATCGACAAAAATGTGATGCCGCGCGCTGTGAGCTGCTGCACCTGAGGAATCAGGCTCGGTGTATCCCCGGATAAAGAAATAATAATAACAACATCCTCCGGCGCCATCGCTTTCAGCATCGCCTCAAACTCCACCTCATCGTAAATAATTGTCACAAACGTCTGCTGCAGTGCAAACAGCCGCTGCGCCTCCCGTGCACATGTCAGCTGAGCGGTCCCTGTTCCGTAAATAAAAATACGGCCGGCCGTGTACAGCTTTTCGCAGATCGGGTCAAAGTTAAGCGCCGCAATGTTTTTTAATGTGACCTGAATGTCATTTTCCAGCACCTGCATGTGGTCTCCGGTGTCTTGTTCATTATCTTCTTCCCACTTTAAAAACACTTTAAATTCGCTGTAGCCGCTGAATCCAAGCTTTTTCGTAAGCCGGTGGATAGAGGAGCGGGAAGCAAGCGATGCCTCTGCCAGCTCATTAATACCCATGTTCCGGCACGAGCTTTTATGATTCAGAATGTATTTCAGCACATGCATGTCGTTTTCATTTAATTTGTCATAGTGTGTGTTGATGAGCTCCTCTAAAGACATGATGGTTCCTCCTGTTGTATATAGATGATTCTCCTTTTCAGTATAGCATTGTTACAGTCAGGTTGGGAAAATTCCCACCTGTTGAAACATTGTCCAGAGTTGCTGTTCCTTTCCCTGCATGCGCTGATCGTATTGAGTGTAAGCACTTTCAGATGTACGCTGAAAGCATGAAATGAAATCGATCACACAAACTACGCATAAGGCGGTGGAGAAATAATGATGAATGCCATTCGAAGGTTCGGGAGCGCGATGATTGTGCCGGTGCTGCTCTTTCCCTTTTTCGGGATAGTTGTCGGGCTGGCTACACTGTTTAAAAATGAGCAGATTATGGGGGGGCTGGCCGATCCGGACGGTCTCTGGTATCAGATCTGGACCTTTATGGAAAATACGGGGTGGACGGTATTTAACCACATGGAACTCGTGTTTGTTATCGGGCTTCCTATCTCATTGGCAAAGAAAGCGGCAGGAAGAGCAACACTCGCTGCGGTTGTTGCCTACTTAATGTATAACACGTTTATCAACTCAATTCTCGATATATGGGGGCCGGCTTTCGGCGTCGATATTAGCGAAGGAGTGAACGGGACCGGTTTAACAGAAATTGCAGGCATCCTGACACTTGATACAAACATTATGGGTGCGATTGTGATTTCCGGTATTACGATCTGGCTTCATAACCGCTACTACGACAAAAAGCTGCCCGATGCTCTCGGTATTTTCCAGGGCGGACCATTTATCGTCATGATTTCCTTCTTTGTCATGATCCCGCTGGCCTTTTTGACAGCCTGGGTGTGGCCGATGGTGCAGGACGGTATTGCTTCGCTGCAGGGCTTCATGATCGCCTCCGGGTATGTAGGCGTCTGGCTGTTCCACTTTTTGGAGCGGATATTAATTCCGACAGGTCTCCATCACTTTATTTACACGCCGTTCCAGTTTGGTCCGGCAGTAGTAGACGGTGGAATTACAGCCAACTGGGTATCCCGCCTCGGTGAATTTGCAGCATCCGATACACCACTCCGCGAACAGTGGGAAGGAGGAGCATTCCTTCTTCAGGGAAACATTAAAATGTTCGGCTCGATTGGTATTGCTCTCGCCATTTACACGACGGCACGTGCCGAAAAGAAAAAACAGGTCGGGGCGCTGCTTCTTGCAGCAACGCTGACAGCGGTTGTTGCAGGAATTACCGAGCCGCTGGAATTCACGTTCCTTTTTATTGCCCCACTGCTGTTTTTACTGCACGCAATTCTTGGAGCAACGATGGTTACACTGCAGAGTGCATTCGGCCTTGTCGGTAACCAGGGCGGCGGACTGATTGAGATTGCCACCACCAACTGGATTCCTCTTATGGGGAACCACTGGGACGTGTACCTTGCCCAGATCATTATCGGGGTGGCCTTTACCGTCATTTACTTCTTCCTCTTCCGCTGGCTGATCGAGAAATTTGATTTTGCACTGCCGGGAAGAGAAAAAGACGACAACCAGGAAACAAAGCTTTACACAAAAGCCGATTACCGGGCAGAAAAAGAAGGCGGTAAGGCAGAACCTGCAGCGTATGCAAGCGACTACGACCGGAGAGCCGCTGCGTTTCTGGAAGGTCTCGGCGGGGTGGATAACATCACCGACGTTACTAACTGTGCAACAAGACTACGGGTGACCGTAAAGGATCCGGAGCAGGTGAAGGATCCGGACTACTTTAAAAATAACGGGGAAGCACACGGACTCGTGCAGAACGGCCAGAGCATTCAGGTCATCGTCGGGCTGTCCGTACCCCAGGTAAGAGATTCTATTGAAGCGTTTATCGATGAAAATTAAAATAACAGGAGGATGTTAATGATGAAAAAACACTCAATTACTATTGCAGGCGGCGGAAGTACTTTTACACCGGGTATCGTGCTGATGCTCCTTGATAACCTGGAAAAGCTCCCGATTGACCAGATTAAGTTTTTTGACAACGATGAGGACCGGCAGAAGACAATTGCCGGTGCCTGCCGGATTATTTTGAAAGAAAAAGCACCAGAGATCCGCTTCACTGAGACAACGGATCCGGAGGAAGCATTTTCTGACATTGATTTTGTCATGGCGCACATCCGCAGCGGCAAGTACGCTATGCGGGAAAAAGATGAAAAGATTCCATTGAAACACGGTGTTGTCGGCCAGGAAACGTGCGGACCGGGCGGTATGGCCTACGGCATGCGCTCCATTGGAGACGTACTGCAGCTTGTGGATTACATGGAAAAATACTCCCCGGATGCCTGGTTCCTGAACTATTCCAATCCGGCCGCAATTGTCGCAGAAGCAACACGGAAACTGCGTCCGAATTCTAAAATTCTTAACATCTGTGACATGCCGATCGGGATCGAAGAGCTCATGGCATCCGCCATCGGCCTGGAAAGCCGCAAGGAAATGGAAGTCGATTACTACGGCCTGAACCACTTCGGCTGGTGGACGGGTATCCGTGACAAAGAAGGAAACGACCTTCTTCCACGTATCCGGGAGCACGTTTCCAAATTCGGATATGTCACGGAAGACCAGTCCCTGCAGCACGCAGACGAAAGCTGGAACAACACGTTCGCGAAAGCAAAAGACATCCAGGCACTCGATCCGTCCACCGTGCCGAACACGTACTTGAAGTATTATTTCTACCCGGATTATGAGGTTGCTCATTCGAACCCGGAAAAAACACGGGCGAACGAAGTAATGGAAGGCAGAGAGAAGTTTGTATTCGGTGAATGCCGCAAAATTATTGAAAATGGCACAGCGGCGGAATCAGCTCTTCACATCGACGAGCACGCGTCCTACATCGTCGATCTTGCCCGTGCTATTGCCTACAACACGAAAGAGCGCATGCTCCTTATTGTGGAAAACAACGGAGCGATCAGCAACTTCGAGCCGACTGCGATGGTTGAAGTACCGTGTATCGTCGGAAGTAACGGTCCGGAGCCGCTCGTGCAGGGAGAAATCCCAAGATTCCAGAAAGGACTGATGGAACAGCAGGTAGCCGTTGAAAAACTCGTTGTTGAAGCGTGGCACGAAAAATCCTCCCAGAAGCTGTGGCAGGCTCTCACGCTTTCCCGCATTGTCCCAAGTGCCAAGGTGGCAAAGGACATTCTGGAAGATCTTCAGGAAGCAAACAAAGGCTACTGGCCGGAACTGCGTTAAGAAGAATAGAAAAGAAGCCGGCTGTTCCTGAGGGGGACAGCCGGCTTCTTTTCGAGACAGCCGTTCTCCTTCCGGCTGCTGATTAATTTGGGGAGTATAATGATTAAAACCGAGGGCCGGAATCTTTATAATGATTAAAAGTCCGGTCATAATGATTGAAAGAGCCTATAATGATTAAACAGCCGGTTATAATGACAAAAAGACTGCCCATGCTGACAAAACAGATACCTATAATGATTAAAAATCCGTCCGCGCGCTTTTTCGAAAAATACTGATTAGTAATTTTGGGTTTTATCCCCCTCCAAAAAGGTTAAAGCACTAAAGGAAGCGATAAAAACGCAGAAGGAGATGAGACTATGACTATTTTGTATCTCACAGATAAAGAAAAAGGTTTTGAAGAAAAGCAGCTCGACAAATTTGATCTCGACACGCTGACGGGACTTGTGGAAGGACCGCCGGAAGCACTGTATCTTCCGGAAAACATCGTCCTCTGGAAAAACCCGAAGGCAGCCCTTCTTAACGAGGAGAAAAAGATGGTTCTCCGTCACGAAGGAGAGCTCGGCGACTACGTACACGGTGACGTAGCAGTAACAGGAACAGACGGCACGAAAACGGTCGCTCTGAACGATGATCAAATCAAGAAATTCAAGGAAATTACAGAAGAAGTGGAAGTCGACGGCGAAAAGCTGACCGCTGTAAACTACTAAAAAGATACAATGAAGCCCTGCCGGGTGTTCCGGCGGGGCTTTTATTTAGTATTTTTTGTAAAATAATTCATTGAAAGAAATTAACTGTGATATAATTAAATAAATTGAATATTTTTAATTATTTGTATTTTTATCTTCATTAATAAAATAGCAAAAGTGGTGATGCAGATGAAAAATACTGCAAGACTTAGAAGAGAAAGGAGTAGGAATGTGGCTTCTACTGGAGCTTTAGACGCTGTAATTGATGCAACAAAAACGAAGTATGTAGAAGAACAGAGCCGTTTTCAGACTATCGAACAGAGAGCAAGTGTGAGCCTAACATTTACAGGAGTTTTGCTTGGACTTTTCTTTGTTTACGCAGGTGAAAGGAATTATGGAGAAGCAGCTTTTGGACACGTAGTTTATGCAATAGTAATGTTGACAGTAATATTTTTGCTAATCGGCTTTGCTATTTATTTTTTTATGAAGGCTATTATTTCCAGACCGTATCGTCAGATCATTACAACACCATTTTTAAAAGATGATTACATGGAAAATAATACAGAATCACATATTAAAAAATCGATTATTGCTTCTTACAATAATGCTATCATAGAAAACAAAGAGTCTATTAATCAAAAGAGTATCAGTTGTAATCGGGGATTGTATCTTCTAGGAGCTGCTTTTCTGGTATTTGTTGTTTATCTAATATTGGAGGAGGTGATTAGATATGGCGGATGATAATCATTCATCTAATAAAAAAGAACCGGATATATTTAATGAGGAGGTTTATAAATTTATAAACACTGATGCGATTAATAAAGATTTAAATACATTGCCAGGTGAAGGGGTGGTTGTATCTTTAAGCTTATATGAAAACTCTTTGGAAAAAACGCATTTTCAACCTGAAGATTTAGAGGGAACCCTGTTGGATCAGCAGACAGTAAAAGGAATTCGAGTATCTGATAATATTATATATATTGAGGAGCCTGGAATTAAAGGGGAGAAAGGTATATTTCTTGGAATGAAAGACAGAGGTCTTACTTCACTGGATGAAGATCAACTGAATTCATTAAAAAATGATCCGGATTTATTGAGCAGGTTTGGCGACTCCGATTTTGATGATGAAAAGAAAAGCTGACTGCTGAAAGAAAACTAATCTTAAGTAACTTTTGAAAAGATAATATATGAGGACATCTGAAAATTGGATCGTCGAAAAAGTGAAGAAAGTTCTCTTAACTTATAGAATAAAAACGAAAAGTCATTATCACAAAAGCGGTGATGATGGCTTTTCGTTCTTGTTTTAATTCTCTTGCAACAGGTGTCTTATAATTTAGAGAGCTGATAATTGTGAAGTGTATAAAAACGAGGAAAATGAAATTGAAGTTCTCTGTTGCCTTCATCGGACGTCTCAGACGACTTCAGCGAGGGAGAAGTAAAGGCAGAGCACAACCATTCAGACGAATTAGAGCTGGTTGAGATACATATAACGATCTTTGCAATGAAGGATTTTTATCTATAGAATTGACCGGGAGCAAGTAGATTTGAAAAACATTTAGGAATAGAAAGGAAACAGGCGGTCAAGGTCGCGAAAGCAATTTCCTGAAAATAAAGAACAAGCGCAATAATATAAAAAAGGACGGCAGCGGGAAACTCAGCTGTCGTCTTTTTCTAACTTTTATCCAAAAATTCCACTATGATAAGCAGCAACAAAAAGAGATAGAATTAAAAGAATGAGAGAGGGAGCGTGTTTGCTCCAGGGATTTTTAACTTTAAAATGAGCTGCCTGGGCACAGACCATTAAAAAAGCCATAAACAGGGCAGGAATCACGACCGGAGAAGGGTACCAGATTGCAATTACGAGAAGTGTGGATAAAGCAATTTTGACAGCGCCGACAGAATTACGGGTTAAGTCTGACAAACCGTACTGCTTAAATTCTTTGACGATGTTGTCGAAGCGGAATACCCAGACAATGATAATTGATACCGCAATAATCAGCTGTGAAAGGATAGCCAATAATTCCATGTGCATTCCCCCTTTTACCTCGCATATTGTTTAGTTCCTAATCCCTTTTTTAACCTATTCCAAACCTTATCTATATAGGAGGAAAGGTAAAGGCTTTACGTTAATTTGTTGAAATTAAGCTGGATATTAAAAAGAGCCATGATTTAATCAGCAGCTCCGGTACAGAAAACCTACTGTAAAACAAAAAACCTTTTCGTTGAAGACATACTTAACACGTTTACTGTTCACGAAAAGTTTCGTTTATCCCGGATAAACGAGTTATGGCTGGAAGAAACTTCGCTCCATTCCTGCCGTGGAGGCGATCTCTGGCTGGCACTGGCGTCCACCGGTATCAGCTTCGTTTTTCCCATCTCGTACAGTGGAAAGCGGTTTGCTTATATGAAGGGAATTTTCTGTTTAAAAAGCGAGTATCAAGGTGATTTGTCGAGACGCCTGTGAAAAAAGAAAACGGCAGGATCCTCCCGAACGTAGGGATGGATAGCTGACGGCTTTCTCCGCAGCAGGTGTTAAAGAGCCGCAGGCACCTTGAAATAAACTCAGAGTTTCGTTCTTACGTACGGAAAGGGAATACGTTTATCACAGCAGATTGATCTGCTGAAAATGCCAGGAAAATCTTCCCTCTCTTCCGTCCCTCACGTGCGTTAAGGAAAGCTCGTTTACGGGTAAAGATTAGTAAGTGATATTGACGGTCGAGACTAAAAGGAAGGGGGAAGCGCAATGTCTATTCAAATGAATGTATTTTTAAAGAATGAAAATGCAGCTGAATCATTGAAGACAAGCCTTTTGAAGTATCATGTTACCGATGTTTATCTCGAAGAAATGGGAGAAGAAGCGGAACCGAGCACAGAAATTATTCCTACCGGCTATATTGGCGGCACCTCCGGGAACCCTCCGGTGCGCAGCAGTTTTTCAAAGCTGAGGCGTGAGAAAGGATCAGGGCATAGAGATTACCCCAATTATCTGCTTTCATTCCATACGACAGAAGAGTACAGGCAGAAAGTGCTGGAAGAGATAAAAAAAGCAGACGGTTTTATTGATAAAGAAGCCGCAGAGTGAATTTTGGCCCTGCAAAGAATAAAAAAAGGATTGCGATGTACGGATGCTCGAACAAAAGCTTCAGGACACATAACGTTCTGAAGCTTTTTACTGTTCCAAGCCTTTAAACAGGTGAAGAAACTATCATTCGATTGGGAAGTTTTCCTGGGAAGGTGGCAGAGATTTGGTTTCATGAAACGAAAGAGAAAAAAGTGTTTGCGGAAAAAAACTGTTGAAACCGCATACAAATATGCTATATTTAATATTATAGTGAGACCGGTTTCATAAGAGGAGGAGGACTACATGGCAACGATATCCGATGTTGTAAAACGTTCCGGTATTTCCAAAGCAACAGTTTCCCGGGTCATCAACAACCATCCGAACGTGTCAAAAGAAAAACGGGAAAAAGTACTGGCGGCAATGAAAGAGCTCTCCTACACGCCGAATCCTACCGCCCGGAAAATGCGTGGGCAGATTAATACAACAGTAGGGCTGGTAGTTCACCGCGTCGTAAATCCTTATTTCTCATACTTAATGGATGCGATTGAAAGAAAGGCTGCCGAGAATAATATCCGGGTGATTTTTTTTCAAAGCAAAGAAGATAAACAGAAAGAATTTGAATTTCTCGATCTCTTAAAGCAGAAGCAGATAGACGGCATGATTTTAACGACTGTAGCAAACAGCGTAGAGGATATCCGCCCGTACCTGGAATATGGACCGATCGTTTTCTGCAATGAGTACCTGCGTATTGATGATGTGCCGATCGTCAGGATCAGTGAAGAAGACGCAGCGTTTACCGGCGTGACACATCTTCTGGAGGAAGGATACACAAACATTGCCTACTGTACCGGCGGCTTATTCGCTGACGAAGGCAAGGACCGGGACAGGAATACGGGTTTTAGAAAAGCGATGGAAGCTAAAAACCTTTCCATTAACCCGGAGTGGGTGTTTATTGACCAGCACAGCATTGACGATGGACGTACGGTGATGAAAAAAATAACGGAGATGGGAAATAAACCGGATGCTATTTTTACCGGAAGTGACGAAGTAGCAGCCGGAATGACTATTGCCGCAAGAGAATATGGGGTAAAAATACCTGACGATCTGGCCGTACTCGGTTTTGATGACCAGCCGCTCTGTCTTCTTACCTCGCCGCAGCTCTCTACAATCCATCAGCCGATCGAAGAGATGGGAAGCTTGGCAGCTGAGCTGATCATCAAACTTTTTAAAGGAGAAAGACTGGAACAGCTGGAGTATGAACTTCCAGTAAAGCTGGTAAAAAGGGAATCCACATAAATTTAAAAAAAGTGTTGAAACCGGTTCCAAAATGTTTTATACTCATCTTAAGTTAAATCAAACATATTTTTTTAAGTTGATTTGAAACCGGTTTCAAATAATGAAGGGGGAAATCAAATTGAAGAAAACTAAATTGACAATGATGACAATAATCGCAGGTGCAGCTTCACTCGGACTTCTTGCAGCATGTGGGGGAGACGACAACGGCAACGGAGGTAATGAAGGATCCGGAGACGGGGAGCAGATCACACTGGATATTTTCCAGGGCAAAGTAGAGTTCCGTGACCAGTTTCTTGAAATGGCCGCACAGTACGAAGAAGAAAATCCGAACGTGCAGATCGAATTCGGGGCAGTCGGCGGTGGATCAGACTATTTCACTTCTCTCCGCTCCCGTTTTTCTTCCGGGGATGAGCCGGATGTATTCAGTCTGGCAGGTCCTTCTGAGCTTGCGGATTACCAGGATTACGCAGAGGACGTAACAGACCTTGAAGCAACAGACACAGCACTCGAAGGAACACTGGACGGCATTACGGTAGATGACACCGTTTACGGTATTCCTTTTAACCAGGAAGGCTACGGCTTCATTTACAACAAGCAGGTTTTTGAAGAAGCGGGAATCAATCCGGACGAAATTCTTTCCTATGAAGATCTGGAAGAAGCAGTACAGACACTTGATTCCCAGAAAGAAGAGCTTGGGATCGAAGGAGTTTTTGCTCTGCCGGGGTCAGAAGCCTGGGTCATGGGGAATCACCTGGCGAACGTATACCTTGCGCCGGAGTTTAACAACGATGTAATGGAAGCGTACGAAAGCGACACGGTGGAATTTGAGCGTGGAGATGAAATGCAGCGCATGCTGGATCTTCAGAATGAATATTCCATTCAGCCGGTGCTCAACATGGACTATTCCCAGCAGGTAGAGCAGTACTTCTCTCTAGGGGATGCAGCCATGATTCAGCAGGGAGACTGGATTCACCCGACGCTGGAGCAGATGGATCCTGAATTTGCAGAAGAAAACGTAGGAATCCTTCCTATTCCACTGGAAGGTGAAGAAGGCAAACTGCCGGTAGGAGTTCCAAACTACTGGGTTATCAACAGCAATGCTGATGATGAAGTCATCGAAGCAGCAAAAGATTTCTTTGACTGGATGTATGCATCAGAGGAAGGGATCGAAGTTGTGCAGGAGCAGCTGAACTTTATCCCTGCCCACGAAAACTTTGATCCGGAAAGCATCAACTCACCACTTTCCCGTGATATTTACGAATATTCTCTGGAAGAAAACACGATTGGATGGGTTTTCCTAGGGTATCCTACAGCATGGGGTGATGATTTCGGAGCGCACGTTCAGGAATACCTCGGCGGAGAAAGAGACTGGGAAGATGTACTTGAAGAAGGAACCCAGGAGTGGGAGAGCAGTCGATAACAAAAGCATGAAAGGATGTATGGAGAGAGACTCTTATACATCCTTTCTTATTCTCAAAATGAATCTTAGTGAAGTTGGGAGGCTGTACTAATGAGAAATAAAGACTTAACCTTCTGGCTCTTCCTCGCCCCGGTAATTCTTGCGCTGGGAGCGGTAGTTGTTATACCGCTTCTCGCTGGTTTCTTTTATTCTTTTACCGACTGGAACGGCCTGACATTCAATAATTTTCTCGGTCTGGAACATTACCTGCGGCTGCTTGACGACGGACGGTTCCTCAGCTCGCTCTGGTTTACGATTCAGTTTTCCGTTGTAACAGTCGTGCTGCTGAATGTGTTCGGTCTCGGACTGGCACTTCTCGTAACGCAGAAGCTGAAGTCGAGCAACCTGCTGCGCACAGTCTTTTTCATGCCGAACCTGATCGGCGGACTAATCCTCGGATTTATCTGGCAGTTTATTTTTATCGGCGTATTCTCGGATCTTGGGGAGCTGCTCGGTATTGCCGGTCTGGACGGATGGCTTACAACAGGGACGACTGGTTTCTGGGGACTCGTAATCCTGACAACCTGGCAGCTGGCCGGTTATATAATGATTATTTATATCGCATACTTACAAAGCATTCCGGAAGAACTGCTGGAAGCAGCTAAAGTGGATGGAGCGAGCCCGTTTCAGCGTTTCCGGAACGTAACGTTTCCACTTGTAGCACCTGCTTTTACGATCAGTATGTTCCTGACGCTTTCTACATCCTTTAAAATTTATGACCAGAACCTGGCACTGACAGACGGCGGACCGTTCAATTCTACGGAGATGGTTGCGATGAACATCGTCTACACTGCCTTCAGCAGTAATGAAATGGCCTACGGGCAGGCAAAAGCGATTATCTTCTTCGTATTTGTAGCCATTATCGCGGTATCCCAGGTGTACTACAATAAGAAAAAGGAGGTCGAGATGTAATGGCGCAGAAACGAAAAAAGAAGCTTCCGGTGCTGGAGATATTAGGTATACTTCTCGCTCTTATCTGGATTTCTCCTTTTTACTTAATGGTAGTCAACGCCTTTAAAACGAACCGTGAAATGTTTGAAGACGTCATCGGCCTTCCGAGCGAAGCGACGGTTGAAAACTTTGTGCAGGCGTATATTGACCTGAATTTTTTAAATGCACTTTTCAATTCCACTCTGATTACAACTGTTAGTATAGCAATCATTATTATTTTCTCCTCCATGGCAGGATTTGCCCTGGCGAGAAATAAAAGTAAAACGAGTAACGCAATTCTGCTTGTGTTCGTAGCAGCGATGCTTATTCCGTTCCAGGCGGTTATGATTACGCTGACTTCCTTTTTCGGCTCGATGAACCTGCTGAACAGCGGCGGGCTGATCTTCATGTATCTCGGGTTTGGTTCCAGCCTGGCAATCTTCCTTTACCATGGGGCCATGAAAAGTATTCCTCTGACACTGGATGAAGCAGCGAAAATTGACGGCGCAAATAAATTCCAGACGTTCTGGTATATTATTTTTCCGCTCCTGAAGCCGATTTCTGTCACAGTCGCTATTTTGAATGTTATCTGGATCTGGAATGACTTTCTTCTGCCTTCCCTTGTACTGAGCAGTTCGGAAGCAACCATCCCACTCCGTATGTTCGCCTTCTTCGGTGAATATACAAGACAGTGGCACCTTGCGCTTGCAGGGCTGACGATTGCGATTATCCCGGTAATTATCTTTTACTTTTTTGCACAGAAGCAGATCATTAAAGGCGTTTCCGAAGGCGCTGTAAAATAATACGAAAAAAAGGAGGTGGCAGCAGTGAACGGATTTCATCGATTTTTTGACTGGACAGCAAAATTCGCCGTATTAAATGTGATGTGGCTGATCGTAAGTATCCCGGTACTGCTTCTGGGAGCGATGGTACTAACGGGCAGTGCTTCCGGACTGGAAATTGAGCTTTTTGCGGCTTCCGCGCTGCTCCTGCCCCTCTTCTTTTTTCCGGCAACAGCTGCTTTATTCAGTTCGGTAAGGGACCTTGTAATGGAAAAAGAGCCGCGGAGTGTTGCCAGGCAGTTTATTGTGTATCTGGCGAAAGGCTACCGCCAGAGTTCCGTAGGAGGAGTTATCCTTACGTTGATCTGGCTTATCTGGGCGGTGGACTACTACTATTTTTACGGCGTGAATGTCCTGT
>REBZ01000182.1 GCA_007692495.1 Alkalicoccus sp.
GCCCATTCGAGTGTACGTCCGTCCCATGGATCCTGTACATTGTCCGTATTCTTGCGGGAAACAAGAACGTTGATAACGAGAAGAATGAAAGCAAATGCCATCAGGAAAGCCCCCATGGAGCTGATGAAATTCATTTCATTCAGTCCCTGTCCATCCAGATAGGAACCTACACGACGCGGCATCCCCATTAGTCCAAGGAAATGCTGGACAAAGAATGTGAGATGGAAGCCGATCAGGAACAGCCAGAAGAACCATTTCCCCAGCTTTTCGTCGAGTCTGTATCCGAACATTTTCGGCCACCAGTAGAAAGTAGCAGCAAAAATCCCCAATACAGAACCACCGATAATAACGTAGTGGAAGTGTGCAACTACGAAATACGTATCATGGAACTGGTAGTCGGCTGCACTCATTGCCAGCTGAACTCCAGTGACACCGCCGAGTACGAAGGAAGGAATAAAGGCCAGGGCAAATAAGTTTGCCGTGGTGAATTTAATTCTTCCACCCCAGAGGGTAAGAAGCCAGTTAAATATTTTGATACCAGTAGGTACCGCAATGGCCATGGTTGCAACAGCAAATATTGCGTTCGCTACCGGTCCCATACCAACTGTAAACATGTGGTGGGCCCATACCATGAAACCGAGAAAACCGATGATCATTGTAGCAAATACCATCGCTGTGTAACCGAAAAGACGCTTTTTCGCAAAAGTAGGTATAACTTCTGAGAAAATACCGAATGCCGGCAGAATAAGAATATAAACTTCCGGATGTCCGAAGATCCAGAACAGATGCTGATAAATAACTACGTTACCGCCAAGCGCGACATCGAAGAAGGCTCCTCCGAAAATACGATCCAGCATAATAAGCAGAAGACCGACTGTCAGCGCCGGGAAAGCGAATAGAATAAGCATCGATGTTACGAATGTAGTCCATGTAAAAAGCGGCATCCGCATCATGCTCATACCAGGAGCACGCATGTTGACAATGGTGACCAGGAAGTTAATGGCCGACATCAGTGTACCAGCACCGGCGACCTGAAGACCCATTACGTAATAATCGACGCCGTGACCTCCTGAAGTAGTGGAAAGCGGTGTATAAGCTGTCCACCCTGCGTCAGGACCGCCGCCTGTCATCCAGCTGATATTGAGGATAATACCCCCGAAAATAAACAGCCAGAGTCCCAAAGAGTTGATGAACGGGAAGGCTACGTCCCGTGCCCCGATCTGAAGGGGTACAACAAAGTTCATAAACGCAAAGAACAAGGGCATGGCTGCCAGAAACAGCATTGTTGTACCGTGCATAGTAAGTAATTCATTAAATGTTTGTTCGCCTACAAAACCCATCTCCGGGAACATTAGCTGAATACGCATTAGCATTGCTTCAATACCAGCAATGGTAAAGAAGAAAAGACCGCCGAAGAAATACATGATTCCAATCTTCTTATGGTCCACCGTAGTCAGCCAGTCCCAGAGCACGCTTTTTTTAGACGCAGCTGTGCTGTTAGACACGAAGGAAGACCTCCCTTATTGCAAATTTTATTCTAATACTTTCAGTTCATTCACGTATTCTACGAGAGCATCCATTTCGTCATCAGAAATAGTATTCTCGTCAAAGGCCGGCATTTCGTTATCCGGTTTCAAGGATTCCGGGTCACGGATCCAGTCTACGAGATTTTCATCATTATAATCGAGGAACCCTGCAATAACTGTGCGTTCACCGAAGTTTGTGAAGTTAGGTCCTACCGGTCCGCCTTCATCTCCTACTGCGTGACACTGGATACAGTTGTTTTCGAAAACTTCACGGCCCTCTACAGCAACTTCGCCCTCTGGTTCCGTGAGTTCCTCATCCGGCTCGGCCATATTTTCCGCCCACGTGTCGAACGTGTCCGGATCTACGGCTAGTACTTTAAAGTCCATCAGCCAGTGGGAAGCACCACAAAGTTCTGTACATTTCCCGTAATACACTCCTTCTTCCGGAGCTTCGAGCCATAGTGAATTTGTAATACCGGGTACGTTGTCTGTTTTACCAGCAAGGGCCGGCACCCAGAAAGAATGAATAACGTCGCTTGCTTCCAGTTCAATGACAATTCTTGTGTCTGTTGGGATGTACATGTCCTGTCCGGCATTGATACCAAGATCAGGATAAATAAATTCCCACCAGAACTGGTGTCCGTGCGCTTCGATCCTAACTACATCTTCTGCTTCTTCGTCCTCATCAATCAGTTCCTGATCTACATCATCATCCGCTACACCTGTATCAGACATTGCAAACTGAGTCGTAACGTTTGGTACGGCCAGAATAAGCAATAGAAAGATTGGAATGATTGTCCAGATAAACTCAAGAGCACGATTTCCGTGTACCTGCTTCGGAATGTGGGTATCACCCGGTTTTTCGCGGAACTTCACAAGCACGTACGTGAAGATCGCAAATACAACAACGATTACAAAAAGCATCACGTAAACGGACAGCATGATCAGATCAAACTGCATTTCTGCAACCGGCCCCCGAGGATCGAGTGCAGATAAGTTTTCCATCCCGCATCCTGCAAGAAGCAGGATGAAGGAAAATGGAAGCAATCTCAAAAAGTGCTTCATCTCGTCTTAAACCCCGCTTTCTTTCATACATTTTTAAAACATGTGTACAAGTACCATCAGTACAAACATAACCGTCATATAGTACAGAGAGTAAATGAACATGCCTGTGGCCCATTTCATGTCATCTTTTACTTTAAGACCTGTCAGTCCATAAATAAGCCAGCTGCCTCCAAGAATAAGCGCTGCAGAAGTATAAACTGCCCCAAAGTCAGTGACGAGCAGGGATACAGGAATTAAGACTGCCACATACCAGATAATCTGGCGCTTTGTCATTGCGAATCCTGCCTTGACGGGAAGCATAGGTATTCCTGCTGCGCGGTATTCATCAACTCTTCTCATTGCGAGCGCAAGAAAATGAGGGGGCTGCCAGATAAACATGATTAAGAACAATGCCCAGGCATAAGGGTGCAGACCCGGATCAATTGCCGCCCACCCAATGAGTGGAGGAACTGCTCCGGCAAAACTGCCGACAATAGTATTCAGCGTTGTTGTACGTTTTGTCCACATCGTATAGAGTACAACATAAAAAATCAGCCCTATGACACCAATCAGTGCGGCTGTAAGGGAAGCTGCCGCTAAAAATGCGGTACCAGCAAGAGAGACTGCCAAGCCGTATGTAAGCGTCTGTTTCCCAGTCAGCTTACCTGCAACTGTCGGCCGGTCTTTAGTACGTTCCATTAAATGATCAATGTCCCGGTCGATGTAATTATTCAGAGCACATCCTCCGGCAATGATCAGTGCGGAACCTAAAAGAGCCATTAAAGCTGTCAGAGCATTGGCTGCCAGGGTGGTTCCCGTATAATAGGTAGCCAGATAAAGCCCGGTAAATGCGGTAATTAAATTAGACATAACAATTCCCGTCTTGGAAATAGTAACGTAATCCCGCCAGCTGGCCGTTGAACTGGTAACTTCACTTACATTAGTCACACTTTCCGCTGAAGACATTGCATTCAGTTTACTCAATTTCATTCACCCCCTGTACACATCACCTTTTTTGTTATGTTTAGAAGGAAAAATTATTCCACAGTAAACTTTTACCAGCGACAATTCAGAGTTTTTTCAAAAAAGCTGTAAACGCTCTCTCAAAAAACCTTTAAACACGCGCACAACAAAAAAAGATGATAGTTTGCACTGCTCATACACATTATAAAGGAAGAACACTTGATTTTCATCACATTTTTTTAGAGTTGATATTTCCGAAACCCCCTTTGTGACAATTATGTGAAAGTCATTTCTTCCTTTATTATTTGCTATATTATAGAGGTGGCAGGACTTCGGCCAACAAAATCGACTAATTTTTCTTATTTCAGTATAGTATAGTTACGTCATGTTATTCTCCAATAGATACCGTAAGTAATTATATTTTTTATATTTTAGAAAGATGGTGGGCTTTTATGCATCGACTCCTTAAGTTTTATGGGATTATCACGACTCTCGGTATGCTCCTTGTACTCCTGCAGGGGGCAATGGTCACCCAGACAGGATCCGGGGATGCCTGTGGACCGGAATGGCCGCTGTGCTATGGCCAGGTCATACCTGAAAATCCAACAATTGAAACGATGATTGAGTATACACATCGTGTTGTTTCCGGTGTACTTGGTTTAATGGTTATTATTCATGCCATCTGGAGCTGGAAAGCAATTGGACATCTCCGGGAAACGAAATTGTTTTCTCTGCTCGCAGTTGCATTCATAATTCTGCAGGGACTTCTCGGAGCAGCGGCAGTCGTCTGGGGCCAGTCAGATGCGGTAATGGCTCTTCATTTCGGCTTTTCTCTTATTTCTTTTGCAAGTGTACTTCTGCTTACAATCCTTGCTTTTGAAGACGGAAAACCAGCTTCTCTTACTCGGCCTCAGATTTCACGAAGTTTTCGGGGGATGATAATTTTCAATCTTATCTTCACGTATATGGTCGTTTACACTGGAGCTTATGTAAAACATTCGGGTGCAGGCGGAGCCTGTGACGGATGGCCGTTATGCAACGGACAGATTATTCCTTCCCTGGAGGGCGGAGCAGCCATTCAGTTTGCTCACAGGTTTGCTGCCGGACTGCTTTTGATAACAATATTAATTATGTTTATTCAGATGATTAAACATCATATTAAAAACAAACCGCTGTTATACAGTGGAAGTGCCAGCCTTATCCTGATATCCTCCCAGGCCCTCAGCGGTGCCTTCGTAATCTTTACTGGATTCACACTGACAGCTACACTTTCGCACGCCGTCATAGTCAGTCTTCTGTTCGGCACTCTCAGTTATATGGCCATGGTTGCTTCCCGGGCAGCGGTCACACGTTCTTCATAAAAACGGCAAGTGTCTAATAACAAAAAAAGCTGTCCGGATTTACCGGACAGCTTTTTTTGTTTAGCGATCTCCAAGAAATGAACGGAGCATCCAGTTATGCTTTTCTACAGACTGTCTGATTTCAATCAGCATATCTGCTGTAGCTTCATCATCGGCATCGTCTTCCAGAGTTTCAATATCTTCTTTTAATTCAGCGGAAAGCGTATCGAAATCAGCTACAAGAGCACGTACCATATCTTCTGCATCCTGTTCTCCTTCTGCTTCTTTAAGGGTGGTCGTTTCCAGGTATACCTTCATCGACGCCACCGGTTTCCCTTTTAAAGCAAGAAGTCTCTCTGCCAGTTCATCAATATGCTCAGCCGCTTCATTATACAACTCTTCAAATTTTTCGTGAAGGGTAAAAAAATGCGGCCCTTTAACATACCAGTGGTAGTTGTGAAGTTTTACGAACATGACATTCCAATTCGCAACATGTCTGTTTAGAATTTCAGTGGTCTGTGTGTGTGCCATTATATCAACTCCCGTATTTTCTCTTTCTGCGCTCAGTTATACTATTTCCTGATATGATTTTTTTAAACATACCTTTCTATTTGTGTGGAGCTGGTAAAATGAAATTTTACAAAAAGTTGTTCTGAAGTATAATCATTATTTTTGATTATACTCCGTTTAAGCGGGCCTCGAACAATGTTTTCTGCTGAATTCCTTATTT
>REBZ01000107.1 GCA_007692495.1 Alkalicoccus sp.
ATTTATTAAACAAAACTGGAGGGATTCACAGGATGAAAAAAAATGACCTGAAAGAAAAGCTGACCCCGATGCAGTTTCAAGTGACCCAGGAAGACGCGACAGAACCTCCTTTTAAAAATGATCTGTGGGATTTTTTTGAAGAGGGTCTTTACGTCGATATAGTATCCGGTGAACCTCTTTTTCATTCACAGGACAAATTCCATTCCAACTGCGGCTGGCCGAGCTTTACCAGGCCTGTTGAAGAAAAAGCAGTAGTCGAAAAAACAGATAGAAGTCATTTTATGGTCCGCACAGAGGTACGTAGTGCGGAAGGTGATTCCCATCTCGGGCACGTTTTTCCGGACGGCCCCCCACCAGGTGGTCTGCGGTATTGTATTAATTCTGCAGCTCTGAGGTTCATTCCTAAAAGCAGACTGAAGGAGGAAGGGCTGGAAAATTTTCTTCCTACTTTTGATGAAAATAAATAAGTGCATTGTATATGGCCGGTGATAATTGAATCCGGGTACAGGAGCAGCTGATTTCACTCTGGACAGAACGCTCCGGAAACCCAGGCCGGCAGAGGAAAAAACCTTTTCATGCTGCAGGCTTCATAGTTAGCTGAAAATCGGGTTACTTGTCAGGGTTTTACCGGTAAGTGCGGAATATACGCATCCAGCTGACAAAATGATTATTCAAGACTAATGACTTTATATACTAACAAGAAGCCGCCCTTCCACATAGTGAAAGGGCGGCTTTTTAATGTCCTGATAGCCGGGCCTGCAAAACCTGTCGTATCAGAATTTGGAAATTTCAGGCGGTGAACTTATCATGGTCTTATTCGGTTTAACGCGGCAGCCAGTTCATAAGGTCTCGGCAGTGCAATGTTACCGGGGTGTTTTCCGTAAAAGGGCGAAATGCAGTCCAGACCTTTATTTTCGATTTCTTTGTAGAGGCGGTCGATGATCTGCATAGTTGATTCGTCGTCTTTATTAACAGAAATATTTTTAAGCATCATCGCCAGAGCTTCTGTCTGACTCGTACTGACAAGCTGCTCTACAGCATGAAGATTTACTGGTTCTTTTCCAATGGTGACTTGATGGAGGCCCCGGGCCTGGATTTTCCCCTTTTTATCCATTTTTTTCGCAATATAATCTTTAGGAAAGGTTCTGTTCGTGAGGGGAGGGATGCCCCCCTGCTTTTCCTGCTGGCGGATCGTTTTAAACTTTTCGGCTACCTCTTTTGCATCTTTCGTACGGTCGAAAGGTACATATTCATCCATCATGATCACATGATCGGCTGCATCGAAATAATCTCCGGAGCCTCCCAGAACGAGTACCGTGGAAACTCCGTGCTGTTCGTAAAGTTCTCTTATTCTATCGATGAATGGTGTAATAGGTTCTTTTTCTTTTTTTACAAGGTACTGCATTCTTGCATCCCTTATCATGAAATTAGTAGCACTCGTATCCTCGTCAATAAGAAGCGTCCGGCAGCCCGTTTCAAGAGCCTCTATTATATTTGCAGCCTGGGAAGTACTGCCGCTGGCATCAGAAGATGTAAACACGGACGTATCTTTTTGAAAAGGGAGTTCATTTATAAAAGGGGATATGTTGACCTCCCGTATACTGCGTCCGTCCTCTGCCCGTATTTTAACAGCAGTGTCCTCGGTTACAACATATTCCCGGCCGTCTCCTGGTTCATGGTCATACACGCCTCTTTCCACAGCTTTCAGCAGAGTGCTTTTACCGTGATAACCTCCCCCAATAATGAGAGTAACTCCATGTGGGATGCCTAAGCCGGTTATGATTTTTCCACGGCTTACTTCAAAAGAGCAGCGCCAGGATTCAGGAGATTTAAAAGGGATTGTGTGCTTCTCCCTGAGCGGAAGGCTGCTGTTCCCGCTTTTTCTTGGTAAAACTGCTCCATCTGCAATAAAAGACGTTAAGTTGTTTTCTGTAATTTTTTGGCGCAGCAGCTTCTGGTCGTCTGCTGTTTCCAAAGCTTTATCCAGTTTATTTCTGGAGTAGCCTTCGAGTGTTTTTACTGCGAGGTCCGGGAGTAGTTCACATAAAAGTTCCGCTGCTTTTTTTCCAAGTATTTTTCTTCCGCTGGCGGGGATTCCGCAGGAAAGTCGGAATTCAATGTTTTTTTCATCGATGTGTACAGAACTTCTTTCAATAACTTCCGGGCCGGGTTCATCAATAAATATCATTCCGCTTTTACCGGTACCTCCGAGGTTAATATCTGCTCCTGATTTTTTTCTGTTGAATTCTTTGGAGAAAAAATGTTTCACAGCTCTGATTCTTTGAGGCTGATTTAATTCTTTAAAAATCAGGTCTGTTTCAGTCAGCGGGATGGTTATGCGTATTCTGGAAGGGGAGGCAAAGGGATCTCCCTGTACATAATCAATATGAAGTCTGACTCCGGACCCGGTACTGTAGGAACCTTGAATATCTTTAAGCATACGATAAGATTTTTTGTCCATTTTCAATAAATTTTTCTTCAGGTCGTCTGTCGTTGAGGTCATAGTTGTCTTTCCTCCTGAATGTAAATATTTCTGCAGAGTGATGCAGATATTAAAAACCGAATTAGTGTATAATTAAGAAGAATAAATGGTACTTCCTATGCAGTTAATACCACCACTGTACAGAAGGTAAACGAGTAATCATTCGAAGTATGAATCTCAGGAGGCCTGACCTTCCATGCCGCATATAAAAAATGTTTTTAAAAATGCGATGCTGGCTTCTTTTATTATTTTCAGTCTGCTTCTATTGATAATTACTGGAGCGGTTCTTCTCTGGCAGACGACCGATGAAGGCAGACTTCCTGCTAAAACAGCCGTTGTTCTTCATGCTGTAAATAATAACCTTGTGGACCTCGATATTAATGTAAGGCCCCCACGGATTGTTTCCGGCGGCACGGAAGGGGAAGCTGTCCTGCTGCGGGAAGATATTTTTATACCGGTTCAGGGGGAGGCTCAAATACCGGTTCGTATTTACCGTCCCCGGGGAGAAGGTCCTTTTCCGATCGTTCTTTACTTTCATGGAGGGGCATTTATGGAAGGGTACGGTGGACTCAATACCCATGATAATATCCTGCGCTATACAGCTTCCCATACCGGCAGTGTCGTAATCGCCCCGGCATACAGGCTGGCTCCTGAAAATATATTCCCTGCCGCAGTGGAGGACGGTTATACCGCTCTTCAATGGACGGAAGAAAATGCAGAGGCCTTAAAGGGGGACCCGGCAAAAATATCCGTGATGGGGGACAGCGCAGGAGGGAATATAGCTACAGTGATTACTCAGATGTCCAGAGACAGGGACGGGCCGGCGGTTGTGGCACAGGTGCTGTTTTATCCTCTTACGACGTTCCGTGAACTTCCTTTTGCCTCCAGAGAGGTCTACGACAGCGGGTATTACCTTTTATCGCGCAGCGTCATGCATAAGGCGAGGGACGCATACGCCCCTGAAGAATGGATGTGGAAACATCCTTACAGCTCACCGCTGCATGCGGAAGATTTAAGTGGACTTCCTCCGGCGCTGATCATAACTGCTGAATTCGACCCCCTCCGTGACGAAGGGGAACAGTATGCTGAAAAATTAAGTGAGCATGGCGTTTTGGTCCAGGGATCACGATATAGGGGAGTCATGCACGGGTTTGTCTCCTTTCATGAAGTGATGCAGAGTGGAAGGAGCGGGATGCAGGAAGCTGTCGTTTTTCTCCGGGAGACTGACTCTGGAAATTTTGGATCTTCAAACTATACGTTGAATATTAAAGAGCCTCCCCAGGGAGTTTCCCGTATAAGGGAGCAGACAGAGGCGTTTGCGATTGCAGCCTATCTGCTAGGCAGATCAGGTGCTGATTTGATTATAAGGGAGTAGCTTCTCTGAGGCTCATCTACACCGGAAGCTGTCTATCAAGAGCAGCCCAATTAAAAATTGGATGAAAGACGGCATTTGTAATGAAAAAGATAAATGAAGTCCGTATGCTCCTGCTGCAGTTAGTCGAAGGCATACGATAAGTCCGGAGGCGGAAACTATGAACAAGAGGGTCTGGATATGGATGCTTCATGGATATGCTGTGCTTTTATTTTTAATTGCGGCATCATACTTCAGTTATTATTATTATGTAGGAATAAGATGGGGTCTTAGAGACGGCGCTGCCGGACTGCTGGTTTCGGATGGGCCGCTCCTTCTTCTTATTCCGACCGCAGTAGCAGTTTTTATGAGGCATCCTTCAGGATGGTGGATGCATATGGTTTTTTTCAGCTATCTGCTTATCGGCAAATTAATCGGAATTGCAGCTAATTTATTTTTGCTTTCCACGGGTTTAATAGTGGATACGGAAGGCGGGACCAATTATTTGGTGGAAGTAAATTATATGCTTCTTTATGCAGCCGCCCTCATTCTTTTTTCATTGAAGCCGGTCAAAAATCAGTTCAGGCTTCCGGAGGGTAGAAAGCGGATGTTTTTCCCGTTTTGGGTGGGAGGGACTGCTTTACTACTTTATGCTGTTCATTTAACAGTCATATACGTTTATTTTCATTTTATCTAGAAAATAAAAATCAGAAAAGCAGTTTGATTTTAAAAAGCGGAGGAAATTACTAAAAAACAGTCTCCGTTAGTCTGTTTTAAACCCGGCAGAGAGACTTAACAATGCAGGACACTCTGCATCGTGAAATCAGGAAGGTACAGCAGGGAATATTTACAAAGTTATCAGGAAAGAAAGGTGTCGTTTTATATGGAACATAATATTAATGAACAGGTGAAAAACATCGAAATATCCGGAATAAGGCAGTTTTTTAACCGTGTCCAGCAGTTTCCGGAAGCTGTCCAGCTGACTCTCGGGCAGCCTGATTTTCAAACACCTGAACATATTAAGGAAGCTGCGAAAAAAGCCATTGATAATAATTTAACTACATATACCCCAAATGCCGGCACCGTCGATTTGAGGAATGAGGCAGCGAAGTGGGCGGAAAAACGGTTTGGTATGGAATATGATGCAGCGGACGAAGTAATCGTAACCGTCGGAGCATCCCAGGCAATAGATGTCACTATGCGTACGATATTGAATCCGGGAGATGAAGTGATTATCCCCGCTCCAGTCTATCCGGCTTATGAACCGATTATTAAGCAGTGCGGGGCGTATCCGGTATTAATTGACACGACGGAAACAAATTTTAAGTTGACTGAACTCCAGTTGAAAAATGCTTTAACGCCAAGAACTAAAGCTGTAATGCTTCCTTATCCGTCCAATCCTACTGGTGTAACATTAACAGACGAAGAACTGGAGAGTTTACACCGTATCCTGAAGGATCTCGATATATTTGTTTTAGCGGATGAAATATATGGGGAACTGCGTTACAATGGAAGACATAAATCAATGGCAGTGATGCCCGGCATGAAAACAAAAACTATTGTTATCAGCGGACTGAGCAAATCCCATTCGATGACTGGTTGGAGAATCGGATTTTTATTTGCCGATAAGTCAATCGCAGCTCACTTAATTAAAGTACATCAATATAATGTCAGCTGTGCGAGCTCCATCTCTCAGGCAGCTGCCCTGGAAGCACTCAGGCACGGGGCGGAGGATCCTGAAATAATGAAGCAGGAGTACGACAGACGCAGAACATGGATGCTGGCAAGGCTCAAGGAGATAGGTATTCCGGCCGTGTCACCAGAAGGCGCATTTTATATTTTTCCTGATATTTCAGCTTCCGGACTTTCTTCGTTTGAATTTTCACTGAAACTTCTGGAAGAGGAAAAGCTTGCAGTAGTTCCCGGCACAGCATTTTCCATCTATGGGGAAGGATACGTCAGGCTTTCCTATGCCTATGGAATGGATGAACTTAAAGAAGCTGTGCGCAGACTTGAAAAATTCTGGGTTAAAAAAGCCGGACATTCGTGATGGGCGAAATTCGTTCATATTTATGGATAAGCTGAAAGTTTTTCTTTAAAAGCCGCAAAATTCTCAAACTAACCTTTGAGGTGTGCATGAGATAATGATAGAATATTTGTGTAAACGCTTTACATTACTCGTTGATCATATGTACATATTTATAATTCACTGGAGGTAGCAGACATGGGTAGTGAGTCAATTAAATTGAGTGAAGGGTGGTCCCAGTTTTACGGTCCAAACCTGGGATACATGCTGGAGAAGTACGAAGAATTTCAGGAAGACCCCGATATGGTGGAAGAAGATATTATTGACTTTTTCGAAAAATGGGGAGCTTACCAGGAATCAGTATCCAACGGAGGTGCAGCTGCCGGCACTGCAGTTCAGGAAAGCCGGGGAAAACAGGATTTTCACACGGCTGTAAATGCGATGCGTATGGCGGAGTCTATCCGCAGAAACGGTCATTTAATGGCAGACCTTTATCCGGTCAGCCTCGAAGAAAGAAAAGATCTATTTAAGCTGGAAGAATTTAACCTCGACAGTGAGGCCTTAAAACAGGTACCTCCTGAACTCCTCTCTCCTCATAAACACGAATCCTTCCATAATGGTCTGGAGGCTGTTGAACATTTAAAGGACACTTATACAAAACGGCTTGCCTTTGAATTTAAACAGGTTCATGACATTAAAGAGAGACGCTGGCTTTTTCAAAAAGTTGAATCCGGGGATTATTTTCCCGAAATTACCAACGATATGCGACGCCAGCTTCTTGAGCGCCTGAATCAGGTGGAAGGGTTTGAACATTTCATCCATAAGACGTTTAAAGGCCAGAAACGGTTTTCAGTAGAGGGGCTTGATTCGATGGTGCCTATGCTGGATGAAGCTGTCAGAGAATCCTGTGAAGACGGCTGTGAAAAAGTCATGATAGGTATGGCTCACCGGGGACGGCTGAATGTTCTTGCCCATGTTCTCGGGAAACCTTATGAGCTTATTTTCTCTGAATTTCATGATGCCCCAAACAAAACCCTCGTTCCTTCAGAAGGATCTGTAGGTATTAACTATGGGTGGACAGGCGACGTGAAATATCACCTTGGGGCAAAGCGTGAGCTGGAAGAAGAAAATAAAGCTACGATCTCACTTTCCAACAACCCAAGTCATCTGGAATTCGTTGATCCGGTTGTGGAAGGACAGGTACGGGCTGCCCAGGATGACCGTTCAGCACCGGGTAAGCCGCAGCAGGATGTTACAAAAGCCATGCCGATTCTTATACACGGAGACGCAGCCTTTCCAGGTCAGGGCATAGTTGCTGAAACACTGAACCTAAGCCGTCTTGAAGGATATAAAACAGGTGGTACTATTCATATTATTGCGAACAATCTTATCGGATTCACGACAGTCAGTGATGATTCAAGGTCAACGATGTATGCGAGTGATCTTGCCAAAGGCTATGAAATTCCGGTGATTCACGTGAACGCAGATGATCTGGAAGCATGTGTTGCAGCTATCCACCTGGCCTACCTTTACCGTAAGGAATTCGGAAAGGATATCGTTATTGACCTTATCGGATACCGGAGGTACGGACATAACGAAATGGATGAACCATTAGCTACACAGCCGCAGCTGTATAAAAAAGTTAAAGAACATCCTACAATCTTTAATATTTATGGTGAAACTCTTCTGGAAGACGGCGTTGTATCAAAAGATGAATTTGCATCTATGCGAGATCAGTTTATCGAAAAGCTGACGGAGCATTTCGAAAATATTAAAGATAAAAAGCGCGAGCATATCGATGAGGAAATGAATCCTCCGGAATACGTAGAAGACAGGCTGGAAGGAATTGACACTTCTATTTCCAAGGAAGAACTTAGAAAAATCAACGATGAACTCCTCCAGTATCCGGAAAATTTCAACATTTTCCCAAAACTCGCTAAAATCTTGAACCGGCGTGTGGAAGCGGTGGAAGATGGTGGAATAATTGACTGGGGACATGCCGAAACGCTTGCCTTTGCCGCCATTATTTCGGATGGAACTCCTATCCGTCTTACAGGACAGGATTCAGAGCGGGGAACATTCTCCCAGCGGCATCTAGTGCTTCATGATTATGAAAATGACAGCACTCATTATCCGCTTCACAGTATATCCAGTGCGGAGGCATCGTTTACTGTACACAACAGCCCGTTGTCCGAAGCAGCATGTGTAGGTTTCGAATATGGATACAATGTTCATTCTCCTGAAACACTTACTATCTGGGAAGCGCAGTATGGTGACTTTTCCAATGGGGCTCAAGTGATGTTTGATCAGTTTATTTCCAGCGGACGGGCTAAATGGGGCCAGAAATCCGGTCTCGTAATGCTCCTTCCGCACGGTTATGAAGGGCAGGGACCAGAGCATTCCAGTGCGAGACTGGAACGATTCCTGACACTGGCAGCTGAAAACAACTGGCACGTAGCCAATCTGACAAAAGCCGGTCAGTATTTCCATCTTCTGCGCAGACAGGCAAAAATGCTGAAAGAGGACGTTATCCGTCCACTGGTGCTAATGGCACCTAAAAGTCTGCTTCGGAATGAAAATGTAGCTTCTGAAATCAGTGAGCTTGCGGAAGGAGAGTTTAAACCTGTTCTTGCTCATGAAAAACTGGGGAAAAACCACAAGAAAATTAAGCGGGTAGTTTTTGCGTCGGGCAAAATGGCGATAGATATAGAAGAGCACCTCGCCGAACAGGATAAACTGCCGGATTGGCTGCAGCTGATTAAAGTAGAGGAACTGTATCCTTTCCCGGCTAAGCATATTAAAGAAATTGTGGACAAATACAAAAATGTAGAAGAATTTGTCTGGGCTCAGGAAGAGCCTCAAAATATGGGAGCGTGGCATTATATTGCCCCGCATCTGCAAAGTCTTACTAACGGGGAGATCCCTGTAGAATTTATTGGAAGACGCCGTAGATCAAGTACGGCTGAAGGTGATCCGAAAGTTCATAAACTGGATCAGACGAGAATTATTGAAGAAGCAACGAGTCGAGATGCCGAAGGGAGCAATGAGTAATGCTAGAAGTGAAAGTACCAGAACTTGCAGAATCCGTAACGGAAGGAACAGTTGCCGAATGGCTGAAACAGCCGGGCGATTATGTGGAAAAAGGTGAAGATATCGTTGAGCTCGAAACAGATAAAGTCAACGTAGAAATCTCTGCCGAAGAAGCAGGTGTCCTCAAAGAAGCAAAAGCAGAGGAAGGGGACACTGTTAAAGTAGGGGACACTATCGCAGTAATTGATACAGAAGCTTCAGAAGGCGGTTCTTCTGAAGAATCCGGCGAAAAAGAAAAGCAGGAAGAAAAAGAAGAAAAGAAAGAAGAAAAGAAAGAAGAAAAGAAAGAAGAAAGCCGACCGGCGTCCGATTCCTCAGAGGAGAAGAGCGATCGAGTTATTGCCTCTCCGGCGACGAGAAAATACGCCCGTGAAAAAGGTATTGATCTTAACGATATTCAGCCTCGTGATCCGCTTGGGAAAATCCGGAAAGAAGATATTGACGAGCATCAGGCCGGCGGCCAAAAAGCTAAACAGGAAAAGTCAGAACCAAAAGAACAGCCGAAGGATGATCCTTCAAAACCTGTCATCCGGGAGAAAATGTCACGCCGACGCCAGACAATCGCCAAAAGACTTGTCCAGGCGCAGCAGGAAGCAGCAATGCTTACCACATTTAACGAAATCGATATGACTAACCTGCTTGCACTTCGTAATCGTCATAAAGAAAAGTTTCAGGACAAGCATGGTGTAAAGCTTGGATTCATGTCGTTCTTTACTAAAGCTGCAATCGGCGCACTTAAAAAATACCCGTACGTCAATGCGGAAATTGCCGGAGATGAAGTTGTTCTTAAACAGTTTTACGACATCGGGATCGCTGTTTCTACAGATGACGGCCTCGTTGTACCGGTTGTGCGTGACGCAGATCGTCATGATTTCGCTGGAATCGAAAGTGAAATTGGTGAACTTGCCGATAAAGCACAAAATAAAAAGCTTAAGCTTGATGATCTTCAAGGAGGGAGCTTTACAATTACCAACGGAGGCGTTTTCGGTTCTCTTTGGTCCACTCCTATCCTTAACACACCACAGGTCGGGATTCTCGGAATGCATAAAACTCAGATGCGTCCGGTTGCTATTGATAACGAACGTTTTGAAAACCGCCCGATGATGTATATCGCTTTATCCTATGATCATCGAATTATTGATGGAAAAGACGCTGTAGGCTTCCTTGTGCAAATTAAAGAGCTGCTTGAAGATCCAGAACAGCTCCTTTTAGAAGGATAGCTTAAAAAACCGTTTCCGGAAGTACCGGAAACGGTTTTTTTCTTGTCCAATAAGATGCCTTGTATTACAAGAACATACATGTTTTCAGGCTCGTACCCCCTGCCATAAATGAAAGATTACCTATCGAAGTATGTAAGAACAGGAGGAGTGCCGGCCACTTCTTTAGCGGAACTTAAATGCCTTTGAAACAGTGCGGCAGAAACTTTGCAATTCAACATATACATCCTCATAATAAAACTGAGGTGAAAGACTTTGAAAAAAATAATAGTTATAGGCTCTGGATATGGTGGAGTAACTGCCGCTGCTCTTCTGCAGAAAAGTGGGTGCAGCGTGACACTTCTGGAAGCAGCTGTGGAATGGGGAGGCTGTGCAGGTAAGTTTCAGCGGAAAAAATTTGTTTTTCCTGTTGGAGCAACACTTGCAATGGGTTTAAATAACGAAAGTATACATGGGAAAATCAACCGTTTTCTTGGAATAAATTTAGAAGCATTTCGTCTTTCTACAGTTATGGATGTAACAGTTGATAATGAAACGATTAATTATTTTTCAAATAAAGAAACATTTTTACAAATGTGGAAAAAGAAACTTCCTGCAAGTGCTGATAAGATTGAAGCTTTTTTCAGGGAGGTCTGGCATCTTTCCACAATTCTTCAAAAGCATATGAAAGAATTTCCGGTAATTTACCCGCATACTTATCAGGAAACGACGGCACTCCTCAGAGGAATGTCCTGGAGCTCGCTGCGCCTTTTACCGCTTCGGAATAAATCGTTTAAATACATGCTGGATAAGCATGATTTGACAGAGGAATATATGCTTCGTGAATTTTTGGATAATGTATTAATGGACAGTCTGCAGACTACCTCCGACAAATGTTCCCTGCTAATGGGAGCCGCAGCACTGGACATTTATCACGAAGACGCGTGGTATATTGAAGGAGGTCACTATCGGCTTATCGAAAAAATGATTGAATCAATAAAAGATAACGGTGGACAAGTTTTAAAACCGAGGAAAGCAGAAGATGTACAGAAAAAAGGTAAAACGTGGATAGTAAAGGATCACAGAGGAAATGTGCACGAAGCTGATCACGTTATATTAAACATGCCACTGAGTAATGCAGAGGGGCTCCTTAGTGAAAAAGACCGTCTCTCCTTAAAAAAGAAATTGAGACACGCTGCGTCGGAGAGGGAACAGTGGGGTGCTTTTTCTCTTTATTTTGGAATAAAAGATGTAATGGGAGAAAACGCTCCACTTTTTCAGCAGTTTTCAGCAGCTGCGAATAGCTGGTCAGAGAGCAGTCATTTTTTTGTATCTGCTTCAGCACCAGAAGACCGTCATCGGGCACCGGAAGGACACCGCTCCCTGACCATATCAACTCACGTTGATATAAAAAACTGGAGTACAAAAGAAATGTACGACCAGAAATCAAGCAATCTGAAACAGCAGATAAAAAACAGGCTGGAAAAAGCGTATCCTGGTTTTCAGGATAGTGTAGTTTACGAAATTACAGGAGGACCTTCAGCATGGGAAAGGTTCACATCGAGAAAGAATGGAGGTGTAGGGGGGTTTCCTCAAATCCCCGGCTATGCACTTACTAATGCCGTATCCCACAGGAGTGGTATTAAAGGACTCTGGATATGCGGGGATACGGTTTTTCCCGGAGCAGGATCCATCGGAGCAGCAAGCTCCGGAGTGCATACGGCAAGATCTATTTTGAAAAGGCGCATTTTGTGACATTTAATGAAATGACTGAAGGGCACCCTATTTGACCGGCTCAAAAATCCGCATCTGTACAAATACTGTCAGTGATATTATGAGAACATAAAGAGGTGCTGTTCATTGGATGAAGAAGAAAAAAATAGAAAAAAAGATGACACCAGGGAAGAAGAAGAAGAATTATTTTTTGATGGGGAAAATTACTTAACAAAAGAAGAATTCTTTAATCCTCCCGACGAATGGGAAAAAAAACCGGTGAAAAAGAAAAAGCGGCGACTTAAAGTAATTATCGCCTCCATCGTAACCGCTGCTCTGCTTGCCAACGTACTTGCAGTATGGCCGCAGATGTTTAATCTTCCGGCTATTGAATTTTTGTCCAACGCCCGAGAACTGGCTGGTAATGAGGAAGTCCAGGAATACAAAGATTCTGTTGTTGTCGTAAGGACGGAAGATTCCAAAGGGACCGGCTTTGTTTTCGGTGAAGGTTACATTATGACAAATGAACATGTAATAAGGGACAGCTATGAAACAAGTATTCATTTTGAAGACGGTGATTCCTATGCGGCGGATCCGGTTACTGTTAACGAAGCGCTGGACATTGCCGTACTGAAACCGGAGGCGGAGGAATTTCCGCATCCTCCGCTCGAACTCGTTTCCGGATGGGAAAGCTCGGAAAGTATTTATATTATAGGCAATCCGCGTTTTTTTAACTTTATTCCGAATGAAGGCAGACTGCTTGAGCCTGTCGAAAGAAACGGGAGAGAAGACGTGATCGCCCTTGATGCACCGGTGTACCGCGGAAGCAGCGGCAGTCCGGTTATCACAGAAGAGGGGAATGTAGCAGGAGTGGTATACGCGACCACGAGACGAGAAATTAACGACCAGATGGAAAGAGTCGGGCTGGCGGTGGATATGGAATATATACTGGAAGAAATGAACATTCCGGATTAATCACTTGCAATTTATCACAACTCCTGAGATAATGTCACATGTTCTTAACAGTACGGATTTAAGCATGAAGAAATGAGGGAGAAATATGAAAGAATCGATTTACGGGTACACGTTTTCTGACTTGGAAAACTGGTTTACAGAGCGTGGTCATAAATCGTTTAGAGCAAAGCAGCTCTGGGACTGGCTGTATAAAAAGAGAATTGACCGGTTTGAAGAAATCACCAACATAAAGCAGGAGCTCGTTGAGCAGCTGGAAGAGACGTTTACGCTTCAGACGCTGGATGTTCATTCAAAACAGACATCCCGTGACGGTACGATGAAATTTCTGTTCCGGCTTAACGACGGCAATCTTATAGAAACTGTGCTGATGCGTTTTGACTACGGTTCTTCCGTATGTGTTACGACCCAGGTAGGATGCAATGTCGGGTGCAGCTTCTGTGCCAGCGGTCTGCTTCCCAAGAGCCGGGATCTTTCTGCAGGGGAAATTGTAGAACAGATTATGCACGTGCAGAAAGCGATGGATGAAGAAGAAAAAGAAGAACGTGTGAGCCATATCGTCGTTATGGGGATAGGCGAACCTTTTGATAATTATGATAATTTAATGAGTTTTCTCCGTGTAGTAAACAACGACAGTGGACTGGCGATCGGTGCACGTCACATTACCGTTTCCACAAGCGGAATTATTAAGCGGATTTACGACTTTGCCAATGAGAATATCCAGGTGAATCTCGCTGTCTCCCTGCATGCTCCAAATAATAAAATGCGTACAGACATTATGAAAATCAATAAGGCTCAGCCTATTGAAAAACTTATGGAGGCAGTGGACTACTATCTTGAGAAAACAAACCGCCGTATAACGTTTGAATATATTCTTCTCGACGGAATAAATGATAGTAAAGAAACCGCTTTGGAGCTGGCGGAACTGATTAAAGACAAAAAGAAACTATCCTATGTGAATCTCATCCCCTACAATCCGGTAGATGAGCATATTCAGTATGAACAGAGCCGGAAAAGTAATATTCTGACCTTTTTTGATACGCTCATGAAGCAGGGTATTCAATGTGGAGTCAGACACGAACAGGGATCTGATATCGATGCAGCATGCGGCCAGCTGCGGAGTAAGCAGATGAGAAAAGAAAAAGAAAAACAAAAATCAGGTAACTAATAGAAATGAAAACGCTGCGTCCCCGGTCGCAGCGTTTTACATATATGGAGGAGGATAACATGATAAAAGCAGTTCTATTTGATCTGGACGGTACTCTTCTGCCGATGAATACAGAAGCCTTTATAGCCCATTACACAAAAAGTCTTGCTCCAAAAGTGAGTCACATTGTGGAGCCCGAGATTTTTTTAAAAGCTCTCTGGAGCGGAACAGAAGCAATGATGAAAAATAAAGAAGAATATAAAACGAACGAACAGGTATTCACAGAAACGTTTCTCCCATTAATAAATAAAGAAAAAGAAGAGATTTGGCCTGCACTTAATCAATTTTATGAAGAAGAATTCCCGAAATTTGCTCCTCTTACTGCTCCAGTTCCGGAAGCCAGAAAAGTAGTGGAGGCTGCCTTAAAAAAAGGTTACAAAGTAGCGGTGGCTACCAATCCTGTGTTTCCTTCGCGTGCCATAGAACACCGGTTGGAATGGGCAGGCGTTAAAGATCTTCCAATAGATTTTGTGACAGTATATGAAAACAGCTCCTACACTAAACCCCACCGGGAATACTATGAGTGGATCGCCGGAAAACTCGGCGCACAGCCGGAAGAATGTATTATGGCAGGTAATGACAAACAAGAGGATATGGCTGCTTCCACTGTCGGAATGACTACTTATCTCGTGGAAGGTCACGTTATAGACAGAGGAAATGCACAATTCCACATACATGACCGGGGCACCCTGTCTGATCTTAAAAAACATATAGAACAGGATACCGGTATATTTAAGATAAAGAAGTAAACTCGTACCTGCTTTTCAGATCGTTTCTCCAATAGGGGATTTTCCTGCTTTTGTGCGGAAAAAGGGACTCGATCTGCTTCTTTTTCCGCTGGCGTCTTGAAATATATTGTTCATGAAAGCACACGGCTTTCCATTGTAATGAATGGGAAAACGAAACTGCAGATCTCCTCCACGGCAAGCCGGGCTGAAGTGAAATTTCCTTCAATAATCACAACGGAATTTAACTTAGCTTCCGGTTTAAAAGTAAGTGTATGTATTCCTCAGGCAGGGCTGGCATTTCCAACTTAATATTAGTACAATAAAGATAAGATGTCAGACTTCTTGAACGGAGGAGAGTTTTGAAAAAAATAGCTGTTTTAACAAGCGGGGGAGATGCCCCCGGAATGAATGCAGCAATTCGTGCTGTAGTAAGAGCCTGCGTTTATTATGATATTGTTCCTTACGGGGTGCGCAGAGGGTATGAAGGTCTGATTCACAGCGATATAAATAAGCTGTCCGCTTCGTCCGTAGGAGATATTATACACAAAGGCGGAACATTTTTAAAAACCGCCCGTTCCCAGGAGTTTATGACGAAAGAAGGCCGGGAGAAGGCAGCGGCCTCTCTTCGTTCTCTTGGAATAGAAGGTCTTGTAGTTATTGGTGGTGACGGTTCGTTCCGGGGAGCTGAGCGGCTTACCGAGGAAGGTATTGCTACTATAGGTATTCCAGGAACGATAGATAATGACCTCGCCTACACTGATTTTACAATTGGTTTTGACACGGCGGTCAACACTGTCCTTCATGCCATTACTAAAATAAGGGATACTTCCACTTCCCACGAAAAAACAACTATTATTGAAGTGATGGGACGATACTGCGGCGATCTGGCTCTTTATGCAGGAATAGCCGGCGGGGCAGAAAGTATTATTATACCTGAAGATCCGGTCTCTACTCAGGATGTAATAAATCGATTGAATAAAGGAAAAGAAAGGGGGAAAATGCATCACATTATTATGCTCGCGGAAGGTTCCGGGAATGCTTCGAAACTGCAGGAAGATCTGATGCGGGAGGCTGGAGAAAGTTCCCGGATAACCGTTCTCGGTTTTATTCAGAGGGGTGGGGATCCAACATCGGCTGACAGAATACTGGCGAGCAGACTCGGCATTGAAGCAGTAGAGCTGCTCCGGAGAGAAGAATCAGGTCTGGCTGTAGGAGTTCGTCACAGCAGCGTATTTTCAATGCCAATCAGTGAAGCGATGAAGCAGGATAAAAAGCTCGACCATACCCTGTACGATATGGCGGAAATACTGTCTGTTTAACTGACAGCATCATGTTGCAGTCAGGAGCTGTTAAGCCGATGACTGTGACAGGGTGCTCCTCCGTAGAGTTTTCTGCCGGAAGAATACGTATCTTATATTCCCGGCAGAAGCAGGCTGCTGTATAAAGGACATAAAAAAGTTTAACGACACTTGACACTGGGCCGGAGGCAGACCGGCCCAGTGTCATTTAATTTCAAGCCATTTAAGGGTCCGTGCTGTCATAGGGAGGTTGCAGAGGAGGGCGTTCGATTTTCTTTCATTTATTTTCTCTTAAATAATAACATGATGCGCAGTTGACATCTTTAGTAAAGAATATAAACCTTTAGAGTATGCGAATGCTTCTCCGTCCGGATAAATGGACGGGTGGCGTAACTTATGTAAAACGAAGTATACAGACATATAAACGTTTACCGAATCTCCATTACGTGAATAATATTTAAGAAATAACCACTAGGAGGACTTATTTATGGACAATAAAAGTTTAAATTATTTTAAGCATATGCTTCAGGAACGTAAAAGTGAGCTCGTAAGCAGAAAGGAGAATACGCAGGCGGAGGACACGGAGTTGTCTAATTACAGCAACCACCCCGGGGATCAGGGAACAGAACTGACTGAGCAGCACACGGACCTTGCTTTATCTAAAAAAGATGAAGATGAGCTGCATGATGTTGAAGAAGCGTTAGCAAAAATTGAAGAGGGGACGTACGGCATCTGCGAAGTAAGTGGCGAGGAGATACCTTTTGAGCGGCTGGAAGCTGTTCCAACGGCCCGTACGACAGTCGAAAACAGCAGCGGAAAATCAGGTATGAACCGGCCGGTGGAAGAAGAAGTAGCTGATCCAATCTCTGAAAATCCGGAAGGCCACCGGGACAGTCTTCGTGGAGAATTTCTTGAAGAAGTGCAAAACGAAAGCTCCAAAGACATTCAAGAACGGCAGACGAAAAAAAACAGCCGTTCTAATTAAAAGAACGCAGAGGGTTACGAACGGATTTTTCCGTTCCCCTCTGCTTTTCTAAGCCGTTTCTTTTTCAACAAGGCGAAAATGATTAAGAAGGCAATATACAAAATAATAGCCACAATAATAAAATGAGAGTATTCTATCAGTGCATTGTATCTTGTAACGACGATAAGAGAAATTAAAAGTGCAGTAATAATAATCGTATACTTCGGAACCGGCACCTCTTTAAGACTCGGCACAGGTATTTTACTGACCATTAAAATACAGAGAAGCATATAGGCTGCTGATAGTACAGCCTGCGGTATGGCAAAGTTAAACAGTGTCAGCAGCGCAATAATTCCACCTGCGGCAGTTATGGGGACTCCGGTAAAATAATTTTTTGTCGAGGATTCTGTATCAATGTTGAACCTCGCCAGACGAATAGCCCCAAAAACAGGAAAGCTTCCTGCGATAAGCAGACCGATAATTCCTAAATCACTGAACGTTGAACCAAATATAAGCATAGCAGGAGCTGCTCCAAAAGTTACAATGTCGGCAAGGGAGTCCAGTTCTTTACCGAAAGTAGATTCCACACCGAGTTTTCTTGCCGTCCAGCCGTCCATACTATCGAGCATCATGCCAATTAAAATAAAAATAGCTGCGTTTTGATAATCTCCCATGCTGGTAGCTCCAAGAGATAAAAATCCGAACAAGAGATTTGCAAGGGTTATTCCGTTAGGGAGCTGGCGTACAATCAAAATAAACTTCCTCCTCCCGATAGGGTATGTATACAGCCTTCATTATACCTTAACAACCAGCAGAACAAAAAGCTTTGAATGACTTTATTCAAAAACGACTGAAATTGCAGGCAGAAAGCATAATCCTGTGGTAGTATATACACATTGAGACAGGCAGGAGGGAATGAATATAATGCAAAATGATATGAAATTATTCACACTAAATTCCAACAGGGGACTTGCAGAGGAAATTGCATCAGACCTGGGGATGGAAATTGGAGCTTCTTCAATTACCCGCTTCAGTGACGGAGAAGTACAAATCGTCATCGATGAGACGGTGAGAGGGTATGATACATATCTTATCCAGTCCACTTCGGAGCCCGGAAATGAATATTTAATGGAGCTTCTTATCATGATAGATGCGCTGAAGAGAGCTTCCGCACGGTCGATTAATATCGTCATCCCTTATTATGGGTATGCCCGGCAGGACCGCAAGGCCCGGTCCAGGGAACCAATTACTGCCAAGCTTATTGCAAATCTTCTTGAAGCTGCAGGTGCTACGAGAATTCTTACGGTGGACCTTCATGCAGCACAGGTTCAGGGCTTTTTTAATATCCCGGTGGACGAATTAAGGGCAAATGGTCTTCTGGCCGATTATTTTAAAGCGAAAAACTTAGAGGACATTGTTGTTATTGCACCTGAAAATGCTGGGACATCCAGAGCGCGGAGGCTTGCCGATATGCTGGATGCTCCTATCGCCTTCATCGATAAACAGCGTAAGAATGACCCTGGTGCTGTGCAGGGAATTAACATTATCGGTGATATAAAAGGAAAATCAGCAATCATTATTGATGACATGATCGATACGGCAAGAACGGTTACATCCGGCTGCCTGGCACTGAAAGAGTTTGGTGCGAGTGAAGTTTACGCGTGCAGTACTCATGGGGTACTGTCCGAACCTGCAGTATCACGCATAAGGGAATCAGACCTGCAAGAAGTTGTAATTACTAATTCCGTATATCTTCCTGCTCAAAAAAGAGATGAAAGAATTACCGTCCTTTCTATAGGTTCTCTGCTGGCAGAAGGCATCCGCCGCGTGCAGAACAATGAGTCGGTAAGCACGCTTTTTTAACCTGCCTGGAGAACTGTTCTAAAACGGGCAGGCATACGATCCTTTTAGCAGGAAAACACTTCCTTTGAAGCAGGAATGCTCACGTATTTATCATATTGGAAAACAACCTAATTAATACTTTTGAAAGCCGGAACAGCCAGCGTATTTTACCCTGGAATTATATGTGAAGGCTTCTGAAACAATTCTCCAGGAAAAACTGTCTTTGAAAGAGCATATGAGATATTCAGAACAGTTTTTAAAGATGCCTGTCCAAAGGAGCTGACCGATGCCTAAGTCTAAATGGTTTTTATTTTTATATAGTGCGGTTCTTCTGCTGCTTGTTGTAAAACTTGCTGTGGAGGTGCCTTTTGTTTTTTACCCGTTTGCAGTAGCTTTTTCAACGCTCGCACCGGTTATAATCGTAGGAGGGGTTCTCTATTATATTTTAAGACCTCTCGTAAGTCTGCTCGAAAAATTCATGCCCAAAGTTGTTTCTATCATACTTATATTCCTTGCTTTTATTGGGCTGGGCACCGGAATAGTAGCAATTGTCGGACCGATTCTTGCTGACCAGATATCCAAACTTGTAGATAATTTCCCGCAGATTATATCAGATATTGAATCCTGGTTTAATAATTTGATGAACAATGAATGGGTGCAGATGGTTCAGGAAGAACCCATAATGGAAGAGCTGGACCCGTCGGCAATTACAGATAATCTTCAGCAGATACTTACCCAGTTCGGCGGGAACCTTATGAGTATTTTCGGAGTAATATTCAGCGTGGTTACACTGCTTGTAGTTCTTCCTTTTGTCCTGTTCTTCCTGCTTAAGGATGGTTATAAACTGCCGGACAGCATTCTTCGTTATTTCCCTACAGACCAGCAGGAAGAAGGGGAGAAGATTATGCACGACATGGACTCCACACTGAGTGCTTATATCCAGGGGCAGGCCATTGTCAGTGTGTGTGTAGGTATCCTGGCTTATATTCTTTATTTAATTATTGGGCTGGATTATTCACTTGTTCTTGCCATTATTGCTATGCTGACAAATCTTATCCCGTTTGTCGGGCCGTTTATAGGAACTGTACCGGCGGTAGTAGTTGCTCTGTTTGATTCCCCGTTTACGGCACTGTGGGTTATTGGGGGAATTGTTGTCATTCAGCAGATTGAAAGCAACTTGATCTCTCCAAATGTAATGGGGCACAAACTCCAGGTTCATCCTCTTACTATTATCCTGCTTCTGCTTCTTGCGGGTAACCTTGCTGGGTTAATCGGTTTAATTCTCGCAATTCCAACGTACGCAGTGGCAAAAGTAATCGTTCAGAATGTGTACCGTCTGCTCAAGCTGAAATATCCTAACCTTAATGGTTAAGAGCATCCTATTTTTTGGGATTTCTTAAAGGCTGTGTTCATGGCAGAAAATTCCGCACCACCGGCCTGCTGGTGTTGTTATGAATGCCCAAAAATGATCGAAGTGATAAAAAGCGCTACAGTGCTTTACGAAAATGATCAAAATTTCCAGCATCTTTATTTAACCGTGTAGATCAAGTGTTTTTGCATGTATAGATATACGTCTTGTCCTTTATCGCTTCTGTGGCTGCAGCAGGGAAATAAGCAAAAATTTTCTGTCATTAAAAAAACCATTATTCCAACATTTTTCTTCGATAAAGAGATGGCTTTTCTCCGTAACGGCAGGGACGCCGGTAAGAGAAGGAACTTTTACAATGACTGGAATAAATAGGCTTGCATAATAACTTAATCAACAAGCTGAAAAGAGGGCCTGTCCAGCAGGCCCTCTTTTTATTACGTCTGAATAAAGTTGTTATTCATTGTCTTTATGAAAATATACCTGGTGTGGAAAGGGGATTTCAATCCCCTGTGCATCCAGCACTTCTTTAATTTCCTGACGAAGAAGCCGTTCAACTCCCCACTGCTCCATGTTAACAGTTTTAGCAAGTACACGAATTACAACATCGCTCTCGCCAAGGCTCTGAACACCGAGAACATCCGGGCCTTCCACGATGGTATCCACTTTGGAAGCAGCATTGGTACAGGCGGTTTGAATAACGCGCATTGCTTCGTCAATATTTTCATCATAGGCGATGCTTATATCTACATGTGCCTGCATATTTGATCTGGAATGGTTGCTCAGGCTGGAAATTTCCCGGTTCGGGATGAAATGGACTGTCCCATCAAAACCCCGGAGTTTTGTCGTGCGCAGCCCAACTTCTTCCACAACCCCGTCAAGCCCTGCTATAGTGACGTATTCTTCGACATCGATCTGCCGCTCCAGAAGTATAAAAAAACCTGTAACAATATCGCTGACGAGCCCCTGAGCTCCAAATCCTATAGCGAGTCCTATAATACCTGCACCTGCTATAAGAGCTGTAATATCGTATTCAAACACTCCTACGATGAGTGTAATGACAATGAAAATTAGTACGTAGGAGAAAATGTTTACTGCAAGCTTTTCGAGAGTAATAATTCTGCCTTTTGAAATGTTTCGCTGTTCCCTCATTCTAGTAAAACTTTTCTGAATAAATTTACGGCCTGCTGTCCGCACAACGTAAAAAGCAATCAGTATACCTGCAAGCTGAATTGCAATTGTAACGGCTTTCGTTAAAAGTGCGGACCAGTCAACCGCGGTTAACCATTCCGGCATATGTACGAGTCTCCTTTCTCAGTTGTTAATTTACACACCATAGCATTTTATCATACGATCATCCTGACTGGAAACTGTATAAATATTTGTTTGAAACATAGACTTTCCTCCGTTATGATTAAAGAAGTGTAAACAGGAAGGGGGGAGGGTGCGGATTTTCCGCCATTTTACTAATGAAAAAGCAGTTTGCAGTAATAGGCCTCGGACGTTTTGGCGGCAGTATAGTAAAGGAATTGAATGAGCTCGGCATGGAAGTGCTGGCTATTGACATTAATGAAGATAAAGTGAACGAATTCGCCCCGGCAGCCACACACGCCGTTATGGCTGATACAACGGATGAAAATGCGCTCCGCAGCCTTGGGATCCGTAATTTCGATCACGTTATTGTAGCGATAGGAGATAACATTCAATCGAGTATTTTAACTACTCTTATGCTCGTGGAAGTGGGGGTCCCCCATATAACCGTTAAAGCACAGAATGACTATCATGAGAAAGTTTTGAACAAAATAGGTGCCCATAAAGTCGTGCACCCGGAACGGGACATGGGCATACGTATTGCGCATAATCTGGTTTCCAAAAATGTTCTTGACTATCTGGAATTATCGGAAGAATACAGCATTGTGGAATTAATAGCTGGAGACAGAGTTCATAATCATTCGCTGATGGACCTTGATCTGCGTGCGGAGTACGGCTGTAATATTATGGCCATTAAAAGAGGCGAGGATATTAATGTATCGCCGGCAGCCGATGAAAACTTAAAAAAACAGGACATATTAATTGTTATTGGAGCAGACAGAGATATTACGAGAATGGAACAGGATTTATTTGATGATGATTCAGATTGACCCCCGGTTCAGGAAAGGCATAGCCTGACTGTAATACTTTCTGTAGAAATGTAAGATAATTCGATTGATTTAAAGAGTATTTTAGATAATGAAAAAGGGAAGGCCTGAGGGCCTTCCCTTTTTTATTAAACTTCCATAATGATAGGCAGTATCATTGGTTTTCGTCGAGTCTTTTCGTAAAGAAAAGGACCGAGTGTATCAGAAATGGAATTTTTAATTTCAG
>REBZ01000116.1 GCA_007692495.1 Alkalicoccus sp.
CAGCCTCTTATTTGATCAGCGGATACGCTGTTCTGAATCAGGGTCAAAGAAGTGGACTTTATTCATGTCAAAAGCAAGCTCTATTTCCGTTCCGCTTTCAACGTCCGTCCGTGAGTCGACCCTTGCAATAAACGACTGGTCGGCAACTTTGGAGTATAGGAAAGTTTCTGCGCCCATCAGTTCTGCAACATCAATAGTAGCTGTGAATCGGGAATTCTCGGAAGCCTCCAGAACCAATGGTTCGTCATGAATTTCTTCCGGACGAATACCGAGAATTAATTCTTTCTGGTCATAATCTTTCAGCAGTTTTAATTTTCCATCGGGAACTTTTACTTTGTGCCCATTCATTTCAAAAGTATCTCCGTTCAGCTTGCCGTGAAGGAAGTTCATAGCGGGGGATCCGATGAATCCACCGACAAAAACGTTTTCCGGGTAATCATAAATTTCCTTTGGAGCACCCACCTGCTGAACAAGACCGTCTTTCATGACGACAATACGGGATGCCATAGTCATAGCTTCCGTCTGATCGTGTGTAACGTAAATAGTAGTTGTCTGCAGACGGTGGTGCAGTTTAATAATTTCTGCACGCATTTGTACACGCAGTTTTGCATCAAGGTTGGAAAGAGGCTCGTCCATAAGGAATACTTTTGGATTACGGACAATCGCACGTCCAAGTGCAACGCGCTGGCGCTGACCGCCGGACATAGCTTTCGGCTTCCGGTCGAGCATTTCTGTAAGCCCAAGAATTTTGGCGGCATTTTTTACTCTTTCATCGATTTCCTGTTTAGGAAACTTACGAAGCTTCAGGCCAAAAGCCATGTTTTCATAAACGTTCATATGTGGATACAGTGCGTAGTTCTGGAAAACCATTGCGATATCCCGGTCTTTAGGGGCAACGTCGTTGACCCGGTCGTCACCGATATAAAGATCTCCTTTGGAAATATCCTCCAGTCCGGCAACCATACGAAGCGTTGTGGATTTACCACAGCCCGACGGCCCAACAAATACAATAAATTCTTTATCGGAGATATCAAGGTTAAAATCTGTTACAGCCTGAACGTCCCCATCGTAAATTTTATAAAGGTTTTTGAAAGTTATATCTGCCATAAGTAATAACTCCTTCCGGTGATGTCTGAATTTGAACTGATTTCAGTTTACCGTGTAAGGGTTTTCAATACTATTGGCAGAGTGCACAAAAAGCCGCAGCAGTTTTTGTGCATTCTGTAGATGTCAGTCATTATGCGCAGCTGGATCTGCAAGAAGAAGCATGTACACAGCAGCTGCATTCGGGAAGCGGCGGATATCAATACCGGTTTTTTCAATGAACTTATCAACACGGTACTGCATTGTATTGCGGTGCATATACATCTGCTTGGCAGCCGAGGATATATTCATACCGCACTCGAGAAAGCAGTAAACCGACTGTAGAAGAGCCGGATCATCTTTAACAGAAGTAAGTATCTGCGATACAGTATGCATTCTTTCTTTTGAGAAATTGTGGAGAAGATAGCTTAGTGTCAGTTCCTGTTCCTTGTAAAAGTGTTTTTCCGGAAGAGAAGCTGCTACTTCACGAAACAGAGAGCTCTCCCATTCAATCTGTGACTTCAGCTGCTCTGGATGCTGTATAGAAGAGCCGATGTAAAAAGCAGGGCGGATAAAAAAATCTGCCGCAAGCGTGTCAATAATGGAAGCATCTTCGTCCATTTCCGAAATTTCATCCATTCTCTGAAAAAACATTCCTTCCCGGGAATTTTTCCAGAAAGGTTTAGTACTGGCGGAAAAAAAAGCCTGAACTGCTTCGGAAAAATCTTCCCTCTCCTCCAGAGGATGGGGAAGAAAAATATGCACTGTGCGCACTGGAAATGCAAGGTGTCTGCTCCATTCTTCAGGGGATACTTTCCTGTTCAGAAGAAGGAGTTCATGCAGAAGCCGGTCCATCTGGCCCGCAGGAACGTCAGAGGAGGGGGGGGAGAGCAGTTTCTGCAGAAGAAGCTGCTCTTCATACGAAAGCTCTTCTTCCATAAGCTTAATTTCTGTTGTGCCATGTTTTAATATAATAGGCTGTTTATCATTCATGACCTGCCGATCCCCGCTTTCTAATGGTCTTCGTATATATGGTAAAGCATCAGATCATGGACTGCTGTTTCCAGAAAGGATTTATCGTCAGGAGCAATGACTTCCGGAACCTGCCAATGAATTTTCCCGTCTTTCTGGTACGTTCCTTTATGACGTGTTTGTTTATAATAAAAAGTAAAAGTCCATCCGAACGGAGGGCGTTCTTTCCATTGAAAATGCTGAATCAAAATGATCTCCTCCTTAAAAATTCGTCTTAATCGTATCATGAAAGGGTAAAGGATAAAAGCAGGCTCGTTTTGGAAAAAAGAATCACGATAGGGTAAAATACAAATTACGTTTAGTCAGCTAGGAGGATGAAAATGGGTGATTTCGGAATGCTCCTTCTGGTCATTCTCATAGGAGGAGTGATCGGCGGGGGCACTAATATTGTAGCCATCCGTATGCTTTTCCGTCCTTACAGAGCATGGTATATAGGGAAAAAACAAGTCCCCTTTACTCCGGGACTAATTCCTAAAAGACGCGGGGAGATAGCAGATAACCTCGGTATGCTCGTGGAGGATCATCTTGTGACACCGGAAGGCATGAAAGAAAAGCTTGCTGAAGGTTTTCTCGTGGTAGAAGTGGAAAAACGGCTTCAGCAGGCCGTACGGGAAATGATGGAGGAAGAGCGCACTCTGGACGAATGGGTGGAGCATCACATAGGAAGAAAAGATCAGCTGCATGATCTTCGTATTAATATCGAAAAGGGACTCACAGCAAAAATTTATGAACTGTTTGAACAGTATAAGCACCGTCCGGTCAGGGAATGGCTTCCGCCAACGTGGAACACTGCTGTTGAAAAAAGAATTCCTGTAATTGTAGAACAGATCTCCTGGAAAGGAGCAGAATACGTCGATTCGACTGAAGGCAGGGAAAAAATCGACACGATGCTTACACAGTATCTTCAGTCCAAGGGGAATTTTTCTTCTTTCGTTGGAAGGCTGACCCATCGTTTTTCTCTTTCGGACATGATTGCAAGAGAACTTGTCAGGTTCCTGGAAGATAAAGATACTAAAAAATTGATGGAAGAGCTGCTGCTGAAGGAGTGGAGGGACACGACCTCGAGATCTCCGGACTACTTTTTATCAGAAGATAAACTGAATGAGCAGATATCCCTGCTGACATCAGCTCTTGTAGGAAGGGCACCGGTTGTAGGTGAATGGAGCCAGCCGCTTTCTGCGTGGAGCGGACGCTACGAAGAATTTTTGAACAGCAGGGTTATTCCGTCGATTTTGTCTACTGCTTCCATGATTCTTTCAAAATATATTAAATCCATCATGAAGCATATCGGTATAAGAGACCTCGTAACGAGGGAGGTTAATACTTTCCCGCTTGCCCGGCTGGAAGAAATGCTTCTTATAATAGCAAACCGTGAATTGAAAATGATTGCTGTACTCGGAGCCCTGATTGGATCCGTAGTTGGACTGATTCAGGGAGTTTTTCTTCTTTTCATATGGTAATGGGATGCATAAAAAGTTCATTTATGTTACAGTCTAACGGAGTTGCCAAAAAAACGCCCTCAAGGGCGGGCAAAGAAACCAAGGAGGATTATATTCATGGCCAATCCATTCGATAAGGCACACGAACTAGCGAAAGAACTTCAGGAAAGCGAAGAGTTTACAAAGCTTAAGCAGCTTCATGAAGAGATCAACAATGATGAAGTAGCTAAGAAAATGCTCGATAATTTCCGTCAGATGCAGATGGAACTTCAGCAGAAGCAGATGCAGGGTGAGCAGATTTCTGAAGAAGAAGTCCAGCAGGCCCAGAAACAGTTTGAAGTAGTTCAGCAGCATGAGCAGATCATGAAGCTGATGGAAGAAGAGCAGAAGATGAGCCAGCTTGTCGGCGATCTTAACAAAATCATTACAGAACCACTGGAATCTCTATACGGAACGGAAGAGAACCAGGAAGGTTAATCAAAAAGAATCCCGCAGCTGCGGGATTCTTTTTTACTGCCGTTCTTTTCAGTATCCATGTTAAAATAATCAATAGAAAGAGGTGAAGCTACTTTGGCAGAACAATGGGAAGAAAAAGCAGTCGAAGCACTTAAGGCTCATAAGGATGGAACCCCTGAAGTTTTTTTGTATTCTTTATTTGATTTTTCATTCGAATACGATGAAAAAAAAGAAGAAGTAAGGCTTGAGGCTCCTGTTTCAGAATTAATGTACAATCCGGTAGGGTTTATTCACGGAGGAATTATTACTTATATAGCGGATACAGCAATGGGCCATCTCTGTGCAGCATTTAACGAGAAACCATCAGTATCCCTCGAACTCAAAACGCAGTTTCTTCGTACTGAAAAAAGCGGAAGCCTTCATGCGTCAGCCTATTTTTTAAAAAAAGGCCGGGGAGTACAGTACGTGGAATGTACTATTCATAACGATAATAATATTTTGCTGAGTAAAATCAGCGGTACTTTTTATACACTGCCGGAAGAATAAAATCCGGCAGTGTACAGGTTAAGGGTGAAAATGAAGCATACCGCCGGAAGAGCGGACAAGACGGCTCGGAACATCGGTCAATTCCTCTTCTTCCAGTCTTTTCACAGCGGCTTTTAGAGCTTCGTCGTCTGTATCTGCCTGAAGAGATTCATTAATCAGATGCTCCCCGGCCGGGCTGTATGCTGTTAAATAATAAGTTTTCATACATACTTCCTCCCTTCCTGTCTAAATAGTACCACAAAATGAATAATCATTCATTTTAAATATAACGAGGTGAATTATATGGCAGTTTTTATTCATTGTGCTGATCTGCATCTTGACCGCGGCATCCAGACTCCGGCAAGCATCTCCCGGGATCTGGAAAATAAGCTGGCAAGGGCTGCTTATGATGCATTTTCAACTATTTGTTCTGAAGCGGTGAACCGCAGCGTGGATTTTATGATAATAAGTGGTGACTTGTACCACCATGAAGAACGGTCTGTTCATGCGCAGTGGTTTTTCAAAAAACAGATGGAAAAGCTTGAAAAAGCAGGGATCCACGTTTATGCCGTGCATGGGAACCACGATCCATTCACGAATGAAAAAGCAGTGCGGCTGCCTGAAAATGTTCATATTTTTCCTCCGGAAGGTGACGTGCTGATTCACGAACTGCCGGAAGAAAAAGTTTTTTTATACGGTTTCAGCTATCCGGATAAAGCTTATACTGCTTCTCCGATGCCAATGTATAAAAAAAGAGAGGAAGAAGGACTGCACATCGCTGTTCTTCATGGACAGGAATCTTCCCAGGAGGCTCATGAACCGTACGCTCCTTTTACAGTTCAGGAGCTGAAAAATTCGGGGATGGACTACTGGGCACTCGGTCATATACACGAACATCAGGTGCTCAGCAGAAATCCGGCTGTCGTTTATCCCGGATGCATACAGGGAGGCCACCGAAAAGAAACAGGGATTAAGGGGGCCTGCCTGGTAACCATGTCCCGGGAGGAAACAGACCTGCATTTTTTACAGTCGTCCGAAGTCGTATGGACAAAAGCTGAAGTCCCGATCGAAAAAGCAGAAACTTTTAATGACCTTATTCTTCAGACAGGCCGGCTTCTGCCGGTGACGGAAAAAGCAGTAGTTCTCTGCTCTTTGGAGTTTCAAGGAAGAGGAAACCTTCATTCCTGGATGCATAAAAATAAACAGGAACTGCACGGGCTGTTGCGGGAGGAATTTGATCAGGACGAGCTGATAGTGGAATCTGTGAAATTAAAAACGATGCAGCCTCTTACGGAAAGCCGCTCAGAGCTTGCAGAAGATATTCAGAAAATCACTGCGGAACTGAAAGAGGATTCATCGGAGCTTGCAGAACACCTGCAGTCCCTGCTGGAACACCCTTCCATCCGCCGTCACTTAAACGGTTTTCAACAAGAGGAGCTGGAAGATATATTAAATCAGGCAGAAACAAATCTTCTCCTTGCTGTGCAGGAGGAAGAAACCAAATGAAGCTGAGCCATATTAAAATCGATTCCTACGGCCTGTGGAAAAATAAAGAATGGGATGTGGAAGGATCTCTGCTCTTTTTCGGCCATAATGAAAGCGGGAAATCGACTATTCTTGAATTTATTGAAGGCGTCCTTTTCGGTTTCCGGACAATTGAACAGGAAGGGTCCAGCGGGTCGCTTCTTATTAACTCCGGAGAGGATACCTGGTACATAGAGCGCAGGCAGAGCAGATCGAAGCGTGGAGAAACAACTGTATTAAAAAATGGCCGCCCGGCAGCTGTTTCCGGACTGCTTCAAGGTATTGACCGTACAACCTTCCGGCATTTGTACCGCATGGATCTCGATCAGCTGCATCAGATGAAAGAAACAGATCCGGCTGAATTAAACCAGCAGCTTTTTGATACTTCCCTGACAGGTATCACCGGGCTTTTTTCTGCGCAGCGCACTTCCCGGAAAAAAGCTTCAGAACTATTTAAACCCCGCGGCAGAGCAACCGCTGTCAACAAACTCGTTATGGAGATGAACGAAACAAAACGGGAAGTGGAGGACTGGAAAAAGAAGCTTGATAAATACAAAGCTTTAAAGGAAGAGCTGCTGACAGCAGAACAGTCTCTGGAGGAGATGGACACAGAGGAAAAGAAGATACAGCTCGGCTTGAAAGACGAGGAATTAAAGGATTTACTGCTGCCGGTATGGAAGTCCTACGAGGAAGTGAGGGGGGCCGAGTTATATCAGCCCACTCTGACGAAAAAGACGATAGAAGCATACGAAAGAAATAAAGCAGAACTTCATGATATTGAAAAGAAGGAAGCGGTGTTAAAGGCGGATCAAAAAACAGTCCGTTCTTTTTCATTTACTGCAAAAGAAAAAATAGAACTTCACCATCTTCTTGAATCCTCCGGAAAAGCAGAGTTGTATGAACAGCAGAAAGATGAGGCGTCGGAAGAAGTCCGGCAGGCAGAAAAGAAACAGGAACAGCTCCAAAGTCAGTTTCCACCTGATATTCACCTGGAAAGTATAGTGGGGACTCCCCCCCTTCGGAAAAAGCTTGATGATCTGACAGAAGAAGAACGAATGCTGAAAATCGAGGAAAAGCAGCTCCGCGGTAAAAAACTTTCCGAAAAACGTCCGAAAACGGAAGAGAACTACCCGGGGAAATGGTTTTCCGCTGTGGCATTTACGGGTGCTTTAGGAGCATTGTTCCTTGGGGAATGGGCCGCCGGTATTTTTCTGGTTCTATTTGGGGCTGCCCTTTACCTTTACAGCAGCAGACGTTCAAAAAGCACCGCTTCTCCTTCAAGAGAGATGGATGCTCTGCAAGAGTACTGGGAAAACTTCCATAAACAAAAAGATAAATGGTGCGAAGAAGCGGAACTTCCCTACGGACTTGATACTGCTGTATGCCGTCATGCCCTGGAAGCAGCCGGTCAGTATCAGGAGCTTTCGGGCAGGCTGGAAAGTTTTTATAATAAAAAAAATGAGGCAGACGCATGGCTTAAGCGGTTCCGGAATGAAGCTTCCAGGGCAGGAGGACTGCCTCCGGAAGAACCTGTACACATGCACGTCCAGGCGATAAAACAAACGGCGGATCACTATCAGCAAGAAGAGCAGCAGGTAAAAAAACAGCGGGAAGAACAAGAGTATGCTGGGGAAAAGCTGAATCAATTAAATGCTGAAAAACTTCAGCTGCAAAAAGATCAGCAGGAACTCCTCGAGTCGGTTTCCTGTGAAAATGAAAATCAGTTTTCAAGTCTTATGTACGAAGAAGAGGAGAAGCGGGCACAGAAGGAAGAAGCAGAGAGCTGTATCCATCAGATGAACGCTGTTGTTCCGGATGCCCTCCGGCAGAAAAAACTGCTGAAGGAGCTGGCCGGCGGAGAAGATAAAAGATCGGCTCTAGTACGGGAAGCAGAGGACGTAAAAAAGCAGAAAGAGGAACTGTACGAAAAGAAACTTTATCTTGAGCAGTCTGTCCGCGGAATGGAGGAAAAAGGAACTTATACGGAACTGCAGCAGAGCTATAATAAACAAAAAGATTTGTTAAAAGAACTTGCAGCTCAATGGGCAGTTTATGCGGCAGAGGATATGATAGCCGAAAAAGTCCGTACAATATACGAAAAGGAGAAACAACCGGATGTTCTGCAGAACGCCTCCCGGATGTTTTCGGATATGACAGAAGGTAAGTATCCCCGTATCCATATTCCGCTGGAAGAGAAAAAACTTCTGGCAGAGCGAAGAGACGGAGCAGTTTTTTCTCCTGCACAGCTTAGTACGGGAACGCGGGAACTTCTTTACTGCGCTATAAGACTTTCCTTGATACAGGTCCAGCAGGCTCTTCCAGTTTTTATGGATGATGTGCTCGTAAATATGGACGAACCGAGAAGACTCAATCTTTGGAGAACGCTGAGACGTGTTAACGAAAAACATCAGATTATATTTTTTACGTGCCATGAACATATCGCCGGAGAATGGGAAGATTTCATTGCCGCTCCGGAAGTGAAATTGTCCAATGCATCGGATTCACTTTCCCACAAGTAATATCAAGGCTGCCTTGAAAACAGCTCGTTTATGAGATGGACATAACGCTGCTGCACTCTCAGCGGGACTTATCCGAGGGCTTGTTTCCGTCTGATTTTGGCGGGAGAACAGTCCGCCCAAAACGGATCTTCCGCCCGGCTTTGATCGCCCTGGAGTCCCCCCATGTCCACTACAGCTTACGGTAAAAAAAGACAGAGCAGGATCTTTCGTCCAACCAGGCTTCGTTCTTCCTGTTTAGATAGGAGGTTCGATTACGATAAAAGGGCCTTTTCATCTATTATGTTGCAACGATGCTGCATAAATATTTCTGTTAAAGCAGTGTTGGTATATGCAGAAAACTTCGCTTCAACTCGGCAGGCTTCCCATGGAAAAAAGGCACTCCTCTTAGCTGTGTTTTAATTTCAAGTCAGCTAATATAAAAAAGGAAAGGCACTTCTACAATATCATGTAAAATACACATTCTGTTTTCATTATGTGCATGCATGTATTAAAATGTATATAAAATAGTGACTGCCGGCCGTGGAAACCGGCATTAATACCGAGCTGACAGAAGGAAGCCGTCCAGCAGCTTCCGGAGGGCTCCATTTCAAGCTGGTAAGGAGAGGGTCTCAATGACAAAGTTTGTCGTGAACTTAGTAGAAGATGAAGAGAATCTTGGAAAAGTTATTAAAGCCTACATGGAAAAGGAGGGCTGGGAAGTAAAGCTCTTTACTGATGGTAAAGAAGCATCAGAACATATTCCGGAACCTCCGCATTTATGGATACTTGATATTATGCTGCCCGGAATGGATGGATATCAGCTGCTGAAGTCAATCAAATCCGAAGCGGATACTCCGGTAATATTCATTTCAGCACGGGATAAAGATCTGGATAGAGTGCTCGGTCTGGAGCTTGGAAGTGATGATTACCTGGCAAAGCCTTTCCTTCCTGAAGAGCTCGTCATCCGGGCTAAAAAGATGCTCAACCGAGTATATCCACCGGATGATCAGGAGAAAGACGAGATTGAACTGAACGGCTATACGATAGATCCGACCTCCCGGACAGTCCACGATGGGGGAGAACATATAGAACTGACAACAAAAGAAATGGATCTTGTGATTCTGCTGACTTCCCATATCGGGGATGCGCTTTCCCGGGAAACAATCATAGAATATGTGTGGGGCACGGACTATTTCGGCTCCGAACGGGCAGTGGACGACGTGGTCCGGCGGGTCAGAAAAAAACTTCCGCGCATACATCTTGAAACACTCTACGGATATGGGTACCGGGTTCTCTCATCATGATCCGCCTGAATCTCACACAGCGGATCTGGTTTTCGTTCATCTCGATACTGCTTCTTGTAGCACTGCTTATCGGTGTGATTTATCCAATTTCATTGAAAAGCGCTTTGACAGAAGAAACCTATCGGATCATTGAACAAGAACAGATGCGCTGGGCAAATCCTCAGGGAGAGCATGTAGTACCGCCGCAGTCGGAGCTGGACTTTATCGAGCGCCGGGAGGCAGAGAGGTCTGTCTTTCATTTTTTTCTAATGAATCAGTTGGCGACAATTGAGGGAGACCCTGTGCCTAATGAGGTTCTGCAGGAGATGGGAGAACGGGCACAGGAACAGATGACCCGCCGAGGAAGATATGAACTGACCTACAATGGGGCGACGCTTTTTTACGTTGTGTATAAAGTGTATACGACAAGCGGAGAAGCCTATCACGTCTCCTATATGTGGGATACGTATCGTGATGAGATGGTTGACCGTCTATGGGGCAGACTGAGCTATATCATGCTTTTTGCCGGTCTGATGAGTCTGGTGCCTGCTTTCTGGCTCAAGCATTATCTGCGGCAGCCTCTGACCAGCCTTGGCAATCACTTTGAACAGATTGCAGAAAGAAACTGGAAAGAGCCTTTTCACTGGCATGGGGATAAAGATTTCGAAAAATTGTCCAACCAGTTTGAAAAAATGAGGCAGAACCTGATCCGCTATGATTCAGCTCAAAAAACATTTATGCAGCATGCCTCCCACGAACTGAAAACACCAATTATGATTGTAAAAAGTTATGCACAGTCTGTGAAAGATGGCGTAACACCGAGAGAAAATCTGGATGAAACGATGGACGTAATTATTGAAGAATCAAACCGGATGGAAAAACGTGTAAAAGATATGCTGTATTACACGAAGCTGGATTCCCTGAAAGAAACCCCTATGGAAATTACAGAATTTCCGTTCGGGTCGATTGCCTATCACGTGGAGCAGCGCTTCCGGTTAACGAGGGAAGATGTAGCTATTACTGTTCAGGGCGACCAGACGATGCTGAGAGGAGACCGGGAGCAGTTCCGCATTCTGCTTGAAAATCTCGTGGAAAATGCTCTGAGGTATGCTGATAGTCAAATTATACTGTCTGCTGAAGAGGCTGAAAATCATACTCTTATACACGTCTGGAATAACGGAGAGAATATTCCACTTGATGAAGTCGACCATCTGTTTACTCCGTTCAGAAAAGGTAATAAAGGGCAGTTCGGTCTTGGTCTCGCCATAGTGAAGCGGATCTGCGAACTGCACAATGGTTATCCATCAGTATGGAATAAAGATGATGGTGTAACCTTCACGATGCATCTGCCGAAATACCAAAGTTATGAAAGCTGACGAAAGGCAGACTCCCGCAGAGTACTGAAAAATAAGTTGAAGCATATGGGGCATGTATTCCAACTTCGGAGCATGCTTTCCAGCGGTAGAATAGTTAATTACAACATAAAACTTCATCGCCTCACTGGGCAGGGTAACGTTAATACGTTATTCTGCCCTTTTTCATAGTTTTATAAAATCCGGTACTGTTTTTAAAGCATTTGAGGGCCACGGCCTGCCGAAAGCTGTAATTGTTCAAAGGCAGGGTCCGCATAGATGAAAAAGGGCAGGGATCCGGCTTTAAACCGGACTCTTACCCTTAGAACGAACGTGCGTTTCGTGTTATAATATGTATAACGTTTTCTGTGGAAGGAGCGGCTGACATTATGAAAAAAGGAATTGATCACCACCAGATTGGTGAATCCGTAGATCAGTATTTACTTATAAAAAATGCAAAAAAAGGAATAGCAAGCAATGGAAAACCTTTTTTAACACTTCATGTATCTGATAAGTCCGGTGAGATCGAAGCGAAAATGTGGGGAGTTTCCCCGGAGGACGAAACAAAATACAGTTCCGGTACCATTGTTCATATTCAGGGGGATGTTCAGGATTTTCGCGGGATGAGACAGCTCCGTCTGAAAACGATCCGTCCAGCCGGGGGACTGGAGCAGTCACGGACAGAAGATTTTCTTCCTTCTGCACCACTGGGAAGAGAAGAAATGCTTGAAAAAGTGAATCAGTATTTGTTCGAAATGAGCAATGCAAAATTACAGCGCATTACCCGCCATTTATTTAAAAAACATCAGCAGGATTTTTCTGTTTCACCGGCAGCGACGAAAAATCATCATGAATTTGTATCCGGCCTTTTGTATCATGTTCTCTCAATGCTGGAGCTCTCGAAAAGTATTGCAGACCTGTACCCTACACTGGACAAAGACCTTCTGTACGCAGGAGTGATTCTTCACGATATGGCAAAAGTAAGAGAACTTTCCGGACCGATGGCGACTCAGTACACACTTGAAGGGAAGCTTATAGGGCATATTTCCATGATGTCCTCAGAAGTGGATGAAGCTGCAAAAGAACTCGGAATCGAAGGAGAAGAAGTGCTTGTGCTTCAGCATTTAATTTTGTCCCATCATTCCAAAGGAGAATGGGGGAGTCCAAAACCTCCAATGGTCCGGGAAGCCGAGATACTTCATATGATCGATAACATCGATGCCAAAATGAATATGATGGACAGGGCGCTGGAACGAGCGGCACCAGGGGAATTCACAGAAAGAATCTTTGCTATGGACCAGCGTTCCTTCTATAAACCGAGTTTTACCACATAAAAAAAGCTTCCTTTAAAAAAGAAGAAGCTTTTAGAACACTGCAGGACAGTTCTTTGATCAGAAGTTAGGTTCGTAAAGGTCTTTTGCATTTAAGGATCAGGGAGAAACTTTAATGTTTTTGGAAGAAGTGAATTCATCGAGTACTTCCTGTTTGAAAACCTCGTAACAGGAAGAAGCTTCCCACTCTTCGGTTGTCATGGCGCTGCAGTTTTCCCATGCTTCCTCCCAGTGTACAAGCAGGAAAGATTCCACTCTGTCATGGACGATAGGGAAATACACCAGCGGGCTCTGATCGAATGAGCTGTCCATTTTATCCATTACTGTCTTAACTAAAAAGTTTTGAAATTCTCCAAAGCTCATATCGTTTAGTTTCACTGCTGCCATGTGAAAACCTCCGTTTTAAGTATAGTACTGGAGGTTTTCCCTTTTTTGGATATTACAAACCTTTAAACTGGAAAAGCACTGAGTATACTGGATCTCCAGGTCCTGCTCCAGGAAGGGGGGGTGGCATCGAGCAGCCCTTTTTCGGATTTTGCTTTATTCAAAAAAGCTCAGTCAAAGTCTGGTGTTGGTATATGCAGAAAACTTCACTTCAACTCGGCTTGCCGTGAAGAAAAAAGAGCCGCAGGTACCCTTCTATCACTACGCAGCTTTAACAGAATTATTCAAAAAGGTCTTCAAAATCTTCATCCAGTATGGAGATTTCTGCCTCCTCAATAAGCTCTTCTTCCTTCCGCTGCATCTGGTACATATGCCGTTCATTCACCGAAGTATAAAGTTGTTCACTTACTTCATCAAAGGGCTCGTTAAAAGGTTCCCTTCCGGTGACTTCAATAATATGAAAGCCAAATGGGCTCTCGACAGGCTCACTGATTTCACCTTCTTTCAAAGTGAATGCTGCTTCTTCAAAGGGTGGTGATCTTGTGCCACGGCGGATTAATCCCAGATCTCCTCCGGAACTGCTGGATCCGGGATCGAGTGAATATGTTTCGGCCAGTTCTGAAAAATCCTCCTCTTCCAGCCGGGAGCTGATCTCCTGCGCTTTTTCCCTGTTTTCGACTAAAATATGACGCACGTTTACGGCTTCTCCACTTTCGTATTCCTGCACTAAGTCTGCTTCCTCAAAACCTCTGTCATTTCCGGTAAGCTCTTCCAGAACGAGACGCTTTAAAATACGTTCCTGAAGCTGTTCCTGGCTGGAAAGCCCCTGTATTTCTGCCAGGGAATAAAAATCATCCGTTTCCTGGAGTCCGAGGGTTTCACGGAGGAACAGCATCTCTTTTTCTACGTCTTCTTCCGTAATGCCAAGGTTTTCTGCTTCTGCTTCAAATATTTTGTGTTTAATAAGCTGTCTCAGCACTTCTGCACCGTGGCGTTCCCGGAGAGCTTCGTGCAGCTCTTCGGCAGAAACAGACCCGGCATTCGTTACGGCAGCCATTTCCTCCTCTTCAGCTTCTGAGCTGTTACGATCTGATGGAAGGGAGCCGTCATCGGAGCAGGCTGTCAGCAGCAGAGCCGCAAGTAGAATATATCTCATGAGCCGGTGCCTCCTCTTCCTTTAATTACTCTTATAGTAGCATATGTAATAGATTTCGTCCGTTTTTCCTTGTTCATTTTTACAGTGTGATTAATTACCGGATACTGCAGAGACCGCTTTAATTCTCAATTCTTGAAACAGCTTATTTCACCGGTTTCCGCTTTGTTTTTCTATCCCTTACAGTGAAAAGCCGTCTGCTTCCAGGAACGAAGTTTTCTGTTTGAAAAACGAGCGGCAAGGTGATTTTTCGAGATATCTGCAGAAAAAGAAAGCTGGAAGATCCTCCTGAAAGAAAGGACACCCGAAAGCTTTCTCCGCGGCAGGCAGAGGAGCCGCACGTACTCTTATATCAATTCGCAGCAAAAACTGTACCTCAGCTGTGGAGATACTAATAGACAGCTGAGGCAAAAAAAGCCTGCCGCAGGGGCAGGCCTTTAAGTTAAATATATACGGACGAATGAAGTAGTAATAAGGATAGTGATAAGAATATTTACTGTCCGGAAAATTTTCTGATGCTTTTCCTCCGGTATCTCTTTGGAAACAACAAGGTTATTTGTCATTGTGTTAATAATGAATAAATAAAACATAGCAAATAAAATATATGGTATATACATAATAAACCTCCTGATTTAGGTGCCCGGGTTCAAATTCGTCAGATGAAGCGTTATATTTAAATGTGAACAGGGAATAATTAAAGATATACTAAGTGTATCAAATAATCTGCGGAAAGAAAATGAAACATTGTCTGGAAGCTGAATCAAAGAGGTGTCGGAATGAACGTATGGAAAACTGCATTTTTTGGTCTCCTGGGAGCAATCCTGGTTATATTGGCAGTAGGATGGATCTGGATAAATCAGTCGCTGGGAAGTACGGAGGAAGAATCTTTTGTACCTCCGGATTATGATGAGGCAGCACCGGAGCAGCCGGAGTTTTTGGTTTCGTCGACGAGAGAAGATGCTAACGCCTGGCTTCAGCGGGAGCTGGAAGAGGAAGAAAATATGGACGATTTTGATTTAATTATTGATGATGCTGTTTATTTTCAGTCGGAAATATCTGCATTCGGATTCGATATTCCTGTGGAAGTACGATTTAACCCGGAAATCGCTGAGGATGGGAACGTCTGGCTGAGAGAGGATGGATTTCAGGTAGGGTTTGTTGAACTGCCGGCTGAACAAATTTTCAATCTGATCGGAGACCGGCTGGAGCTTCCGGAATGGATCAGTGTCGTGCCGGAAGAATCATCCCTTTATCTTGATATGAGGGAAATGGATACAGAGGGTTACATCATTGAGGCAGAAACCCTGAATCTCGAAGAAAACGATATACAGTTCCGAATTATTGCAGCTGAATAAAAACGGTCACGACATAGCGTCGTGACCGTTTTTATTAGTCTCTCACTGGAATAATTATTCTATCGGTTGTACAGTCATTTACTGTACTCAGCGGAAGCTATTTCCTAAAATACTTAAACTTACGTGATAAAACATGTAAAAAAGATTATGAAGCAGGGCTTTCTTTTTTTACTTCCGGTTCCACCGTTGGACGTATAATGTGAAAGCCGGTTTTGTTTTCTTCAATCAAAGATTCCTTTGGAGCAGAAAGCATTTGGCGGAACGCAAAATAGTCATAAGTGCTCAATCCGAAGTTAAGAGCGGATAATATAGCAATGTAGTGCGTATGGGCAGGATAGACAACTGCCAGAACTACAGCACTAAGGGTAACTACTCCTGCAGGTGACACTGTGGAAATGATACTCAGCTTTCTGGAAATAGGATGCTGGGACGAATAATAAAAGTAAGGCCACTGGCTTCTCCTGAAGCCGCACTTAGCCTTTCTGCCCGCCGCCCAGATAGGGAGGCAGTGAAGCAGCAGATGAACAGGGAGTACAGACGCAAGTCCGGCGGCGACAACAAAGAATCCGTAATCCACCAGCGGCGTTTGTGTACCAAACGTTTGAAACATTGTAAAAAATATTAAAAAGTACGCAAGCATCATCAAGGATGATAAAAACCACATACGTGTTTTTCCGATTTCTTTCGCAACTGAAACAGTCTTTAAGCAGTTCATCGGGAAAACCTCCTTCAGCTACAAATGTAAACAAGTAATACCTTGATAATGTACTCCCCCTGAGCGGAAAAATCAACCTCTTTCTGCACAAGAATTTTTAAATGATAACGAAGTGGCTGTTCGGGCGGCTTTTCACTTATCTTACTTTTAAAAAGCGGTGTTGTTTAAAGGGGCCGTTGCTTAAAAAGAGACAAATGAAAAACTCCGGAAGACCGGAGTGCTGTTAGTTTCCATGCATTTTATTAAAGGAATGCTATTTTTAAACTTCTCGTAAAATGGATGTTAACATCTGAATTTCGTAATTTTACTCGGGGATCACAGGAGGGACAGGATCCCGGTTTTTAGCAGCAGGAATCAGTTCGCCTTCAGTTTCAGTAAAGTCCTCTTCAAATTTTTGCATCGATTTGTCAAATATGTTCATGAAATCGGGGCCATACACATGTTTTACAATGCTTATCAGTTCAGAAAATTCCGGGAATTTACCGTATAGTTCTTTAATGGGGAGTGAACCAGCGTATACGCTGTATGTATCGGGGTTGTAGCACTTAAAAGTTTCCAGAAGAAGATTTTCTCCTTTTTCTGTTAAGTAGACATACGTATTCCTTTTGTCATTGTCCCGTTTGGAAAAAGTAAGAAGTTCCCGCTCTTCCAGCTTTTTTGAGAAGTTGAATGCAGTAGAAACGTGCATTACGCCAAACTTTGCTATGTCGGAAATGGAGGCTCCCTCCAGATGATAGGCAATCCATAAAATGTGATGTTCGTTAATATTTAAATCAAAGGGCTTTATCCATGCCTGCCAGTCCTTTTCGATGGATTTCCATAGAGCTTTGCTGAGCTGGGCCAGTTTATGGCTGAACATAATAGACTGTTTCATTGAGTGCATTGGATCCTGATCCATAATTTAACCTCCTGTCGCTGATGCGGATATGCATACGAAACCATTATTTTACTAATAAAATGATATACATATAATAACACAGCCTTTTAAAAATACTCAATATCATTTCTGTATTTTCTGAAAATTTATTTTGATTTAATTTGAACACTTTAATAAAAAGGTTTTTGAACAGCAAATATCCGAATGCCGTGTAAGAGCATTCGGATATAAGCTGCTAAAAAATTATTTTAATAAAAGAGTCAGCCGTGTTTTTTCTGGAAATTATCCATAAGCTCTTTTAGAGCATGTACGTGTTCCACCGGAACTGCGTTATATATCGAAGCCCGGCAGCCGCCGACACTGCGATGGCCGTTCAGCCCCATAAATCCTTTTTCTGAAGCTTCCTCGAGAAACAGCTTTTCAAGCTGTTCATCCGGAAGACGGAAGGTGACATTCATAAGTGAACGGGCGTTTTTATCCGCATGACCTTTGTAAAATCCGTTGGACTGATCAATCGTCCGGTACAGAATGCCGGCTTTATCTTCGGCTCTTTTCTCTATTGCAGGGAGTCCGCCGAGATCGATTATCCAGTCGGTAACGAGCTTTGTAATGTATATAGCTCCTGTGGGAGGAGTGTGATAAAGTGAATCTTTCGCAGCGTGCTGTTTATAAGAAATGGAAGGGGGAAGACTGCTGTTTCCGGCTTCCAGCATCGATTTGCGTATAAAGACAAGCGTTACACCGGCCATTCCCGCATTTTTTTGAGCGCCGGCGTAGGCGAGGTCCACTTTATTCCATGGAACAGACCGGCTTAGTATATCACTGGACATGTCGATGATAACCGGCTGGCTGCCCCGGTCGGGAAGTTCGGGCCACTGTGTTCCAAAAATTGTATTATTAGTTGTTAAATGAACATAGGCCGTGTCGTCCCCGAGTCCTTTTAAATCGACATCCGGGATGGAGCGGTAGTTGTTATCGGCAGAGGAGGCGTGGACTTCTGTTGAACCGAAAGCCGAGGCTTCTTTTAATGCTTTTTCCGACCACGAGCCCGTGAGTACAAAGGAAGCTTTTTTATCAGGAGATAAAAAATTTTGAGCGGTCATTGAAAATTGAAGTGTGGCCCCTCCCTGGAGAAATAAGATTTCAAATTCATCCGGAACAGATAATATGCTGCGCAGCTGCTTTAAAGCCTGAAAATGAATTTGTTCGTACAGACTGCTGCGGTGGCTCAATTCCATCACGGCAGCTCCTGATTGTTCAAAGTTGAACATTTCTTTTTGTGCTTTTTCGAGTACCGGCGACGGGATCGGGCCCGGTCCGGCATTAAAGTTGTAAGCTCTGTTCATATGTAGTCTCCTCCTGAAGAATCAGCTGCTGTTTTCAGCAGCTGACATAATAGTTTGCTTTAAAATTTTATTGGTACTATTGAAAACTAGGAAGGGAGATGTCGTGCAATCTCTTCCGAAAGTGAAGAAAGCTTTCCACCCGTATAATCACCGCTGTTATCTGCCCAAGTGGGCTGAAAGCCGTCTCCTTTACCATAGCGCGGCAGGAGATGAAGGTGATAATGAAAAACAGACTGACCGGCAGGCTCCTTGTTGTTGTTAAGGACATTCAGGCCGTTTGGTTCAAAAGCTTTATTCAGCGCTTTAGCCACCCCTGGTACTGCCCGGTAAAGATTGGCTGCTGTTTCTTCCGGGAGATCGAATATGTCTTTTACATGGTCTTTTGGAATAACAAGCGTATGGCCTTTTGTTACCTGGCTGATGTCGAGAAATGCATATACGTGCTCGTCTTCATAAACCTTAGCGGAAGGAATATCACCCGCAACGATTTTACAGAAAATACAGTCCTGATCTGACAATTGAATCACCTCGTTAATTTGTTGGAATATTCATGTAATAAAATTTATCTTATCATATATTTTTACTATCTGCGAGAAGCAAAACAGGAAGGCTTTTCATCAAGGCAGGATTTCGATATAGTTTGAAGAGATAAAGAATGGAGGAGTCACTTGTTATGGAACGACTATTGGAACTCGAACATGTGGACGGCGGATACCAGCGTACGAGACCGGTCCTGCATGATATTTCTTTTAATGTAAACCGTCATGAAATTGTCGGTCTGATCGGATTGAACGGTGCCGGTAAAAGTACGACCATTAAACATATTCTAGGCTTGATGGAACCGCACCGCGGGACTATAAAAGTAGACGGTCAAACGATTGCCGGCTCCCCGGATGCCTACCGCAGACAGCTTGCCTACATCCCGGAAACTCCGCTTCTATACGAAGAGCTTACTTTATGGGAACATCTGGAAGTGACGGCTATGGCCTACAGTATTTCTGAAGAGGATTTTCAGAACAGAGCGGAGGAACTGCTGAAAGAGTTCCGGATGACAAAAATGAAAAACTGGTTTCCCGATCATTTTTCAAAAGGCATGCGTCAGAAAGTAATGATTATGAGTGCATTTCTGCTTGAGCCTAAACTGTATATCGCAGACGAGCCATTCGTAGGCCTGGATCCTGTCGGAATTAAATCCTTTCTGGAAAGAATGCAGGAAATGCGCGATCAGGGCTGTGGCATTTTGATGTCCACCCATATCCTCTCCACTGCTGAAAAGTACTGTGACCGCTTTGTATTTCTGGATCAGGGCAGAGTATTGATGCAGGGCACCCTTCTGGAACTGCAGGAACAGGCCGGTATGCCTGGGGCGGATTTAGACGATATTTACGTAGCTGTTACAGAGGAAGATACTCATGAATAATGTCATGACACTATGGCAGTCAAGGAAACAGGAATACTGGTCCACAGCGGTTAAATACCTCCGCCTTATAGGAAACAGCGGCTTTTTGTTTGCCATTTATATTTTGTTTCTTTTTGGGAGTTATTATTACGGCAGGTTTTTGGAGTGGCTGCCGGAGAATTTCCCTGCGGTTTTGTTTTTTACGCTTGTTTTTGCGTGGATCGCTGCAAGGGGGAGGGTAAGAACATTTGTGAAACAGGCCGATCTGGTGTTTCTTCTGCCGATGGAGGAGAGGATGAAACCTTATTTCCGGTCATCAATTCGTTACAGCTGGCTGATGGAAACAGGATGGATCACCCTGCTTTTTCTCGTACTTGCCCCACTTTATTCAGACCGAATTGGTCAGGCAGCAGGTCCGCTTCTTCTCGTGCTTCTGTTCCTGTCTTTATTGAAGGGGTGGAACCTCGCCGCTTCGTTTGAGGAACAGCGGATCGGGGACGAAACAACCTTCCGAATGCATAAGTGGCTGCGTTTTTTTGTGAATGCAGGCATTCTGTTCCTTTTATTTTCCGGCCTGCTTCCGGCAGCTGCGATTTCTGCATTTGGAGCAGCAATTATATATTATTTATATTTCAGGAAAATTAAAGGGACGCTTCAATGGCAGCGTCTGATTGAAATAGAGAACAATACAGTTCGGATGTTTTACCGGATTGCCAACAATTTTACTGACGTACCGCACTTAAAGGAAAGCATTCGTGAACGACGGTGGCTTTCGTTTATATACCGCTTTGTTTCGTACAGCCGCAGGAACGTTTACAAGTATTTGTTCGCCCGGGCTTTTCTTCGATCCGGAGATTATTTCGGTGTCTATATGAGACTGACTTTTCTTGGTGTCATCTTTATTCTTGCTGTTGATCTCAGCTGGGGACGCTGGCTTATGGGAGCGCTTTTCAGCTACATGACTGTTCTTCAAATGGAAACGCTCCGCTATCATTTCCACACGAGTCAGATGCCGGAACTTTATCCTCTGCCGGATAAAACAGAGGAGAAGGGACTTATATACTGGCTGAAAATACTTGGTATTCTGCAGGTAGCTATTTTTACTTTTGCAGCCGGAAATGTTCTGGACAGCATTACAGTTCTGGCAGCTTCTGCGGCTGTATATGTGTATGTTATTTACTACCGTATTCCGAAGAGAAATAGTGCTGGATAGAAACTGCTTTATCTTACAGGATAATGCTTCTGAGCTATGTTAAAGTCCGCTGTTGATGGCTGGAGAAATAGCCTTCTTTCATAGGGCTTCTTTATCAACACGAAGCTCTAACAAAGCTTTTTTCTGAAAATGAAAGATATTATTAACTTTTAAGGCCGCCTCAAGTAATTTGAGGCGGCCTGCTGTATTTTTTACGCTTTTATCTCTGGTTAAAGGTTTCCAGCACGAGACCACCGAGTATATTGGCCGCATGGAGCATAGCTCGTTCGTCGATATCAAATTTCGGATGGTGATGTGGATAGGCTGTTTCCCATTCCGGATTCATTGCACCTGTAAAGAAAAATGCACCTTTAACGTGCTGAAGGTAATATGCAAAATCTTCCCCGCCCATCTGAGGCTTGGATAAAATTACTTCTTCGATACCTTCTGCCGCTTCTGCGACCTTTGCCGTCGTACGAGCTTCCTCTTTATGATTAATTACCGCGGGATAGCCGCGTTCATAAATGGCTTCTGCTTCTGCACCGTAGCTTGACGCCGTTCCTTCCGCAATGGAAACGATTTTTTCTGCGAGTAGATCCCTTACGCCTTCATCGAAGCTCCGGGCTGTCCCGACAATTTTTGCCTGGTCCGCTATCACGTTGTAGGCGTTCACCGATTCAAAATGGCCGACACTCACTACAGCTGATTCCATAGGATCTACGGCACGGCTTACGATATGCTGCAGGCTCTGGACAATCTGGGATCCGATAAGAATAGAGTCTTTAGTCATGTGCGGCTGTGCCCCGTGACCGCCTGTACCATGTACATTAATGGAAAATTTATCGGCAGCTGCCATTATCGGACCTTCCGTATACTCCATCCTTCCGAGGGGGGTAGTGGCCCAGAGGTGCGTTCCGTAAATAACATCGACCCCTTCCAGGCAGCCATCCGCAATCATCGCCTGAGCTCCACCCGGGGCAAGTTCTTCTGCATGCTGATGAATAAATACGACAGTACCTGCCAGCTCTTCTTTCATAGTCTGCAGTACTTTGGCAAGAACAAGCAGCTCCGCAGTATGGCCGTCATGTCCGCACGCGTGCATTGCTCCATCTGTTTTAGAGGCAAAAGGAAGTCCGGTCTCTTCACGGATCGGCAGAGCATCGAAATCAGCGCGTAATGCCACTACAGGTCCGGGTTTCCCACCTTTCAGGACGGCTGTTACGCCGCGTTCCCCGACACCCTCCTTTACTTCATGACCGAGTTTCCGGTGATAGTCTGCAATATAAGCAGGTGTTTCCTCCTCATGAAACGATATTTCAGGACGTTCATGCAGATAACGGCGTATTTCCACCATTTCTTCATAATGTTCAGACAGCTTAAGCTGCAATTCTTTAAACAAAGAGAACCCCTCCTTCTACAATCTCTTTATCATTTTACCTTTTGAATAAAAGGAAAGAAAGTCATAACAGTCTATTGAAAGGAGAAGTACTCATTTTTTCAATAACGAAGTTTTGATGATGGTTATGTAAATGAAGAGGACGAAATGGATGGGGCGGCGGGGGAGTTTACTGGCAGCGCTTATTCATGAAGCTGTGTTAAATTTCATGGTTGATTACTGGAAGAAACGTATC
>REBZ01000184.1 GCA_007692495.1 Alkalicoccus sp.
TTCAGCATTTATCAAAAGGTCAGCAGCCTACTTTTTTTGTGCTCGCCTGCTGTGACTCCAGAACTGATCCATCGACCGTCACCGGCCAGCCGCTTGGGGAGCTTTTTATACACCGTAACATTGCCAACCAGGCACCATCGGAGGATGATGGTTTCCAGGCCAGTCTGTTTTATGCGCTGCACGTGCTTAAAGTCGATTATGTGCTGGTTCTGGGACACACCTTCTGCGGCGGAGTGCAGGGGACAAAACAAACCGGACATCCGGATTCTCTTGAAAAATGGCTGAAATACGTCAGAGAGTCAGTAGCCGCCTGTGAAGAAGGGAAAACAGCAGATGATGGTGAAACCCTTGAACGCCACAATGTTAAAGTTCAGATTGAAAACATTAAAAAAGCAGATACTTACACCGGGATGGACAGAGAAGTTCCCGTGTTCGGAGCTTTATTTCATATTGAGAGCGGCGATCTGGAATGGGTCGAGTAAAAATAAGACTCTTTTAAAGCTCTGTGTTGTTTTTGGAGTGCCTGCGGTTTCCATGACGTCCGGGAGGATCTTCCCGCTTTCTGTTTCCGCAGGCGCCTCTGCCCTGTCACCGGTTTTACGGAAGAAGAAATAGGCATCATAAAAAGTAGAAGAACGTCTCCTCCACGGCAGAGCAGAAGCGGATTTTTCTGCATCTACCAGGACTGGACTTTAACAGACCTAAAAATAAAAAGCGGGATGGCAGAAGGTATATCCTCTGCCATCCCGCTTTTTTTTTACTTTACAGTGGCTTCACCCGGCATCCCTGGCATCCTGCGGAATCTTCCAGTTTTCTCCTTGGCAGGTGAGAAGAGCCGAAGTACGCTTCTATCAACACACAGCTTTAACAGAGCCAAAGTTTCAGCTGCGAATAAACCTGTTCTTACAGTCGACTTTTTTCGAAAGGTAGAAAAAAGCTATAGCTGCCGCTCTGCTTCAGGGGAATTAAAAGATAGAGATGCCCCCTTGACTGCAGCTTCAACAGGACACGGAGAAAGCTGGACAGGGACTTGCAGCACGTCGGACATCCAGGGTGCAAGCCCTGTAAGCAGAGCTCCACCTCCGCATAACACAACCCCCCGGTCGAGCAGTTCCCCACTGGTTTCCGGAGGTAATGACTGCAGTGTCCGAAGCGCGGCATTCAGAATTTTTTTTAAGGGAGCTTCGTATATTCTCTCCAGGGTCGATGAGTGGATTTCAACCGACCGGGGGAGACCGGAGACGGTATCAATTCCCCGGATAATATGAACGTCAGACCCGGAAAATCCCGGAGCAGTACCGACCTTAAGTTTTGTTTCTTCAGCCATGGCAGGGGATATAAGAAGATCATGGTTATCATTCATAAACCTGCAGAAAGCTTCGTCCAGGTCCATCCCCCCGGTGCGGGCTGTGTTTGAAAGGATAATTCGTCCGCCCGCCATTACAGCAGCCTCTGATTTTCCTCCGCCGATCGATACAATCATATGAGCTTTTGAATCTTCAGCAGGGATACCTGAGCCGAGGGCTGCTGCTAATGGTTCCTCGATCAGGCGGACCCGTCCGGCCCCGCTTATATATAAAGCTTTCTTAACTGCCCGTTTCTCAACGTCTGTTGCGCCGGTGGAAATACATACGGCTGCTTCCGGCTTTTTAGAAAAAAGACTCCGGTTACTTCCTGTTTCGCTCAATATATAGGCAAGAAGCTCGACAGCTGATTTCTCATCAGCGATGGTACCGCCTTTAATCGGCTGGACCGGAGTGAAGCTGGAAGGTTTCTGCTGTATAAGACGCAGTGCTTCCCGGCCGAAAGCAGCCGGTTCGCTGCTTCCTTCAAAAATGGCAGCAAGGGACGGCTCCAGGATAAGATCCTCTTTGTTTTTCCCACAGGCCATCATAGTGACGGTGCCTAAATCTATTCCAATCTGGGGTCTGTGAAACATAACTGCCTCCTAAAATGGTTAAGAATAAAATTTATAACGCAGTAAATTTCACCTGCTGTCGTCTGAAATTGATCCGTAAGGAAAAGTCTGTACTAAATCTGCCTTTTAAGGGCTTCTTTATATACTCAAATAAAAGAAATAAAATAAAACCTGACTTAACCTTGAATAACGATAGGATTACTTATAATATAAAATCACAGTAATAAATATGGTATCCTATTAAAAACTACCGAGTATAGTAGTTTCAGGCGATAATTTTAAAACAGCTTTAATAAATATTATACAGACAATTACACTTTTTAAGTGAATCAATTTCATAATATACCTTTCAAGTTGTTTTAAAAAACATGTCATCCTATAATAATATAAATGTTCGTACATAAGAACGGGTGATGGAAATGTAAGACGGCGGTTCCGGTGGAATTCAGTGAAGTCTGAAAACGGGCCCCGCGGGAAGCATCTGTCTGCAGTGTGAATCATCCGCAAAATTCGGGAATGTTTTTCTTATAACGACTTACGAAATTAGTTTAAGTGAAAGAATAATAGGGCAGGATGGAGAGAATAATATGCTTGGCAAGCTACTGAAAAATAAACGTATCAAACAACGCAAAAAGCAGGAAGAGATCTGCAGCGGTATTTGTTCGGTATCCTATTACAGCAAGATCGAAAACAGCAAGATTATCCCGGCAGAAGATGTACTGGTAAAGTTAATGGAACGCCTTAATCTCAGCCGTTCGGACCTGAAAAAAATGGATCACCAGGAAATTAAGAGGAACCTTTTGAATTGGCATATAGTCATTATAAAAGGTAATGTAAAAGAAGCTTTACGGATGCGCACAGATCTGTCTGAACAGATTGATTATTTTCAGGATCAGGATCTTCAACTTCTCTACCTGCTCTTTGATGCAAGGCTCGAGGTATCCAATGAAAACATCAACCGGCTCGAAAAAATACTGGAAGAGATATCAGATTTTTCTTTGGAAGAAACAGCCGAAGATATAAAATTTTACTACGAAAAAACACTAATGAGTATTTATATTTTTTACGAAAAGTACGATAAGGCACGGGTGCACGCATGCCACGCGAGTGACTACAGTGAAACAATCGTGCTGCCCGAGGAAGAAATGGCAGATATGTACGTTTCCATCGCTAAAATTGCCCTGCAGGTTGGAGATTATTCCATCGCGATGGATGTAGCCGGAAGGGCAATTGCGGTTTACGATCAGCAGTATAATCTTGAACAGAGCGGAGCGTGCCGTGTCATACTGGCAAAAGCTTTTCGAAAAGTTCATAAATTTCCGAGGGCGGAAAAAGAGCTGGCAAAAGCAGAAACTATCGGTCTGCAGACGGAAAACCGCAGGCTGCAGGCTCAGGTGCTGCAGCACCGGGGGGAGCTTTATGCACACATGGGGAAACAGATGGAGGCTGTGCACTGTTTCCAGCAGAGTTACCGGATGCGTGAAGGCAGGGACCGGCTGATTACCATTTATAAAATTCTCCAGCAGTTTGAAAATATTGGTTCGGAGCAGGATATTTTAAGCTGGGTTGAACACGGAAAAGAAACCATTGCAGATATGCGGAGCAGTCATGGTATCATTCCCTATGATGAGCGCTTCGAATGGATTTTCCGTTATTATTCTCTTGCCTATGATAAAAATGAAACGGACCATTTTGAAGAAGAAATGAAAGAGTTTATCATTCCTTTTTTTACGGACCTGGAAGATTGGAAAGCAACAGCCTCCTACACAGAAAAACTGGCAGCCTACCTTGAAAAAGAAAAGAGATTTGATGAGAGTGTTCATTGGTATAAAAAGTCCAACGAAGCTTTTCGCCGGTGTCTCCGGTGACCACAACCTCAAATAAAATGGTGTTTCAGGTAATTGGATATGCATTTCCTGAATTTCACGCTGGAAGCAAGCTGCTGCAAACTTATAAAAAATAATTTCATCAACAGTCTGGGGCCCCCTGTGAAAATTCACGGGGGGTTCAGTTTATTGGGTAAGTTCTTTTGCTGAAATCCTTATTCTGTCACTTGGATACGTATCTCCTGTGCCCGGCGTAAGCCTCCCTGCCAATCCTCCAATTTATACGAAAGCTGCTTTGGAAGCCGGTGTGCTTAAAAAACGTTCTGGAGCCAGTCGATACTGAAGACACTTGATATAGTAAGAAATACTGTCCAGAGGATTAGGCTCAGTCCCATCCACCATGCAGTCCGGTGCTTTCCGGCCTGCAGCGATAAAGCTATAACAGCTGCAAGGTGAATACCTGTAAGAGCAGGTCCGAGAACTGCGAGTCCGGGCAGCCCGTATCTGTGAAAAAGGTGCTGGGCTTTTTCGCTGCGGCTTTTTCTCTTCTTATGCCGCCTTTTTCTTTTCCAGAAAACTTTCCACTTCCGGTATGTCCGGGTGCGCTGAAAAATATGAAGCGCATATATGATAAACAAAACAGGCAGGAAATTTCCGGTAAAAGATAATAACGCTACGAGAAAAGGATCGAGTCCCATGCCTATCCCGAGTGGAATAACGATAAGTATTTCCAGCCAGGGGGTTGCCGCCATAATGAAAATAATCGTATACTGCCATAATAGTTCAAGCACGGGGGACCTCCTGTATTTGAAGTGGGAGGCTGAAGGGAATTTATATGTAAATCTCATTTTTACGTGTGCAGGAGTCCTTGTATTTCAAAATCCCCCTTCAGCTTTCTCCCGGGATATTGACGAAAATTGGACGATCTGTAGAGAGATGATAAAAAAATGCTAACACAAACAGGATAATACTACCATTAAGGCAGTACACAGAAGCTTTTATGAAGGAGTGATTCCTGAATTATGATATGATAGAAGACGGAACAGGGATCGTGCCGGAGCCTTTGGATGCAGTAACCCGCTGGAGTGTTTTCTGCCGATCAGACTGTATGGAGTGGTTGATTAATTTTCAGTGATAATATAACTTTCAAGACAGCAGAGGACGTGAAATACTATGGAGGAAATGGTACAGAACCTTGTGAACAGCCAGAAGGCCTATTTTCACAGCGGTGCGACCAGAAGTGTAGCTTTTCGGAAGAAACAGCTTAAACTTCTTAAAGAAGCTGTAAAGAAAAAAGAGCACGAAATCATGGACGCCTTAAAAAAGGATTTAAATAAAGGGGAATTTGAAGCATACCTTACAGAAATCGGCTTTTTTTACAGTGAACTGAAGGATATAGAAAAAAACATGGATTACTGGGCCGCCCCTCAAAAGCAGAAAAGTCCGTTGTTCCACGCGGGAAGTACAAGCTACATATACAAAGACCCTTACGGAGTAACGCTTATTATCAGTCCGTGGAATTATCCGTTCCAGCTGGCCCTGACTCCACTGATCGGAGCGATTGCCGCGGGAAATACAGCAATTATTAAACCGTCGGAATTTACTCCTAATACGAGCATGGTAATACGTGATTTGGTAGCTTCAACCTTTGCTGAAGAATATGTGGCGGTAGTAGAAGGAGAGGCAGACAT
>REBZ01000186.1 GCA_007692495.1 Alkalicoccus sp.
ATAATTTCTTTTATTTGCTGCAAAGCTTTCGTTCCCTTCTTCTAAATAAACTGCTCCTTCTATCATACCGAAAAAAAAGCTGTACGGAAAAGAGGATTTTTGCCCCCTTTCCATACAGCCGTTGTCACTTGACCAGCCTTGTACCACTGCCGGTGCAGCATTCCATTTTTTTCTTTCAGGAAAGCTATGTTCGCTGACGGTTGAAGAAACACTTCGTTTTCAGCCGGCCTGCCGTGGAGGAGATTCTCGGGTAGGCTGCGCCCTATCCTCCAACCTCCCTCTTCCACGGGCCGGTTACCGCTTCGTTTTTCGTAGAAAAAGATACGTTCTACTTTTCGTGAACGCTTTTCTTTGTGCTGTACAACCGATGCCCCGGCGATTTTTCGAGACGCCTGTGGAAGCGCGCAGATCCTCCCGGACGGAAGGACAGACGCAGAGACTCCAAAAACAACGCGGAGCTTTAACAGAGACACTCATGCAAAATTGCTGCACCATGAGGGATGAAAACAGCCTTCTCTATCGTTCGTTTTACACCTTCTGCTTTTTCCTTCAAAAGATGATCGACCGTGGTCGTTTTACCGGAAGCTGTAGTGGACATGGAGGGACTCCGGAGCGATGAAGGCCGAGCCGAAGATCCGTTCAGGATGGAATTAGCTGAGGCCGGCCCGCTCGGAAAGCCTCTCCATGGAAACGAAAGCGAACGTTCATTTTTTTATTTTCAAGGCAGCCTTTTTAATAAAGCCGATTATGGCCCCCCTATCCCGGACGGTTTACAGAAGATTTTGGATACTTTACACTGTTAAAGAAATCATCGTTCTTTGAAGGGAGATATGAAAATATGAAACCTGCTGTTTTTTTCGATTTGGATGATACGATACTCTGGGATGAAAAAAGTATTCAGCTTGCCTTTGACCGTACGTGCAGCTACGCTGAAGAAACGTACTCAGTAGATGCTTCTGCCCTGGAAAAGGCAGTCCGCAGCGCTGCAAGAAAAAGATACGCCTCCTATGATACATACGACTTTACGCAGATGATCGGCATAAACCCATTTGAAGGACTCTGGGGAGCTTTCGATGATGAAGAGGAAGGTTTTGATAAGCTGGCCGCTATTATTAAGGAATACCAGCTGTATGCCTGGTACGACGGATTGAAAGAATGTGGAACTGCAGACTTTGAAGCTGCAGAAGATCTTGCTTCCCGGTTCATCGAAGAACGAAAACGGTCTCCGGTTTTATTTGATGACGCACTCGAAGTTCTGGATAAACTCCAGGGACGGTTCACGCTTGTACTCCTGACAAACGGCTCCCCCCAGCTTCAGCAGACAAAACTTACTATTACACCTGAAATTGCTCCCTACTTCGATCAAGTTATTATTTCCGGTGCTTTCGGCCGGGGCAAGCCGGATGCATCGATCTTTGAGTATGCTCTCGAAGTAAGCGGTGCAGACAGAGAGAAGACCTGGATGGTAGGAGACAACCTGAAAACAGATATACTGGGCGCATCTCGGACCGGGATCACCTCCGTATGGCTGAACCGTTTTGAAAAAGAACCAATGCATGAAATTACAGCGGACTATACTATTCAGGATCTGCATGAACTCCTTCCGCTCCTTTCTTCTACTAACGGAGACAGTCAGTCTCAGCCTTCCGAGTAAAGGAAACTACAGCTTTTTTTACAGGCTGCCTTGAAAACAAAGAGGGACGTTCGCTTTCGTTTCCATGGAGAGGCCTTCCGAGCGGAAGACCAGCCCCACCGCAAGCTTCCACCAGGAGAAGGAGGCTTATCCGGCCCACTGACTATTCAACAAGCTCAGCCCCCGGGAACGAAAGAAGTTTCCGGGGGCTGAGCTGTATTACATGTCCTTTGTTATTTCCCTTACGATATGAGCCAGCTCCGGCTGTACAAGCTTTGTCATTGCAAGCTTGACTGCTCCACTGGATCCCGGCAGACAGATAAGCGCTGTACTGCCGCTTACTCCTGCGGCTGCCCGGCTCATAATCGCAGCGGATCCTATATCGTCTGTGTAACTGAGCATACGGAATATTTCTCCGAAACCGGTAATTTCCTTATCAAACAGCGGGTGCACCGTTTCTATCGTAATATCACGACGGGCAATCCCTGTTCCGCCATTTAAGATAACGGCGTCTGTTTCAGGAGATGATATTCCCTCTTTTACCGCAGCAAGAATTACTTCTTTTTCATCGCGGACAATGATACGGGAAACAGCTGTATGTCCGGCCTCTTCCAAATAGTGAACAATCAGCTTTCCACTTTTGTCTGTCTCTTTATTTCTTGTATCACTTACAGTAATAACCCTGCACCGGATTTTTTCCGGCGCAGCTTTTTTATGTTCTTCTACACTCACCTGTTCCACTCCTTACCGGTTATTAATCAAGCGTCAGCCGAAGTAGTCTGTCATCACCTTCCCGGGGCGTCCCGCGGCCGTCAGTGTTATTGGTCAGTACGTAGAGAGCATCCTCGTACATTTTGACATCACGGAGCCTGCCTTCCCCTTCAAATGTGAGATGTATTTCCTCTGCTTCTTCATCAAACACATACAGGCCTTCTCCACGCAGCCCTGCAGTAACGAATTCGTCCTCAAGAAAAGCAGCTCCCGAAGGCGCCCATGTATCCTCTCCGGAATGAATCTCCGGAGTCTCCATTCCTTCTTCCGTTTCATCACCTTCAATTACCGGCCAGCCGTAATTATTACCAGGTTCAATCCGATTGATTTCGTCCCGTCCCGTCGCCCCGTGTTCTGAGCTGTAAAGTTCCTCTTCAGTATTCCAGGCAAGCCCCTGCGGATTGCGGTGACCGTAGCTGTATATGTACGAGTCCTCCATCGGATTGTCTTCCGGCACCTCTCCATCAATTGTCATACGAAGAATACTTCCAGCATAACGTTCTTCATCCTGAGCCCATTCCGGAACATCGGCATCGCCGGCAGTTGCATAAAGCATATCGTCCGGACCAAGGGCAAGACGTCCACCGTTATGGATCGAAGCGCCTTCAATATTATCCAGAAGGATATCTGTTTCCTCCCATGCCTCTTCCGTTCTTTCCGCCCGGACTATCCGATTGGCATATGCTTCCCCATTTTCATAAGTATAATATAAAAAGGCTTCCTGCTCATCATACAGTTCGAATCCAAGCAGTCCGCCTTCCCCCGTCTGAAGTATTGGGTCGGACGTTTCCACATCCACCTGTTCTGTTTCTTCATTTTCCGCCTCTATCATGTAACCTTCCCGGCTTGTAATATAAGTTGTATTCTCACCAAACGTTACCGCCCATGGGGATTCCAGATTATCGAGAATAACTTCCACATTCCAGTCTTCGGTTCCCGCCTCCGTCATAGATAAACTTTCGTTATCATTCCCCTCCTGCTGCCCCTCCCCCCCGCCGTCATTTTCTTCGTCATCTTCCGTATCCACTTCTGCTTCTTCTTCATTTACTACGTTTCCTGTATTTTTGTCGGGCTCATTTCCGATGTTTTCATTGGCATTCTGGCATCCGGCAAGTAACACTGCCGCTGCCGCAATTCCTGCAGCTTTCATTGCAATACCTCCTCTTTATTGTCAATACTTCCTGCTAGGCGTATACCCGGTTTCACCCATCTCCTAACTCCTCCTTCACCGATTTAGTAAACACAGGTACTGCCGGGAATTAAAAAAACCTGTCAGCTTTTTCTGACAGGCTTAGTACAGCGTCTTCCGGAAAGTTTTACGTCCCATACCTTTAAGCTCTATTTTTTTATGGCTTTTTCAATTTCTGCAAACGTCATACCAGATGCCAGGGCTGCAGCAGCTGCCGCAAGAACCAGGCTGGCAGTTTCCCGGCCGTCCGAATAGACTGAGAATGACTGGTCATGACCTTTTTGCTTAACTGCAAAATAGATTCCCCGGGTATCTTTTTCCACATCCTCAGCGTATATATCGGCATCCTGCCGGTCCAGTGCGAACGTTACCAGTCTGCTTTTTTCCTCTGCTTCCTCAGGGGAAATCTGCAATGAATTACGGTCTGCAATTAAAACAGTTTTTTCCGGGATGGATTCGTACATATTCTCCGGAAGTTTCTCTCCGGAATAGATAAGAATCTGTCTGCCAGCCGCCTGAAAAATTTCCTGAACTGCTTGTTCTTCCCCAGTTTTGATCTCTGTAAGAAATATATCGTGATGGGATTTTAACTGCTTGTTTATTATGCGCGCTGTTTCCAGCTTCGTTGCGTCGGAAGAGGATGAAGCAAGAAGCTGAAATCTTTCGGCAAGTACTTCAGAAACATTCCGCAGCAGTTCTGCACTTCTGGAACCGTATGCTGTAACAACTGTTAATTCCGGCATAGTACCCAGAAGCCGCTCCGCATCTTCCACAGTCCGCTGCTGAACCTTCTTTTCTATCGGGTCGTTAATCCACCCTGCTGTTTTGACAAGGGCCGGTGGAAGCACAGCAAAAACTGTCAGCCATACCACCGCTGCTCCGACGGAATACGTGCCTCCAATATAAACACCAAGAATCGCAATCAGCCAGTAGGCAGCATAGGTTATACCGAGAAGACGTTGTATTTCCGGAGTATAGACCAGCTTGTCGGATGCTTTCGGCCGTGAAGCAAATAAAACACCGAATACTGTAAGAAAGGCGGCGGCTGCCGTTCCAAACATGACCGCCGGCTCATTGGATAACAATACTGCCAGTACAGGCAGTACATATAGTATTTCCACTGGAGAAAAAGTTTTTGCACCGGCGCGGTTATCCGGCTCCGCTCTCCTGTATATAATTCTCTTAATTTTAAAGGTGACTGGAAGTATCCATGCCGTCAGAGCAATAGCAAAAAATGTAATAGTCGTAATCATGATAGGCTCCTTTAATATATTGCCGAGTTCGTATTTTTAATAAGAAAGGCTCAGTTTCGGGTTAATGAAAAACGTCTGGAGCAAAATTCCCCATAGTAATCTGGGCATTCTCAAATTCAAAACATAGACTGCTGACTGTATTTATTTTACCACACGTTTTCATTTCAAAAAATCTCCTGAACTCCGCTCTGCCATCCTGGAGATTAATCCACAGAAATTCAACTCTCTGGTACATTGCGGAGGATCATTGCTTTTATTCTATAACTATCCATATTAGAATGATAGGAGTGATTAAGGAGGCAAGGATCAAATGTCTACACGTGCTGCTTATCTTATTGTTATGGCCGGAGCTGCTCTTTGGGGGACCACCGGTCTTTTTGTGAACCAGCTGAATCAGGCGGGTTTTACTGCGTGGGAAGTGGTCGGCATCAGGCTGTCATTTTCAGCTCTGCTTCTGCTCCTGTTTCTTCTCATATTTCACCGCGGTCTTCTGTATGTTAAGCTGCGTGATCTTCCTTTCTTTATAGGAACAGGTATTATCA
>REBZ01000176.1 GCA_007692495.1 Alkalicoccus sp.
GAATAATAAGCACTTCCTGAAAAAAGTAGGTCTGAACGATGATCCATATAACGAGGGCATACCCGGTATATAAAGACAAGCTCCATACCCAGTGCTTTGTTTTAAAGAGATTAATAACATCCGGGGCTTTCCAAAAAGGACGACGCACAAATCCCCACACAGTTACGAGAGGGACGAAACCGAACAGAACGATCAGAATTATGCCCGGCAGCAGGTAGGAGGAAAAAGGTGATTGATCGAGATAAGAAAGAGGAAGCATCAGTAAATTCCCGCTTGGATCTATCACAAGACCTCCTCCGCCGAAAAAAGCACCGAGAGCCAGCAGCAGATGAAATACAAGAAGTACCTTCACAGCCGGGGGCATTCGTTCAGCTGAATGAACCATAATGAACTCCTTTCCTTTTAAACCGTCTGAAGAGCGGTAAAGAAAACTTTCTGATGATATCTTTAGTAAAGGAAGACCGCTGCTTTTGGAAAGGTTCGAAAAACGGATCTCATTATAAAAATATCATACCAAAATTCAGCGGAGAAATATTTGTATTCAATGAGAAAATATTACATTAGTGTTAAATTTCATTTTTTTAAGAAAATGTAGTGCAATAATCAGTTTTAACTTATAAGATAGAGGGTAGAATAGTTCACTTTAATGAAAGACATCAAAGAACGGATGATTAATCTTTGCCTGAAAAGGCAGATACATAAGCATTTCTGGGGCACTCAGGAAAATATGAGAGGATAAGGGAGAGAGACTGTGAATTTTAAGGATATGTTTCTGTTGTTGGCCGTTGGTACCGCACTGTTGATTGGATTTCTGGCAAATAACCTTCTGCTGTGGCTTTGTATTGGAGCCGGAGCAGGATGGGTACTGGATTACTTTATGACGAAACTTCGACCGGAAAAAGAAGCGAAGCCGTCTGTGCTTCAGCAGCGTCTGGAAGCAGACCGTGCGGCGCAGGAAGCTTCGAAAGAAAAGAAAGCTGTATAAGACAAAACGCGCTGATTTCTGTCAGCGCGTTTTCAGGCTGTTGATAAAGAATTTTTTATGTACGGTTTCCTGCTTCCGCCTTCCGGGACGCTTTCCGGGCGGGCCGGGCTCAGCTAATTCCTTCCGCCCACAGGTTGGAAGGAATGGATCTTCGCCTCGGCCTTCATCACCCCGGAGTCGCCCCTGCGGCTGCAGCAGGGAAATTAGAAAAGCTTCCTTCCATGAAAAATCCCTTTTTTAAAGCCGTTTTCTTCGATAAAGAGGTGGCTTTCCCTACGGAACTTCCAGTGCAGGCGCAGTGCAGTCAGACCACGGAGCAGGCCAAACAGCTGAAAACCAGCCCCAAGCTTCCGCCAAGAGAAGGAGTTTATGCACTGATTGGAATGAATATTCCAGTATGATAACTTAATCAATAAGCTGAAAACGTGCTGATTTTTGTCAGCGCGTTTTTTATAGTGACTTAGTTCGAGTTGTCTATACCAAAATCCCCCTGAGCCACAAAGCATCAGGGGGATTCGATATGAAAAAAGGGGGATTTTTATCCGAAATCTTTCTTTCTCATCCGTACGACAACTACGAGAAGGAGAATAACAAAGGCCAGCAGTACCATGGCGAGCGGATTTGTCAGCATGTACTGAAGGAGGGGAATATTCTGTGCTTCCGCAATAGTCATGGAACAAGAAGTTTATTTTTTAACTACTTCATGCCCGCCAAACTCATTTCTAAGAGCGGCCACTACTTTGCCGGTAAACGTATCTTCTTCCAGGGAGCGGTATCTCATCATTAAAGAAAGAGCAATGACCGGTGCAGGGGTCTGGAGGTTCAGTGCCGTTTCCACTGTCCACTTGCCTTCTCCGGAAGAGTGCATGATGCCGCGGATGTTGGAAAGAGCAGGATCTTTACGGAACGCTTCCTGTGTCAGCTCCATGAGCCAGGAGCGGATAACCGAACCGTGGTTCCACACCTGGGCCACTTTTTCGTAGTCGTAGTCGAACGGGCTTTTTTCAAGAATGTCAAATCCTTCTGCGATGGACTGCATCATTCCGTACTCAATGCCGTTATGAATCATTTTCAAGAAGTGGCCGCTTCCTGCAGCACCTGCGTGAAGGTAACCGTTTTCAATTGTGGCATCATGAAAAACGGGTTCGAGTTTTTTAACTGCTTCCTCTGAGCCGCCGACCATCATACAGGCACCGTTCCGAGCACCTTCAACGCCTCCGGATGTTCCGACATCTACAAATGCGATACCTTTTTCCGCGAGTGTTTCGGCACGTTTTAACGTTTCTTCGTAATTGGAATTCCCACCGTCAATAAGGATGTCCCCATCTTCGAGAAGTGTGGAAAGTTCTTCAATGACACCGGTAGTAATATCACCTGCCGGAACCATCATCCATACAACCCGCGGAGCCTCCAGTCTGTTTACAAGCTCTTCCAATGAAGAAGCAGGTACCGCTCCGTGACCGCTGATTTCCTTTACAGGTTCTTCGTTGACGTCCGTTGCTGCTACTGTGTGGCCGTGATCCAAAAAATTCAGGCCGAGATTAAAGCCCATTTTTCCTAAGCCAACCAAACCAATTTCCATATCGTATGTCTCCCTCCTTTTATTATCTTTCATGTTATGTCCCATTATATGATAAAAAATTTCTTTTTCAACCATGAAAATAAAAAAATATTTTTTTATAATGCTTTATCCTTTATAATTAAGGGAAACGGTTACAAAAAAGGGAGTGAAATAATGACAGCGTATACAGAAGCGACCCACTGCAAGCACCGGATCCGTTCGGTGTATACATCCCTTCGCGATAAAGAAAAGAAAATAGCGGATTATATTCTGGAGCACCCGGAAGAAATTGTACATTCCACGATCAGTCAGGTGGCTGAAAATCTCCACGTAGCGGAAGCCACGGTGTTCCGCTTCTGCAAACGGATCGGCTTTAAGGGGTACCAGGCAATGAAAATCGCTCTGGCATCGGAAATAGTTACAGGAGTAGAAAATATTCACGAAACAATTAAAGAGGGGGACGACGCGAAAACGGTTGCTGAAAAAGTTTTTCAGACGAACATTAAAACACTGGAAGAAACGCTCTCAGTGGTGAACGGGGAAGATTTTCAACTGGCGGTTGATATTCTGCTCAGTGCAGACAAAGTCGAATTTTACGGTAATGGAGGATCGGGAGTCATTGCAGCCGACGCTCATCATAAATTTATGCGGACAGGAATCCCGTCCGCTGCCTACTCTGATTCCCATCTGCAGGTCATGGCTGCCTCGCAGCTGTCAGAAGGATCGGCGGCAGTGCTGATTTCCCACTCCGGAGCCAACCGGGATATTCTGCAGGCGGCAGACATTGCAGCAGGGAATGGGGCAAAACTTATTGCGGTGACAAATCTGGCCAAATCTCCGCTGACTGAGCGCGCCGACGTGTCTCTTCACACGGTGTCGGCAGAAACGGATTACCGGTCAGAGGCACTGGCAAGCCGGCTTGCCCAGCTGAGCCTGATCGATGCCCTGTATGTAAATGTTGCCCTGCAGAGACAAGAACTGATGGACGAAGCCCTTAATAAAATCCGTCAGGCTATTTCCTTAAAAAGGATATAGTTTAGTCGAAACGCAGGAATTTTATAATATAAAAAATGGGTAAACGGAGGACAGGCCGTCCGCGCCAGACAGAAGTTTCCCCGCTGTGATGCATAAAGCTTTTTCTTAAAAAATCGAAGGAGGGATGACGTGGAAAAGCATGTACTGGGAATAGACATCGGCACAACGAGTGTAAAAGCGGTTCTTTTCGGACAGAATGGAATCTGCGTAGAAGAGTCTGAGGTGACATATGAACTTCTGCATCCAAAACGCGGAAGGGCCGAACAGGATCCTTATGAAATTGAAAAAGCGGCTCTGGAAGCTCTCCGGCTTCTGCCTTCTGACAAGTATGCCGTTTCCTCCGCGGGGTTCTCTGCAGCAATGCATACGCTTATCTGCCTTGATGAAAAAGGAGAACCGTTAACCAACTCCATCACATGGGCGGATACGCGGAGTGCAGAAGAAGCGCAGATGCTTTTGGAGTCTGCGGAAGGCAGCGGGATTTACGAACGGACAGGTACGCCGATTCATACAATGTCCCCGCTGACTAAACTTCACTGGCTGAAAAAGCATCACCCTGATATTTACGGAAAAACGAAAAAATTCGTATCGATTAAGGAGTTTCTTCTTTACCGATGGTTCGGTGCGGAAATAGTTGATTATTCCATTGCGTCTGCCACCGGGCTTTTTGACGTGCATAATAAGGATTGGGATGAACAGGTACTGGCTTCTCTTGATATAACAAAAAACAGACTGAATGAGCCTGTTCCTCCGGCCTATGTGCTGCCGGCCCTGAATAACAATATTCGGAAAGCAGCCGGACTTCCGGAAGGGATTGTTTTTGCTGCAGGCGGAAGTGACGGGGCGCTTGCCAATCTTGGGATCGGAGCACTTAACCCCGGGGAAACAGCGCTGACAATAGGTACAAGCGGGGCAGTAAGACAGATGAGCAGTACTCCGGCTGTTTCCGAAAACCAGCGGACCTTCTGCTACGCCTTTGATGAAGAAGCCTGGATTGTCGGCGGACCGACTAACAATGGAGGAATCGCCTTTCAATGGCTGCAGAAAATTTTCAAAAATAATAACATTGAGCAGCTTTTGGAAGATGCTGCTCAGGTTCAGCCGGAATCGTCGTCTCTTTTATTTCTTCCGTATCTGCAGGGAGAAAGAGCGCCGGTGTGGGACCCGGGTGCCCGGGGCGGCTTTATAAATCTTTCCATAGAACATGAGCAGAAGCATTTGACGAGAGCCGTACTCGAAGGAGTTATCTTCAGCGTATATGATGTGTTCAGCAGCGTGGAAGAGGCGGCTGGGCCGACAAAGCAGCTGTTCGTAAGCGGCGGCTTCGCCCGTTCGCCGCTCTGGCTGCAGATTACAGCCGACGTTTTTGGAAGGGAGCTGTTAATCCCCGCTTCCCACCAGAGTTCAGCGTGGGGAGCTGCCTGGTGCAGCATGATCGCTTCAGGGGAAAAAGCGTCCTACCAGGAGATTAAGGAATGCATTCCAATGAAAGAACCGATTTATCCGAATAAACATAACCATGCTGTTTATCAAAAACTTTTTACTAAGTACCGCGGGCTGTATGAAGCATTGAAGCCGTTTCAGTAGGATGTCCCGAAATCGTTATTTGCAGGCTGCTTAATTAAATGGCTCTGTTAAAGCTCCGTGTTGTTATTGGAGTGCCTGCGGCTCATTTTTCTTCGCTTGCCGCGGAGAAAGCCTTCGGCTTCCCTGACGTCCGGGAGGATCTTCCCGCTTTCTTTTTCCGCAGGCGTCTCGAAAAATCACCTTGGCAC
>REBZ01000104.1 GCA_007692495.1 Alkalicoccus sp.
ACCGTAAAAACACTTGCAATCAAAACGACCGAACGAGGCATTGCAAACTCGCGGAACAAGTAGGAAGCAGCCATCGTCAGGAAGGTCATAAGAGCCGTCGCGACAAGAATTTTACGGACGATGTCGCTGAACGTATGCTTCCGGTCCAGGTTATAGAGCTCATAAACCGAAATGAAAAACAGCCCGATCAGCAGAATCCACGGAAGAAGCGAAATAAACGCTTCCCAGTTCCGGTCCGGAAAGTCAAGATACCGGATATAAAACGCGCTGATGTAGGCAATTAATATACAAAGTAAGTCCCCCAAGATGAGCAGAAATTTATGATTTCTTGTATCATCCATACTATACATGTCAAAACCTCTTTCTTTCCTTCGTCACAATTGTAATGCAACGCTTTTCATACCATTGTCCATTATAATCCTTTTAGTGGACCTATGCTATCCTTTGAAGAAAATTGATTCATTAAAGTAACAGACGAAATCAAAGGAAAAATGTTACAAAAAGTAAATGTCTTTGTCTATTGAAAGACAATTTTGCTTTGTAAGTACTGATTTACTCCTTCGTATAAAGATATTTACCTGCGTGTGTGGCTCCTGTTTGCTGTTAAATAAATTTGTTATAACTACCGCTTGTACTGATAAAAAGATTTGGCCCTTGAGAATTCGCCCTTGTTTATCAAATACCCGCTTTCGGGACTCAAACACATTGTTTATACTTAAACATAATATTTTTTATGAAGTCTCTGGCTGTTACAAGGTATTGCTTTCTTCTTGGAGTTTCTTTTTGGTACAGTTTATATACAACTACTGTCGAACGAATAATCGGCTGTCTGGGAGGACTTTATTTTGAAACAAACAATGGAGAAGCTCTGGTATGCCTCTTCAGAGAAAGCTGCTCTATCCGGAACTTTTCAAGCCCCATCGAAAGCTGTAAAAGGAGACAATGGCTATATTGTACTGATCACCTTCGGAAGTGCAGAAGACCGCTCGATCGTAACTTCGGGGTCAGACGACAATTATACCCGTGCTGTCCAAAAGGCTTATGAGGCTTACACTGGAAAAGAAAGGCCCTTATCGCTGAAGCTCGATGTTGTGACAAGAATTCGACCCCACCATCAAAAAGCTGCGTTTACATCAGATGATGCCCGACTTACATACCGCGGTGGCCGTGACGGTATTATGATTCACCAAAATCCCGATATGGTTTTTTCGCCGGAAGAAGTACAAGCTTACCGGCTTGTTCGGGGCAGAAGACTTCAAGCTGAAGGTTTCGCGCATGCGTGCAAATACCGCCCGCAGCTCGATCATGCAGATCTTTCTTCCGCTCCAGCGGATGTTCATGTCGTACGTACTACTTCGTATTATATTGATGAATCGGGATATTATTCGCTGACAAACGGGAGACGACGGTCCCGCCCCCTCACAATAGAGCATCTGGAATCCGCCGTTACCCTTACAAAAGATAATTACTTTAAACATGCGGTTGATGAAAATGGACGTATTACATACGCCTACTACCCACACTCGGATTCCGAAGCCGAAGGATACAACATCCTTCGGCATGCCGGCACTGTATATTCGATGCTGGAGCTCTACGAGTGGAGCAATGATGAAGAACTTCTTTCTGCAGCAGAAAGAGCTTTGCATTATTTAACGACGTTTGCCCGTCCTCACAAGATTAATGGAGCGGACGTAAACGTCATCGTGGAAGAAGATATGATCAAGCTCGGCGGCAATGGTCTGGCTGTGGTAGCCTGTGCAAAATACACCCAGGTGACCGGCAGCAGGAAATATGTACCGTTTATGCAAAGTCTGGCTTCATGGATGGAGGAGCTACAGCGGGAAGCTCCACGACTTAACGTTCATAAGCAGCAGTATTCGACCGGTTTTGTCTTGGATTTTGAGTCAAAATACTACCCTGGTGAAGCAATCCTTGCGTTAGTCCGCCTGTATGAGGTGGATGGCGACAGCCGCTGGCTTGACTATGCCGAAAAAGAAGCCCGCTATTTAATTGAAGTGCGGGACAGGGAAGCTGACACATCTACGATTCCGCACGATCACTGGCTTCTTTACGGGCTTTACGGACTTTATCATTACCGTCCGCTTCCTTTATACCGAAGCCACGCTTTTTTCATTGCAGACGCAATCGTGGAAGCTCAGATGACAGACCCTGATAAAGTTTCAAGTGAGATGTTAGGCTCCTATAAAATCAAAGCAGACATCCCCAAATCCACCCCGGCCGCCTGCAGAAGCGAAGGGCTTGGAGCTGCCGTCCGGCTGGCTGGACTGGTTAAAGACCATAAGCGCGCAAAAAGATATCGACGCTCCATCCATTACGCTGCGGCCTTTCAACTGCAGATGCAGCTGTATCCGGAATCCGTGCTTTATTTTCCGAACAAATCCCTTTCTCTGGGTGCCTTCCGCGCGAGCCTTCGAGGATGGGAACTTCGAAACGACTATACTCAGCACAATATTTCCAGTCTGCTTTCCTACAGGGAAATTATCGACAGGATGAAAGAACCCGAACAGACGGCACTGGGGCTAGTTGAAAAAACACATGACAGTGAGAAGTACCCGATGAGGCTGAGGCGTTCCAACCGAAGAGTTTTCAATGAATGTATCAAACGGGGTGCTGAGTGGCGCCTGCACGATGACGGTACCTTCGACCTTTACCGGGGAAGTCTTTTTTACACTATCGAAGACGGAAAAGTTCTCGATGCAATGAACACGTCCCTGGCTCTTAAATGTGTGAAGCGGAAAGAAGTTACTAGTGCACTTCTTCGAAACCGTCAGCTTCCTGCCCCTGAAAATTCTTTGTTTCAGTCCGGGGATCTTGAACGGGCCTGGGCCTGGGCCCAGCCACTTCTGCCAATTGTTGTGAAGCCGGGCGGGGGTTCAAAGGGACGTGCTGTGAGTGTTGATATTACGACTTACGATCGCTTTAAGGAAGCTTTTTTCACGGTTCTCGAAACAGACCGGGATGTATTAGTGGAAAAATATATCGAGGGGGACATTTACCGCTTCACCTGCATCGGAAGCAAAGTCGCTGCCATTGGCCGAAGAAGACCACTCCAGGTAACAGGAGACGGAACTTCTACAATTCAAGCATTAATCGAAAAGAAAAACGAAGAACGACGACAGCGTAATATATTGGGTCATAAAGAAGTTACGCTTACAAAGGAAGCCGAAAAAACACTCCGAGATGGCGGGTGGAAAATTGATGATATTCCTTCTGAAGGGGAAATTGTTTTTATAAGACGTACATCCCACGTTTCTGCAGGCGGCGAAGCAATTGATGCGACGGATGAGATAAGCGGTGCAGTAAAAAGAATTGCAGTTGAATCTGTTCAGGCCATTCCCGGACTGCACATGTGTGGAATGGATGTGATCATTGACAGGGATGGCCAGCCGCACATTTTGGAAATTAATAATGATCCAAACATCACAACACATATGGAGCCGTGGGAAGGAAAATCCATTCCTGCAGCCAGTATGGTAGCAGAGGCTATGTTCCCGGAAAGTACATGACGCTGGTGAAAAGCTTGGTACCTCCTCTCCCGCCTTTATGGTAAAGTGGAGTCTGAATAAATTTTACGAAAAGGAGTCAATACTGTGGAAAAACTACTTTCAACGATTTTTGACGCTGTTAAACAAAAAAGAACAATAGAAACTGTTGATACGGAGCTGAAAAATGCTTACCGGACACAAGAAAAAGAACTGCTTGTATATCTTTCCGTTGGCAATAAATATACCCGAGCATTTGTTTCAATGGGCCGTGGTAAAACACTTACAGATGCAGTTAATGAGGCAATTGAATCCTATCTCTACTACCGTTCCAGACAGCTGAAGCCGATTTCGGTAAAGCTTGACATTGTTACAGAAGTCCTCCCCGGCCGTAAAGAAGGCAGCCGAATTAACACAAAAAAGCATGAGATTCTTTACCGGCGCGGAGAAGATGGGTTTGCTTTTTCAGAAGACCTGCGTATCTCTTTTCTCCCTGAAGAGATAGAAGCTTACAAAATGATTCAGGATCGTTTCCCCGTGAAAGAAAATATTTTTGCGGCGTTCGAAAAACATCCCCTGTTGTTTGACCAGAAAGCAGTTAAGACGCTTTTAACAAACGAATTTATGGATGTCTTTAAAATACGTACCGACTCCCATTATTACGACGAGAACGGCTATCTGAAACTGTACCGCGGACACCGGTTCTTTGATGACTTGTCAAAAGACGACCTGGTTAATGCGATTACGCTTGCAAAAGACAATTACTTTAAGCAGGCCGTTAACAGCAAAGGAAAAATTGTATACGCCTACCAGCCGCACAACGGATCCCAGGATACAGGGTATAACATTCTCCGTCATGCCGGTACAACATACTCCATGCTGGAAGTGCATGAAATGATGCCGGATGAAAATCTGCTTGCGGCAGCTGAACGAGGTATTAGATATTTAAATACGAAAGTCGAAAACATAAAAATTAATGGAAAACAGGCGCAGGCTGTGGTGGAAAAAGGGGCAGCAAAGCTCGGAGGCAACGGCCTTGCCATCGTCTGCCTTGCCAAGTACACAGAGCTGACCGGGGACCGACAGTACGTTCCGCTTATGCAGAACCTCGCTGTCTGGATGGGCGAGCTTCAGGACGAGTCCGGCAAATTCGCCACGCATAAACAGAAAATTTCCACCGGTGAGGACACTGGATTTGTATCCCACTACTATCCGGGTGAGGCGATCCTTGCCATGGTCCGGCTCTATAAAATCGACGGGAATGAAAAATGGCTCGACCTGGCTGAAAACGAAGCCAACTATCTTATTACAGACCGGGACAAAAAAGAAACGATCGACACAATTGCACATGATCACTGGCTGCTATATGGACTAAACGAACTTTACCGTGAACGCCCAAAGGAAATGTACTTAAAACATTCATTTTTTGTGGCAGATGCGATGGTCCACGCCCAGCGTCTCGATACAAAAGATTACAAGCGCGAATGGCTCGGTTCCTATAAACAGCCCGGCACACCAAGATCCACGCCGACTGCCTGCCGCAGCGAAGGTCTCGGGGCAGCCTACCGTCTGGCGATGGATAACGGTTACGAAGAAAAAGCTGCTGCCTACAAAGCTGGTATTCATGAAGGAATCAAGTTCCAGCTCCAAATGCAGCTCCGTCCGGAATCCGTGCTCTACTACATGAATAAGCGGCTCTGTCTTGGTGCTTTTCATGCCGGATTAAAAAACTATGAGCTGCGAAACGATTACACGCAGCACAACATTTCCAGTCTTATCTCGTATGCAGGTATTATTGAAAAATAAATAAGCGGCCGGCCCCTCTGGTTTTGAACTGGAGGGGCCT
>REBZ01000188.1 GCA_007692495.1 Alkalicoccus sp.
GTGTAAAAGTAAAAAAGGAAGAACCGGTCTTTGTGAAGATCGGGCGGGGAGGCAGTGCGCCTTCCCGCCTTTTTGATGTTGTTAATAAAACCGGGCGGAAAATCCACATCTCCCTGCAGAGCCGGGAACCGCGCATAGTTTTCAGACTGTGTCTTTTATTTGTTACGATCTTATAAAAATCAACAAATCATTTTTTCTCTGCACATATCTTCGCCAAATACCCGCGGATTTCTCTTTCCACGACGGTCTCGTCATAAAGCGTCCGGTAAATCACAGACTCAAAGACGAGCCCGTGCAGAAATACAATGAGCGAATTCGTCTGTTCCTGCAGGCGGCTCGAATCTTTAATATATCCTTCCATCTGAAGCATATCCAATACGCTTTCGGCATACTCCACGTTTATTTCGCGTAATTTATCTTTTTTCTCCATATAATCAGCGTTCATGACGGCCATCATGGAAAACTTCACCCAAATGTCATTTTCCATTCTTTCTTCCTCGGTACTTGCATGGACAATCTGTTTAATCTGCTGGACGGCATTTTCATAGCCGTTTTCCCCTACCCGGGAAGCTCTTTTCATCCGCGCCCTGTATTTATCAAGAATGACGTCCATCGCATACATATAAATAGCTTTCTGCTTTGGGAAAAAGTGCTGCACAGAGCTCAGGGACAGCCCGGCTTCTCTGGCAATTTCCCGCAGTGTTGTTTTTTCGAATCCATGCTGGTAGATGACGCGGCAGGCCGCTTCAAAAATGTGCATTTTCCGCTCTTCGGGATCGATTTTTTTCGGCATAAAAGCTCCTCCTTGTGTTTTTCGGCAGAATAGATTAAGATTTTATTAGGTCAATTGACTCAAAAAAGGAGTGGTGCTGTATGGATAACGTTTTTCTTCAATATGTAATGATCTTTTTAGTAAGCACCGTTCCTTTTTTTGAAGTGTTTATTACGATACCGACAGCTATTATCGTTTTCAACCTTTCTCCTGTACTTTCCCTTTTTACTGCTTTTCTCGGAAATTGTATAAGCGTTCTTCTGTTCATTTATTTTGGAGGGGGAATAAGGAAACTTTATCATAAATTCAGCAGGAAATTTCAAAAAAAAGAGCGGAAAACGGGGGGGATGTCTCCAAGAATGAAAAAAACGTTCGACCGGTTTGGCGTGATCGGCGTATGTTTTTTCTCCTCCATTTTAGTAAGCAGTCAGATGGGGGCGACGACGATGGCGTCTGTTGGAGCGTCCAAAAGAAAAGTTTTTATCTGGACAAATCTTGGCGTTCTGTCGCTTGCAGTCGTCATGGCGATTTCCTCTGTGGTCGCGACGGAGTTTGTCATCCGCCTTGTCGATGTCGATGGATGAAGAATGTAACGCGTTTCCGCTCGTGTTACATGAACAGGCCGGTGGAGGAACCGCGTCTTATATCAGCAAGGAGTTTGGCTCTTACGTAAACTTGAAGGAAACAAGTTTTTAATTTTAATAAACCTAAATTAAACCAGCAGACTTTATCTATTTAAAGCCCGTTCTATCGGCATTTTCAACAGATGAACCCTCTGTGCCAAACAGGCAGAAAAGCGTATTCCCTTTCCTTACGTAAGAACAGCGAACATAGCAAAAAAGAAAACCTTCTGGAAAAAACTCAACGTGAAAGAAAAACACTCCTCCTGGTTTCAGGAGAAGTGTTTTTTCGGAAAGGTTCGGTTGATACGTTGAAAACCGGTACGAGAGTTTTTCCGATGACGTTTGGCTCTATGAGATTTCCAGGACTCTCTTCCTGATTTGAATATTTCCTAAAGGACTTGAAAGAAATAAAAGATCCAGGCGAGAATAAGACACGCCGCCGCAAACACGGTGTAGTGGATTCTTCCCGCAGCAGTCCAGTAGGCTTTCCACCACGCGATAATGGAAAACACGGCAATCGCCAGGCCGAACAGCACCATACCGTAGGAAACAGCGGCGTCAAGCAGCTGCACCCACGCGGGAGGCGGGGAAAAAGCGGATCGCGGAAAACCGTACAACGGATCGGCATCGCTTTCCATAAGAAACTGGATCAAAAAGACAAAAGTAAGGATTCCCTGTACGACCGCAGTTCTCCTTGCCCAGAGAGCCCCTTTATTTTCCGTATGCGTCACCGTTTTCCCTCTCCGTTTTAAAATTAGTGTTTTGATCCCCCAGTAAGCCAGGCTTCCGATAATGAAAACAACAGAAGCAATTAAAGACAGAAAAATAACACCGAACGTTTCATACCAAGCTGCTTTCGAATAGCTCATCGGGCCGTCTGTCAGGAACATCGTTTTTCCCAGCGGATCAGTGGAAAAAACAATCGTCCGGAAATCACCGCCGTAGTCCTGCGTTCTGCCTTCTCTTAAATTAAAATACACCCCGGGCTCGATCTCTGTGAATTGGTTTGTTTCCCCAAGGTGGGTCACGGATAAAAATCCTTCTTCATCAGTATCCACATGGATGACGCCGAGTGTAAGACTTAAAAACTTATCAACCGTCGTGAATGACCGCCGGTTCTGCTGGTATTCCCCAGTAAACGCTTCCGCCCTTTCTGCCATATCAGCCGGAGCTTCAGGTGCAGTGATTCCTTCCCCGGGAAAATACTGGTCCATGAACTGCTGGAATATTTCTATATTGGCGAGGTAGCTGCCGCCGCTGTGGGATATGAAAAAACCTGTGTCTTCTTCCGGAATTAAATACAGCCCTGTATCGTACAGCATCGTGCCGCCGGGATGATGAAAGACGTCCCGGCCGTTGAACGTTGTTTTGATGAATCCGTGGGCAGTGCCGTCCAGCCGGGAATCGACTGTAAACTGTTCTGTAAACATTTCATTTACCGTGGCCTCTTCTAAGATTCTTTCCCCGTCAAGCTCTCCTTCCTGCAGGTAGGCGAGCATAAAACGGGCCATGTCCGAAGCGCTTGAGCTCATGCTGCCTGAGGGTTCCTGCATGTACTCAAATTCTGCCTCCTGAAACTCCTGGTCCATATAGCGATAAGGCGTAGACATGTTTTCCGCCAGATCAGCAGGCAGCGGCTGGCGGAATGAACTGTTTTCCATACCGAGAGAATCATAAATATTTTCTTCAACATATGCGGCATAGGGCATACCGGAAACCACTTCGACAATATAACCGGCGAGTGCGGTGCCGTAGTTGGAGTAGGCAGGCACCTCACCGGGAGGGAAAACCCTTGCAGGACGCTCTTCCCGGACATACTTGTCGAGGGGGAGGAGGTTGTCTTCCGAGATGGCAAAGGTTCCGGTCATATAATCCTCAAATCCTGGTGTGTGGGACATAAGATGCCTGAGCGTAATGGGCTCAAGCTCCCCGCGGTTCCATCCATGTTCCAGGCGGGACGGAATGTCGAAATCGACGTATTCATTAATATCCGTATCGAGGTCGAGCTCTCCTTCTTCCACAAGCTGCATGACAGCGGTCCACGTAAACAGCTTGGAAGTCGAGCCGATTCGGAACAATGTTGTTTCCGGGTCGACAGCGGTTCCCTCATCCATATCCGCCGTGCCGTATCCTCTGACCGAAACGACTGCTCCTCCCGACACGACAGAAAGGGTAAGGTTGGGAATCTGCCGTTCTTCCATCTGATTTTCCACTACGCTGTCCAGAAAAAATTCCAGCTCAGTGGTATCAAGAGAATGTGACGAAGCGGCGGCCGGCTGCAGGTTGACGCCAGACAGGAGAACAAATAATACAACGAAGCAGATACACAGCATTCTCAATGTATTCACTCCTCTCTGTAAAGGCAGCGGGGAAAGGGGAATAGAGGCTTATTCGGCCTTAAAATGATATAGAACCCTCACATGTATTATGATTACTTAATTCCATTATATTCCTTGTTCAACTCGATAGACACTATTATTTTTGCTGAAATACCGTATGATAATGTCGATCAAGTATACTGTCAGTAGAGAACGTCCGGTACTTAATTCCGGCTGTTACTATTACGTGATAAAAAACAATTTGTAGAAAATCAGCTCATTTATTAAAATGATTTTCCAACGGTAGGCAGACAAATTATTTTTATGAGGTTAAATCAATTGTCTGAAAGGGAGGGAACAGGATGAACACGTATAAGAAAGAAATTTTAGATCACCAAATAAACGCAATGAAATTTGTGAAATCATTGAGTATTCTCAGTGAAGATCAATGGAGAACGCCCATTGAAGAAGGGAAGTGGACAATAGCAGAGATCATTGGCCATTTTAAACCTTGGGATGAGTTTGTTATTAAACATCGTTTACCTTATTTGTTCTCAGATGAAGAGCTTCCCAAAGGGCCTGACGCTCAAAAAATAAACTTGGAATCAGCGGCATCGAGCAGGGAAGAAAGCATGCGGGATACATTAAATAAATTTATCTTAACGAGAAAAGAACTCTATGAGGAGATTCTGAAAATCCCGGATGAACTATGGGAAAAACAGTTTTATATTGGATCAGCGAAACTTTCACTGTATGAATATTTGAAGGGGCTGGCTGACCACGACTGCCACCATTTCGAGCAGATTAAAAATACCCATCCTTCCTTAAAGTAACAAGCCTTAATCGATTCCGTGGTGCGGCTTGTCCGCAGGATCGCGCCCCGCTTCGGTCTGCTCTTCTTTTAACGACTGCAGCATGAATAAAAGCCGGTCGTAGTCGTGCGGGGTGAGCGTTTCGTAGTGACTGAGCTGGCTGCGAAGAAACTCAACTGTATCGTTTTCGGTACGGTTTTCTTTTTTCTCCAAAAAATATGTGGCAATCGAGCTTGTCACCATCCCGATAAGGCCGATACCAAATATCATCAGCACGAGAGCAATCGTACGGCCTGTCGCGGTGACCGGGGCAATGTCCCCGTAACCAACAGTGGTCGCGGTCACAATCGCCCACCACACACCGTCCATGAATGTCTCCACATCTGTTTCCAGGTAGGTAATCGGGATCGCCGACAGAAAGATGAGAATACCGACAGCAGCGAGCGTTTTGATCAGTCCGTTCGTCTGCAGAATCGAATAAATCGGCGTCCTCTTCAGCAATAGCGCAATCCGGATCAGTCGGAACAGCCGCACGAGCCGGGCAAACTGAAAGATGGAATCGAGCGGAATCGCTGCAATAAAATCAAACGGGTTGCGCTTAACAAAATCTATTTTATCCCGTGCCATAAAAAACCGGACGAGTACATCCGTCAGCAGCACGATCCAGACGAGGTGATCGAGTAACACTAAATTGAATTCGTAAAACACGGTGGAAGCCGACCATAAAATAAGCAGTATAAGCATAATTTCATAGACGATTTTCAGCTTCTGCTTCATAAATAAATCCCCCCAGCATCTGTAAAAAGTATACAACAAAGA
>REBZ01000085.1 GCA_007692495.1 Alkalicoccus sp.
AGACGCCTGCGGAAAAAGAAAGCGGGAAGATCCTCCCGGACGGAAGGACAGCCGCGTGCGCGGCAGGTGTAAAGAGCCGCAGGCAGCCTTCTAAAACAACATGGAGCTTTAACAGAGCCTTTTCGTAAAATAAGTGCGGCATACAATGAATGGCTTCCGACTTCAGGGAGCAAAGGCGGTATCAGCAAGAGGCTTTCTCATCCGGCACAATGGAAAAAAAGCGGGAGATCTGCATCCCCCGCTTCACTTGTTTTATTTATTAATGTTTTTAAAAAATCCGGCTGCTTCCCCCTGCTTGAGAAAGTCGCCTTCCTCTCTGCTCCATTTCATAGCGCCCGGCTCAGCGAGCAGGATAACGCTAGACCCAAAACCGAAGGAAGCAAACTCCTCTCCTTTTGTTAATTCCTTTCGCGTGTGCGTATAGTGAACGCTGTTTACGTTCAAAGCTCCGACTTTAACAACTGCAAGCCTGCCGCCGGGTGTATCCATCTCCGTTATAAGACGGTAGTTTGATGCAAGGGGCTGGACCCCAAATTGAAAAGCCAGGTCATTAACCGGTTCAGAATAATCCCCCAAAGCCCACCTTGCAGTAACTTTCCCATCAGCCGGGCTGTGAATCCGGTGATATTCCTTCGGTGAGAGGTAAAATACGCCGTACGTTCCTCCGGCGTATTTTTCCACCTTATTTTCCAGACGAAGCAGCGAAGCCAGGCTGTGCTGTTTGCCTTTTACTGAAAAGTGATCATCCGCAGTTAATTCTCCGCATGCTGTCAATACTCCATCCACAGGGCTCACCACTGATTTTTCCAGCTGGGATACAGGACGTGATCCCGGTTTCAGCTCTCTCATAAAGAATTCCTGAAGGGAGCCGTATTGTTTAAGCTCCTCTGCGAGTTCTGTCTTATTTACGTTGAACGTATCTGCAAATGATCCAATTAAATATCTGCTCGCACCGCTTTCTGCCGCCTTTTTTAAAAGGAAGGCATAGAAAGGATTGTGTGATAGATCCATCAGCAGACGATATGTTTCTTTTTTCATAACCGGCACCTCATTTATCTCTCTCACTATTTGTTTTATACTGAAGACAGTATAACCTTATGGAAAAGTATTTTATATGTCTGCGGAATTCATTATACCAGAAAAAAACGTTATAAAATAAACTGTCTGCCTCTTTGTGAATTTCCGGTCTCTCCGGAACAGCACGACGGCCGGCGAAAGGAGAAAAACTATGCAGGTCATACTTTCCCACAACAACCTGGACTTTGATGCACTTGCCTCTATGATTGCTGCAGGCAAGCTTTTTCCTGATGCCTCCGCAGTGCTGCCTTCGAGAACGACTTCTGAAGTAGAACACTTTATAACTATTTACAAAAACATTTTCCCTTTCCTGCGGCCGAATGAGTGTTCCTGGGAAGAGGTGACTGAAGTCATTCTCGTAGATACATCACTTATTGACAGGCAGCTGCCCGAATATCTTTACAGCCTCCCCGTCCATATATACGATCATCATACAGACCAGGAGCCTCCGATGAAAAATATTCTGACCTACCACTGCGAGGGCGTCGGAGCCACAATTACACTTCTGAGCGAAAAACTGCAGGCCGAAAAATTCTCTGTTACACCGCTCGAGGCTACTGTTTTTGCACTTGGTCTTTATTCAGATACAGATTCCTTTACACTTCCAGGAACAACACCGAGAGATCTTCAGGCAGGAGCCTACTTTCTCACCCAGGGAGCCAACCTCAAGGTAGTAGATCAGTTCCGGGAGGTGCCCCTGACCCAAAGTCAGCAGCACCTCTTCCAAAAACTGCTCGAAGAGAGTGATATACACACTGTTCACGGAATGGAAATAATGACTTCCTTTCTTGAACAGGACGAATATACCGGACACCTGGCTCATATTACGAGAAAGCTGCTTCAGATTTCAGGACTCGATGGAGTCATTGCCGTAGTGAGAATGGGTCGGAAAATTTTCGTAACGTGCCGTGCCCAGACCGAGCACATCGATTTCAGACCTGTTGTAAAAAAGCTTGGCGGAGGCGGACACCCTCAGGCAGCTTCCGCCACTCTGAAAGATAAACACCTTCACGACGTGCGTGGAATAATTGAGGAAACACTCCCTAAAGCTGTCCTTCCAGCTCTTACAGCCCGGGACATCATGACTTCTCCCGTCCGTGTTATCGCTCCGGAAACAGCAGTGGAAACGGCTTCGAAAATGCTCTATCGTTACGGACACAGCGGATTCCCTGTTGCCGACCACGGCAGACTGACTGGTATCATTTCACGGAGGGATATCGACAAAGCCCTTCATCACGGCCTTGGTCATGCACCTGTCAAAGGATTTATGCAGCACGATCCTTTTTGGATTACCGAAGATGCCCGCCTGGAATCCATACGCACGATGATGATGGATGAACAGATCGGCCGGCTTCCCGTACTAAACGAAGGAGAGATGATTGGAATCGTTTCACGGACGGATGTTATTCAGGCGATGCACGGTTTTTCTGTATATGACCGTCCGGAAGAATTTTCCTCTCCGGTAAAAAGACAGGTAGCCAAAACGATGGAACACAGTTTTCCTCCCGGACTTGTGGAACTTTTGAAGAAAGTCCAGAAAAAATGCGACGAACTGGAAGTAAAAGCTTTTTTAATCGGCGGTATTGTTCGGGATATGTTCTTAAATATCCCGAACGAGGATCTTGATATTGTAGTTGAAGGAGACGCGGTGAATGCAGGAGAAAAGCTTGTAGAAGAATACGGTGGGAAGCTCCGCTCCCATGATATTTTCCGGACTGCCACGTGGTCTCACCCCGGAGGCTATAAAATTGATCTTACAAGTGCCAGAACGGAATATTACGATTTCCCCGCCGCTCTTCCAAATGTGGAACCTTCTACAATCAAGGAGGATCTGTACAGAAGAGACTTCACTGTTAATACACTGGCTGTTTCTATTAACCGGGAAACGTATGGCGAACTGACAGATTATTTCAACGGGTTGAAGGATATTTATGCAAAAAGGTTAAAGGTACTTTATAATTTAAGTTTTGTGGAAGATCCTACAAGAATTCTTCGCGCACTGCGCTTTGAATCGCGTTTTGGCTTCCGAATGGAACCTCAGACGAAATTCCTCGCTGAGGAAAATATGCACCTTCTCGGGTCCGTTTCCTATGCACGCCTTTCAGACGAACTGTCCCGGCTGTTTTTAAATTCAGATCCCCGTAAAGGGACCGAGCGGCTTATTGCTTTTTCAGCAGGAAGTGCTCTTTTTAAAGAAACTGCTGCCCATACGCTTACTTCCCTCCGGGTCCGAAGACTAAGCAGATATGAAACGTTATTTAAAAAATGCGGCTGCAGTTTTCCATCCAGCATATGGATCGGATACTGGCTGCAGTTTCTTCCGCCTAAACTGGAAGCCGTACAGGAGCTTCCTGCTTACTCCCTGAATAAACAGGATGAAAAAACTTCCCTGACCTGGGTCCAGTGGCTTCAGGAGAACCGGCTTCAGGAGTGGAACTATACAGACACCGCCTCCCTCCATAAAACTTTCGTTCACGTTCCGGTTCACATTATTCTTCCATTTGCAGCAGCATTCGCACCTAAAAAACTTCTGCAGAAAATAACCCGTTATCTTTACCGCAGGGAAACAACTTCGGACTGGCTGACAGGAAAAGATTTAATTCAGGCAGGCTACCGGTCCGGACCGGCTTTTTCCAAAATACTTTTTGAGGCGGATATAAAAAAATTAGAATGTCCGGAAACAACAAAAACGGAGCTGCTCGATTTCATTTCAGATCTTTCTTTCAGCAAATAGTATTAGAATGTGCATTTGATAATGTGTTCTTATGTGAAAACAGTAAGGTTGTTTTGGCATTCGGACATAATCGTTTTTCTATCTAAAGGAAAGAACATAACAAACTTACTCAGCGGAAGTTCATTGGGTACATTCAGATGCTCCGGGATAAACATCTTTTTTTACCAAGTTAAGGTAAGGGGGCGGAATTATGAATCTGCATGCAACAATGCCTGAACTTGCAGGTGTTTCGGGCTGGCTCAATTCAGATGAGAAAGAAGAACCTGCAGCACAGAAACCAGTATTGATTCATTTCTGGTCTGTCAGCTGTCCTCACTGTATGGAAGCCATCCCTGAATTAAATAAAATCCGGGATGATTTTGAGAGAGACCTGGAAATTATTGCAGTCCATGTTCCCCTTCTGAAAGAAGATATTAATCTATCTGTTATTAAAGAAGCGGTCGCAAACCTGAATATAATCCAGCCTGTAGCTTTAGATAATCAAGGGGTGCTGGCTGACTCTTTTGAAATCCCAAAGGTCCCTGCCTATTACGTTTTTGACAGCCGAGGCAGGCTGCGTCACTTCCAAAAAGGCGGACGTGGTATAAAAATGCTGCGCAGACGTATAGAGCGGGTGCTTGACAGCGGAGAATAGAAACTGCATTACGAAGTGAAAGCACTGGAACTTTTAATATTTTGACTCTGTTAAAGCTTTAACAGAGCTAATATTTTATTGAAGCCTCCCCCTATTCAAGCTTCCAGTATTTAAAGAGCCCGTTCCGGAGGCAGGATTCTTAAAACTTTCCGCTGGCTGCTTGGCATGCCGGCCCCTGCTGTGTTAGATTTATAAAGAAGTCTTATGAATGAGGAGATGAACAAAAAATGAGTGTACATATCGGAGCCGAACAAGGAGAAATTGCAGAGGCTATTCTGCTTCCCGGCGATCCCCTGCGGGCCAAATTTATTGCTGACAACTTTCTTGAAGATGTAACACAATACAATGATGTACGGGGAATGTATGGGTTTACCGGTACTTATAAAGGAGAGCGTGTGTCTGTACAGGGTACAGGTATGGGAGTTCCTTCAATCTCAATTTATGCCCATGAACTAATTAACAGCTACAACGTTAAAAAGCTGATCCGCGTAGGCACGTGCGGTGCGATTCAAAAAGATGTTAAAGTGCGTGACGTTATTATTGCGATGAGTGCTACAAGCAACTCCGGCGTTAACAAACAGTATTTCAACGGTATCGATTTCGCCCCTACCGCTGATTTTAGCCTTCTTAAAAAAGCCTACGACGGAGCAGTGGCCCAGGGGCTTCAGGTAAATGTAGGAAATGTCTTTACGAGCGATGTATTTTATAATGAGGACGAAAACCTTATCCCGATGCTTGCCCGTCATCAGGTGCTGGCAGTGGAAATGGAAACGTCCGCCCTGTATACAATTGCAGCCCGTTTCAACGTGCAGGCTCTGTCTGTTCTCACTGTAAGTGACCATATTCTCACTGGTGAAGAAACGTCTTCGCAGGAGCGTCAGGAAACATTTAATGAAATGGTCCATGTAGCTCTTGCTGCCGCTGTGGATCAGCAGGCTTAAATATATCCGGGAAGCCAAAAAAGCTGTTCACGTCGAAAATTTCGACTGATGGACAGCTTTTTTTTGATTATGGTTTCTCCTGCTGCCGTGACGGAAACAGACAGCTCTTTACAACAGAAAGAAAAACATTAATAAATGAGTTCAACGAGGCTTTCCTTCTCTACGGGGCCAAAATAATAAGAAGGATCAATATCTTCCAGTGCCCGATGAATCGCATTTTTTTCATATCTTGTTCCGGTCAGACGCTGTTCAATTTCTTTAACATCTCCGACACCGAAAAAATCCCCGAATATTTTACTTTCCGTAATTTTTCCTTTGGAAACATTCAGCCGCACATCGATGGTCCCTGCTCCTTCAAATCTTTTGGAACGCTGAAGATCGAACTTCGGAGATCTTCCGTAGTTCCACTCCCAATTTTTATATCTTTCTTCTGCGAGCTCTTCAATTTCTTTCCATTCTTCCGGAGTGAATCTTTTTACCGGAATATCCCCCTCCTTGAAAATATAGCTGAGAATAATTTGTTTCAGCTCTTCCACGTCGATATCTTTTTCGATAAGTTCGTTTATATTTGCCACTCTGGCACGGACAGATTTAATTCCTTTAGAACGGATTTTTTCTTCGTTGACGTTAAGTGAGTCCACAATATTCTCCATTTTCACATCGACGAGCAGTGTGCCGTGGCTGAACATCTTACCTTTCGTGGAATACTGGGCGTTTCCGGAGATTTTTCGTTCTCCCACCTGAATATCATTCCGTCCGCTCAACTCAGCATTCACGCCGAGTTCCTGGAGTGCCTCGATCACAGGACGGGTAAACTTCGCATAATTGGAGAAGCTGTTTCCATCGTCCTTAGTTAAAAAGCTAAAGCTTAAATTACCGAGGTCCTGGTATACTGCTCCCCCACCGGATAACCGGCGCACAACTTTCACTCCATTTTCCTCCACAAATTTTTTATTGATTTCCTGATGAGTATTTTGATTTTTTCCTATAATAATGCATGGTTCGTTGACGTAAAAAAGCAGGTACGTCTGATCCGCAGGAAGCTGCTTCAGGGCGTATTCCTCGAGAGCGAGATTAATTCCCGGATCGGTTATATTTTCGTTATCAATAAAAATCATAATTCTTCCTCCTTCTGAAATACCTCTATTTATTTTATCATATTTTTGATTTTCTATAATTAACAGACTCCGGCAGCTTCTTTGCGTTAAAAAATTTATGATACAATAAAAAACGCAAAATAAATGTTTCTTTTTCACAAAAAAGGTCTATTAGGTATAATGCAGGGATTTGTATTTAAAAGCTGTATATATGGTCAGCTGTTAAACACCGTAACGGTATGTCCATAATACAGAAAACAAAATTTCCTGTAAGAAGAGTGGCCGTTGACAGTGTTGTTCAGGCAGAAACATAATAGTTATTTTATAATTCAGGAGGCGTCTTCATGGAATATGTTACTTTGAATAATGGTCTGACTATGCCGAAGCTCGGCTTCGGCGTATGGCAGGTTGAAAACGACGAAGCCGAGAAAGCGGTAAAAAATGCAGTAAAAACAGGGTACCGTTCTATTGACACGGCGATGATCTATAAAAATGAAGAAGGGGTCGGAAGAGCTCTTAAAGCAATTGATGTGCCTCGCGAAGAAATGTTTATAACTACCAAGGTGTGGAATGCCGACCAGGGCTATGACAATACGATTAAAGCTTTTGAAGCCAGTCTGGAGCGTCTCGGACTTGACTATGTGGATATGTATTTAATCCATTGGCCGGTGCCCGAACACGATAACTATGTGGAGACATACCAGGCAATGGAAAAACTGTATGAACTCGGCCGTGTAAAAGCCATCGGGGTGTGCAACTTTGATCAGAACCACCTTGAAAGACTGCTGGAGGAGTGCAGCGTGACACCGGCAGTCAATCAGGTGGAATGTCATCCTTTTCTGGCTCAGAATGAACTGAAGGATTTCTGCCGGAGTAACGATATATTTATAGAAGCTTGGAGTCCACTCATGCAGGGTGGTGAAGTTCTGAATCACCCTGTCATTCAGTCCATTGCAGATGATCATTCGAAAACTGGTGCCCAGGTTATACTCCGCTGGCATCTGCAGAACGATTCCATCGTTATTCCTAAATCAGTTACTCCCGAACGAATTAAAGAAAATATTGATGTTTTTGATTTCGAACTTTCAGACAGTGAAATGGACCTGATCAATAATCTTGACCGGGGCATCCGCAAAGGTCCTAAACCTGCTGAAATGAATAAAGTGTAAAGATTTATTAGTGGTTTCAAAAGTGGAGATTTTTATTAATAACGTGTTGATAAAGGTCAGGCCTGCCGAATTTACCGGCAGGCCTGAGAGGCTGTTGATAAAATGTTTTTTATGTATGGATAGACGGTTTCCTGCTTGTGCCTTCCAGGGACGCTTTCCGGGCGGGCCGGACTCAGCTGATTTCTTTCTAAACGGATCTTCGCCTCGTCCTTGATCGCCCGGGAGTCGCCCTGCGGCTGCAGCAGGGAAATAGGAAGAAGTTATCGACCATGATAAACCTCCTTATTTAAACCGTTTTCTTTGATAAAGAGTTGGCTTTCCTCCGTAACGGCGGAGACGCCGGTGGGATTTCAGCGCAGTCTGACCACGGCGCAGGTCAAACAGATGAAGGCCAGCCCCATGGAAGGCTCGGTAAGAGATGGAGCTTATACACTGACTGGAATAACTATTCTAGACGATAACTTTATTAAAATAAGCTGCCCTGTCGATTGAATGCCCTGTATGCTGAAGGATACTCTAACATCAGCCCGCAATGTTTTCTGATAGAGTATTTATCCTCAGTGGGCCTGGACACCACTTTCAGCGGCATAGTGTGCCATTTTTTCGTAAAGTCTTTTTTCTTCCGGAAAATCTTTTTTATTCAGTACACTCGTACCCGATGGATTCTCCAGATCGAGGAAAACGGTTCCTTCAAATTCATAAGTGGCATTTCCACGCAGCTTGATATAGAAGCTTTCGTCTTTTTTATTCACAACTGTCTGCACCATACCTCCCGGATTATAGACAGTAATAACTTTATTGAACGGCTGATCTCCGAGAATGCAGGACACAAGGGTGGAAGCTGACATAGCCGTCCCGCAGGCATTCGTCAATCCCACGCCCCGTTCATAAGTCCGGACAAAGATTTTTTGATCTGCGAGAATTTTTATGAAGCTTACATTTGTGCCGTTCGGAAAAAGCTGCCTGCAGTCGTTCGCGCTTTCTCCCGAAGACTGAACTACGGGGTCGTCCACATTATTAACTACTGCTGCAAGATGTGGATTAGGAACACTCAAAGCAGTGAAGGATATATCTTCATGAATTTCCGGAATAGGAGTGTTTATCCATTCAGCTTTCTTCGTGAGCATTGGAAGGGAGGCGGGATCGAATGAAACAGGTTCAATTGCCACTTCAAAAGTGCGGATCCCTTCATAGATTTCCGGAACTTCCGCCACCGGCAGATCTGCTTTCATCGTTTCAAATACGAGTTCTTTTTTACCGGTACGGTCAATGGCATATCTGGCTGCACAGCGCAGTCCATTTCCGCACATTTCTGCTTCACTCCCGTCGGAATTAAACATGCGCATCCTCACGTCAGCCGCTGCACTGCTCATTACAAAAAGAATGCCATCTGATCCTATCGGTCCACCCCGGCGGCTCAGCTGGACCGCGAGCTCTTCCCTTTCTTCTTCTGTAAATGAATAATCGTTATTCCATTCATCGATAATTATAAAATCATTGCCTGAACCGTGACATTTTAAAAATTCCAGTTTCACTTTATCTTCTCCTTTTATTAAGTTTTGGCTGCATTGAAAAATAATATGGGTGGAAGGGACGTCCGCCTTCGTATCCAGCATGAGCTTACCGGAAGTCGAAAGCAGGGAACTGGATACCTGCACATAAAAAACTTTATCAACAGCCTGATAAAAAAGCCTTCATAACACACAGTGTTATGAAGGCTTTTTTGAACGGGAAAGGATTTAACCCTCCAGCTTTAGCAGCAGTCGCTGCTGCCATTATTCATGACAAGGCCGCCGCCGTCATCTGTCTGCTGGAAAGCGAGTTCCAGGTTTCCAGACTGTTCGTGGGCAATCCGGTCGAACGCGACCTGGAGCCCGTTAATTTCTTCCACAATATCTTCTTCTGCCGGCGCATCCAGCGCCAGTCCAAGCTGAGGACCTCCTCAGCCCATACCTGCTGTGAAGATTTTAATGTTGGAAGCTTCGTGTTCTTTCATAATATCAGTAATATACTGCTTTGCTTTTTCAGTAATCTGCATGATTTCACCTCTTTTACAGCTTTTCTTCAAATATTTTATCAATAAAATCATAAGAAAACAATTAGTCTGCTTCATTTCGGCTTAAACCTTCTATAAAGGTTTCAGCATTATGTCTCATCATGTCTATATACGAAGCTGCTTCGCTTCCTTCTTCTCCTATTGCATCAGTATATACTTCTCCCGCAATTCCCACTCCGGAGTTGTCTGCCACCGTTTCCATATAACGTGGATCAACAGTCGACTCCACAAATACAGCCGGGACTTCTCTCTCCTGAATGACATTTATAATACGATTGATCTGTCCGCTCGTTCCTTCCTCATGAGAATTCATTTCCCATATTCCATCGGAGTCAAATCCGAAATCTTCCGCAAAATATTTAAAGGCATTTTCACTGACAATGATCATACGATGATCTTCCTCAATTCTCTCTGTGCCTTCTTCGATTTCAGCTGTAAGCTCTTCTATCTGCTGTTTATAATTTTCAGCGTTTTCTTCGAATATTTCTGCACCTTCCGGATCTCTTTCTGAAAGGTCGGCTGTAATATTATCAATATAATACTCTGCATTTTTCGGACTCAGCCAGGCATGGGGATCAGGAGCCTCTTCTCCTTCCAGCGGAATCGGCTCAATTCCTTCTGACATTTCAATGATTTCCGTATCTGCTGCATTATCCATTATCCGCTCCAGCCACTCTTCAAGATTTAAACCGTTCGTGTAAAATACAGCCGATTCGTTTACTTTCCTGAAATCGCTCGGCACAGGTTCGTATTCATGGGGCTCTTCTCCGACCGGAACAATATAATCAACTTCGCCCCGTTCTCCAAGAACAGCCTCGGTCATATCTGCCAGCACAGAAAAACTGGCTGTCACATAAAGACCCCCACCGTCGTTATTTTCATTTCCGCCTTCTGCTTCCTCATTATTACTTCCGCACGCCGAAAGCAGGAAGAGCGACAGGCCCGATAAATATAATATTTTTTTCATATACATTTCCCTCCACTTCTCACAATACATTTTTACTCTGGTTATAATTGTTTCACTAAGGAAACATTTCCTTAATTATAATTATTAAAATGTTTGTTGTAAAGGAAAATAATTTGCCCTGGAGCAAACTGTTCATATTTCGTTTCCCGAATATTTCTGCTACGATGAATATAATTCAATTTCAAGGAGGCATTTGATGAATAAACGGACAGTAACAATTACCGATTTGGAAAGACTGCATATGATTCAGGATCTGGTCTTTTCCCCTGACGGGAAAAAGCTCGCCTTCGTACGAAAAAAAATAACAGGGGATGACTACTGCTCCCACCTCTTTGTGCAGGACACCTCTTCCTCCTCGTCAGTACAGTGGACATTTGGAAACGGCACAGCAGGTAGTCCCCAGTATTCGCCGGATGGAAAATGGCTTATTTTCAGCGGGACAAAAAGTGCCGGTGATAAGCCGCAGCTTTTTTTGTTTGCAGTAGACGGTGGAGAAGCAGAACAGTTAACGGACCTTCCTGAAGGGGCATATCGTCCAAGATGGAACGAAGAGTCTTCCGAAATCCTGTTCTCAACTCCACTTGTACCCGGCGGAGACCCTGCCGTTTTTGAGGAAGAATCAAAAACACCAGAGCCTCTAATAATAGACTCGTTAAAATACAAATCAGATGCCGCGGGTTTTTTTACAGACAAACGCAGGCAGCTGGCTGTTTTATCTCTTTCCAGTAAAAAAATAAACGTACTTACAGAAGAAAATTTTGATCTGGAACCGGCTGACTGGAACAAAAAAGGCAGTCAAATTCTTTACCTCGCCGATAAACATGAAGATTCCTCCGTTGGAACCGACCTTTATCTTTTTAACAGAAAAAGTGGAGAGCATAAGAAAATCATGCAGGGAGCTTTTTCACAGGCTTCGTTTTCCCCGGACGATACAAAAATAGCTGTTTTTGGGCATGAACAGGAATTTAAAGGGGCGACGCAGAGTGAAGTCTGGATATATGATGTGGAATCAGTGCAGGCCGCTTGTTTAACAGAGCAACACGACCTTGGCTTTACCGATACGATGATCGGTGATATTCAATCTGCTTCTTCCAGTTCCGGCCCTTATTGGCGGGGGGATGGAAAAGCAGTTTATGCTCATGCCTCCTATCACGGCAGTACTAATTTGTATGAAATTACGACAGATGGTACCGTGACACCAAAAACAGAAGGAAAGCATCACGTCTTTGCTTCTGCTGTTCACTCTCCGACAGCTACGGCAGCCGCAGCCATAAGTCGTCCAGACGATCCAGGAGAAATCTATATTTCGTCCCTCGATGCCCCCGACTGGAAGCAGCTCACTTCGCTGCACGAAATTTTTCACGAGGAGGTTCAGCTGTTTTCGCCGGAAGAAATCTGGTTTAAGGCAAAAGATGGACTGGATCTCCAGGGATGGATTATTCGACCGGATGATTCGGCTGGTCAGGGACTGCTTGAGATTCATGGTGGCCCCCATGCGATGTATGGCAGCACGTTTTTTCACGAAATGCAGCTTTTGGCTTCCCGGGGTTATACAGTGTTTTACTGCAATCCACGAGGCAGCCACGGCTATGGCCAGCAGTTTGTTAATGCTGTACGAGGGGATTACGGAGGTATGGACTACGAAGACATTATGAGCTTTACAGACGAAGTTCTTAACCGCTTTGACGAAGTTGATAAAAACAAGCTTGGGGTCACCGGAGGCAGCTATGGGGGATTCATGACCAATTGGATAACAGCCCATACAGACCGCTTTAAAGCGGCTGCTACGCTGCGATGTATATCCAACTGGATCAGTTTCTACGGAGTGAGTGATATCGGCTACTTTTTTACAGAATGGGAAGTTGGCCGGGACTTTCTCGACGATCCGGATACGCTGTGGAAACATTCACCTCTCAAATATGTCAGCCGGATAAAGACACCATTACTGATTATGCATGGCGAAAAAGATTTAAGGTGCCCGATTGAACAGGCAGAACAGCTTTTTGTTTCCCTGAAGAAGCTTGGACGCTCTACCAGATTTATACGCTTTCCGGAAGCAAACCATGATCTGTCGCGCAGCGGACCACCATATCTCCGCAGGAGGCGGCTGGAAGAACTTACAGGATGGTTTGACGAGTACCTGCGCTGAGAGACTGCGCAGAGGACAGAGATGTCTCTGCATGCTACAATACAGTCAGTAACTGCTGAAAGGAGGCCGTCTTTTGTCCTGTCTTCCCGAAAACCTGTATCATTACTTTAAACAGCGAAAAGCCGGTGTGCTTGATTCTGAACAGTACAGACGATACGCCATCTTTGTACCTCTTGCGCTGCAGGACGGAGAATTAAGCGTCATTTTTGAAGTTCGTTCCGAATTTGTCCCACAGCCGGGAGAAATTTGTTTTCCCGGCGGCAAAATTGATGACAGCGATAGCTGTGCCTCAGCCGCCGCAGAAAGAGAACTCTGTGAAGAGCTCGGTGTTTCTCCGGAAGAAGTGGAAATTACTGGAGAGCTGGATTATATGGTTACCCCATCCAAATCGATGATCTTTCCTTTCCTTGGAGAAATTAAGAACAGTTCTGTGCTGGAACCGAATCCTGGAGAAGTGAAAGAGATTTTTTCAGTGCCTCTAAAGGAGCTTCTCGAAATGGAACCTAACGAGCATCGTATTCAGCTCGCTGTTCAGCCGGAGGATGGTTTTCCCTATCACCTGATTCCAAATGGCGAAGATTACCCGTGGAGTGCTGGGGTTATATACGAACATTTTTACCAGTATAATAATTATATTATCTGGGGACTCACCGCACGTATTCTTACACACGTTCTGGAAGAAATGAAAAAAGCCCGGACCACGGTTTAAAGTGGCCGGGCTTTCTGTATGCGGTGTCAGCCTCTGCGGCGTATTTCCTCCAGCATGAGCAGCACCATTTTTGCTGAGTTTACAGAAGCTGTTTCTAAAAATTCGTCGTAGGAAATTTTTGCATCCTGTCCCGCAATGTCTGACAGGGAACGGATAATAACGAATGGGCATTGAAACTGATAGCAGACCTGGGCGATCGCCCCTGCTTCCATTTCTGACGCATAGGCATTCTCAAATCGGCTGCGTATTAAAATCTCCTGTTCAACACTGCTTACAAAAGAATCGCCGGAAATAATCAATCCTTCTGCAGAATTAATACCAACTTCTCCAGCACATTCTTTCGCCACACCGACTAAAAATTCATCCGGCTCGTAAAAAGCTGGCATGCGGGGGACCTGTCCGTATTCATATCCAAACACAGTGGCATCTACATCATTGTACCGCACTTCGCTGGATACGACGATATCCCCGACATTGAGGCTTTTATAAAACCCTCCGGCTGAACCGGTATTTATAATATAATCCGGGTAAAAAAGCTGGTTGAGGAGTGTTGTACTCACAGCAGCATTTACTTTCCCAATGCCGGATTTACCAACTATTACGTCTAAACCATGAAGCGTTCCTTCGTAAAATTCACACCCTGCGATCACAGTCTCACTAACGTTTTTCAATTCCGACTTCAGCAGCTCTACTTCTTCCTCCATAGCACCGATTATTCCAATACGCATGTAAACATCCCTTCCTGCCGGTTTCTTTCATTTTTTTATCTTAACCTACAAATAAAACATAGACAAGCAGTATCTGGAATACTGGAAGATATTTTCCTTTATTTCACCAGATAAACTACTCCATAAATGAAGTTTCTTCTTTTCATCCTTTCACTAGGGATAACAAATAGAATGAAATAAAGTTTTAAATAGTTTTATACTTCTTATTTAAATTATGGAGCTGTTCCGATAAAATTATATTGGAACAGGAGGGTATATTATGATTTTAAGACCAGATGCAATCCATGATAAAGTGGAATTTTTTGAAGCGGAAAATCTCCAGAAGCTTGAAGAAAAAATTCAGCAGAAAATTGATATTAATGCGGATCTGCTCCTGGAAGTTTATCACGTAACTTATCAGATGGTCCCAGACGCTAAAACAGGCAGAAACTACGCAACAGCTTCTGTTCATTTTAAACAGCGCAGCAGCCGGTAACCGTACGCTTGTTGATTAAGTTATCATTTTGGAATATTTATTCCAATACGCTTCATAAAAAAACTCTAACTTTTAGGGGTCACTACCCTGCCGCGGGGCTGGTCTTCAGCTGTTTGGTCTGCGCCGTAGTCTGACTGCGCTCAACCCCTCCGGTGTCTCCGAAGTTCCGGTAGGAAAGCCAACTCTTTATCAAAGAAAACAGCTTAAATAAGGGGATTTGGCAGAAAATTTCTTCCTATTTCCCTGCTGCAGCTGCAGGGGCGACTCCTTGGCGATCAAGGCCGAGGTAAAGATACATTTAGAAAGAAATCAGCTGAGGCCGGCCCGGCCGGAAGGAGAAAGCAGGAAACCGTCTATCTATACATAAAAAATACTTTATCAACAGCCTGAAACCCTGCCGGATAAAATCCGCCAGGGTTTCAGGTTCGTGTAGTTTAGCTGCACTTAAGAGGGAAACTTCTTATGATTTTTTAATAAGGATTGGAATTGAGACGTTCTACACTTACTGGCTTCCAGCCTTCGTCCTCAACCCACTCCAGGTGAACACGGTAAGGCCGGTCACGATCTCCGTCAGAGGCACTGACAGTTCCTACAGCTGAATACTGATCGCCGCCGTTTTCGAGCCGGTGGACGTTAAGCTCATCTTCATTCGAAGGAAGTCCGGTGGCGTAACTGATTGCTTCTATCATTTCATTCCAGTTCTGTCCTCCACGGTCAAAGCTCAGGGAAAAATTCTCCTGTGACGTTCCTATTGGCTCCCATTCCCCGTCTTCAGGTGCTTCATTGTTTTCGTTGGTTTCATTATTTTCATTGTTTTCGTTGTTACCGTTGTTATCATTATTTTCGTTATTTTCGTTGTTACCGTTGTTATCATTATTTTCGTTGTTTTCTTCATTAGAATTATTTTCAGAATTGCCGCTGTTGTTTTCGACATCTTCTCTTCCGGCATTCAGGTTATTGTTAAAGCTGTTATCACTATTATTTGTGCCGGTATCTGAGCTGTTGTTAACTGAAATATTTTCTGTGCCATCAGTTGCCGTTTCATCCGAGCCTCCTCCTATAATCAGCCCGATGCTTACGACTACTATGAGGAGTGCTACCATACCTATCGATAAGTTTAAAACTGTGTTAAGCTTCCGGTTTTTTTTCTGTCCGGTGCGTTGTGGAATATTATTACTCACTTTATTATATCCTCCCTTGCCTGCTTTCATACTCTTTCGTTATTATAAGCTATTTTGGCTTGAAATTCGACATTATGAAAGACTTTCAACTTTTTTTTGCAATTGCTTCTCTCAGTTTTTCGTCTATCATTAAAGGCAAACTCAAGCTTCTGCTTTTATTTTTTACGGGATGCTTTACTATAAAGTACTGGAGCACTGAGAAAAAAGAAAGGAGGCGCTGCCAGGCAGCCCTCCTTCAAGTTTCTCTTTAAAATATTTCAAGTATTTCCACCTTCATGTCCCCTCCAGGAGTTGTTACAAGTACTTCTTCTCCCGGTTCTTTCCCGAGAAGGCTTTTAGCCATTGGGGAGTCATTGGATATTTTCCCTTCAACCGGATCAGCTTCTGCACGTCCAACGATCGTATATTCTTCTTCATCCCCATCAGGCAGTTCTTTAAATTTAACAGTTTTACCTACCTGAACAGTAGTAGCATCCTTGTCTTCTTCAATAATTTCAGCATTTCGGATCATCGTTTCCAGCTGCTGGATGCGTCCTTCAACAAATGCCTGTTCTTCCTTGGCAGAGTCATACTCCGAGTTTTCGGAAAGATCCCCGAAGCTCCGGGCCACTTTAATTCTTTCAACTACTTCTTTACGACGCTCTGTTTTTAATAGTTCAACCTCTTTTTCAAGCTTTTCTTTTCCTTCTTCAGTCATAAAATGTTTTTCATCCGTCATATGTTTCCTCTCCTTCATTCCGATAAAATATGCAGGCAGCGTTTACAAAATCAAACAATCCACCATATATAGGGTAAGCGCCCAACAGCTTTCCTAAAAAAGGAAGCTTGTCAGGGCGCTTCATAACTGGCTATTTGATTAATATTCCTGCTGTACAAATGCTATTATAAAGAAGTTTGGTATAAATGCCAAATTTTTTATAACATTGCTTTAGCTTCCAGTATAGTTTTTATCTTTGTAACCATTAAATCAATCGCCACGTGATTGTGTCCACCTTCCGGCACGATGATATCAGCATACCTTTTCGTCGGTTCTATGAACTGCAGATGCATTGGTCTTACCACCGATGTATATTGATCTATTACCGAGTCAATCGTCCGTCCCCGTTCATTGATGTCTCTCAGCAGTCTGCGGATGATACGCATATCTGAGTCAGTATCGACGAATAATTTAATATCCATCATATCACGCAGGCGGTCGTCCTCCAAAATCATAATACCTTCAAGAATAATTACGTCTCTCGGTTCTACAGGAATTACTTCTTCTGCTCTTGTGTGGTTAGGATAATCATATACCGGTTTTTCTACACTTGTTCCTTCACTAAGCTTCTGAAGATGCCTGATCAGAAGATCGTTATCAAATGCCAGAGGATGATCGTAATTCGTTTTCAACCGTTCTTCCATAGGAAGGTGCGCCTGATCTTTGTAGTAGGCATCCTGTTCTATCATCAGAATTGACTGCTCAGGAAATTGTCTGTAAACTTCCTTCGCCACTGTTGTTTTTCCTGAGCCGGAACCTCCGGCTACACCGATAATAATAGGTTTTTTATGCATCATCCTAAATCCTTTCCTATCCTAATTCAAATATTTTCAGACGGTAGTTATCTCCCGTTATCCGCTGCATGTTTTTGTTTCCGGGAAACAAGCAGCCCGTCTCCAGCCGGGAGCAGAAAAGTGTGAAAGCGTGGATGGTTCATAAGACCTGTATTGAAATCCTGTATGCGTTCCACCATTTTTTTAATTCTTCTGCTTTCCGGTTTGTTTTCTCCGGTGACGAAACCTTTAAAAAGCACATTGTCCGAAACAATAAGTCCTCCTTCTTTTACGAGCGGTTCGTAAAGCTGGAAAAACTTTTCGTACTGACCTTTTGCTGCATCAATAAAAAGCACATCATAGGGGGCAGAAGCTTCCACTTCGGTAAAAACATCGAGAGCATCTCCCTCTATAAGCTGAAAACGGTCTTCCATTCCTGCTTTATGAATGTATTCTCTGGCGGTGGCTGCCCTGCTCAGATCCCGTTCCAGAGAAATAACCTCAGCCCCCGGAAGGAATTCAAGCATTCGAATAGCAGAATAACCGATAGCCGTACCGATTTCAAGAATTTTTTCTGTCTGGTTGATTTCAAGGATCATCAGCATTGTGTAAATTCCTTCGTTGTCCATAATAGGGACATTTTGCTCCAGAGCATATTCCTGCATTTCTTTAATAAGCTCATTTTCCGGTGGAAAAAAACGTGCCATATATTCATTTGTTTTTTTCGAAATTTCCACTTTTTTGCGCCCCTTTTTCAGCAGTAAGCAGTTTTTAACCGGAACAGCTTACCATAAAAAAGAGTACGGTGTCAAAAGGTGCCGGCACCGTACCTCGTCCTTACTCCCGGTATTCGCTGACAACAGCATTATGTTCATCGAGAGTTTCATTGAAATATACATCCCCCTCGGGAGAATGGAAAAAATACAGGTAGTCATGTCCCTCCGGGTCTGAAACAGCTTCAAGAGAAGCATATCCAGGATTATTAATCGGACCGGCAGGAAGACCCTCCACGTGATAAGTGTTGTACGGAGATTCTATTTCTGTATGAGTAATCAGTGTACGCGAAAATTGTTCCCCATGAGCGTACTGCACAGTTGGATCCATTTGAAGACGCATAGGAACCCGGAGCCGGTTTTCAACAACTCCGGAAATTGCCGGTCGTTCGTCATCGTTTCTTGCTTCTCCCTCGACGATGGAAGCCTTAGTTAAAAATTCATGAAAAGAACTGATGGAAGAAGTTTCTGCCGCGCTTTCCAGTTCTCTTTCCATCCGGCTGACCATTTTTTCCAATACCTCTTCAGCGGACAACTCCTCATCCGTTAAATCGTAACGCGCTGGAAACAAATACCCTTCCAGAGGCTCCCTGATTTCATCTGCCAGAATATCATCGGTGACGATACTGTACTCTTCTATAAGCAATTCCAGAAATTCCTCATCTCTGGCAGTTTCCTGGAGTTCCTCCTCCGTAATATCCGTTTCCTCTGCTATCCGATTATATATCTGCTCCGCCCAGAAACCTTCAGGCACAACGAAAGAAGCTGCATAATCATCATAAAGCGTTCCTTCCTGAAGCTCCATAATAATTTCATCTGCACTCATTGAGGGAGACAATTCATAATTTCCGGCCTGGAAGTTATTTTCTCCCTGCAGACGCACATAATAACGGAAAATTGCTGCGTTGCTGATAAGATTATTTTCTTCCAGCCTGTCAGCAATTCCTCCGGTAGAAGATCCTATAGGAATTTCCACTTCCACTGTTTCATCACTTTCTTCATCCATCGGCTCCAGGGCGCCTGCTATGTAACGGTAAGCTCCAAACCCGGCTGCAGCTATAATCAGAATAACAATTATAACTAATGTCAGAACGATCTTCCGAACTGTCCCTGCTTCTTTTTTGCGTTCTTCAACTTTTCTTTTATGTTCTTCTTTTTTCAGTTTTTTTTGCTCTTTCTTTGACATTCCTTCCAAAAATACCTCACCCCTTCCCCGCTAATTATACAATACTTGCTTTCAAATGCCGAAGGATATTACATGTTTTTAAACATTTCCTGCCACACCTGCTAATTTCAATATTTGAAGATGATATACAACCTGCGCTTTCAACAACTCCTGCTGATTCAACTGACAGAGAGCAGCCGGATTAAGAGCTTTATATATATCTCCATGGCTGCCTTGAAAATAAAGCAGATAAGTAATGACCGGCCGCCTCCGTTTCCATAAGGAGGCTTTCCGGGCGGGCCGGCTTCAGCTGATTTCTTCCGCCCGGCCTTGATCGCCAGTCCCCCCATGTCCGCTACAGCTTACGGTAAAAAAGACAGAGCAGGATCTTCCGTCCAACCAGGCTTCGTTCTTCCTGTTTGGATAGGAGGTTACATTACGATAAAAGAGCCTTTTCATCTATTATGGTGCAACGATGCTGTATTAATGTCTTTGTTAAAGCTCTGTGTTGATAGGAGGCGCCTGCCGAAAAGAAAGCTGGACGTTTCTCCCGGACACCAGTTCAGCCGCAAGCTTTCTCCGCGGCAGGGATGGAGCGAAGTTTCCTCCAGCCGGCAGACACACTTTGAACATTCAATACTAACAGAGCGAATAAAAAAGGGCCTTCCCTGACCGGCGTACCGATTCATGGAGAAAGCCCCTGCTTAATTCAGTTTCATGATCTCAAATTAGACTATCCGAATCTTTTATTCTTCAGGTTCGGTAAATGTGTTCAGAAGCTCCTCTACCATTTCCCATTCCTCTTCCGTTTCAATAGGGAACAGGGATAGGTCTTCCCCTTCTTCTTCAAAGCGGAAAGCATGAACTTCCACCTCTTCTGATTCATCTTCATTTGTTCCTTCCGGGGCAAGTACCATATAGGATGTTCCGGTACTATCCACATCAAATGTGAAAAGTATCTCAAATAAATGTTCGTTTCCATCTTCATCGGGAACAATAATACGGTTGTCGTCACCCTCCGGCCGGTTCAGTTTAATTTCAGACATCGTGCACCTCCATCATTTAGTTGCTTCTGCTGTCCAGATAGCCCTGCAGAATCATTACTGCTGCCATCTTATCAATAACTTTTTTTCGCTTTTTCCGGCTGACATCAGCCCCTACGAGCATTTTCTCTGCTGCCATTGTGGAAAGCCGTTCATCCCACATAATAATCGGGAGGCCGGTGTGCTCTTTTATGTCTTCAGCGAATGTCCGGCAGAATTCTCCACTTGGACCTATCGTACCGTTCATATTTTTGGGCAGGCCGACCACTATGGAGCTTACTTCATGCTCTTTGATAATTTCGTCGAGCTTTTTAAAATCTTCTTCCTGTGCTGAACGGTGGATAGTGGTCACCCCCTGGGCAGTCCATCCCAAAGCATCACTCACCGCTACCCCGATCGTTTTAGTACCTACGTCAAGACCGAGTGTTTTCATTCATTCTCCTTATCTTCTCCGGCAAGGTAAGCCCTTACCAGCTCTTCAATTATTTCATCACGTTCTATTTTTCTAATGAGTGTTCGTGCATCATTATGACGCGGAATGTACGCCGGATCTCCAGATAAAAGGTATCCGACGATCTGATTGATAGGGTTATATCCTTTTTCTTCGAGTGACCCGTGGACGCTGAAAAGTACTTCCCGGACATGCTTATCCATAGAATCATCTTCATTAAAATTAAATTTCATAGTTTTATCCATAGAAATTCTCTCACTCCCGCCCTCCTGAAATTGGTAAGAATAGGTCTGATACTTTTATTTTAGTACGAACAGGCGAGAATGTATATGAAAATGAGTTATTTTCTTACAAGCTCATATACCTGCTGCAGTGCCTCTGTTACTTTAGACGGGTCTTTGCCGCCGGCCTGCGCCATATCCGGCCGTCCCCCGCCGCCTCCTCCGCAGATGGAAGCTGTTTCCTTAACGAGTTTACCAGCATGATACCCTTCTTCTGTGAGATCTTTGGAAACGCTGGAAACTATACTTACTTTTTCTCCATTGACCGCGGCAAGAACCAGAATGCCGGAACCGAGCTTTTCTTTTAAGGAATCGGCCAGACTTCGGAGAGCGTTCATGTCTGATGCATTTACTTCTTTTGCAAGCACCGTTATCCCATCAATATCTTTTGCTTCATCCAGCAGACTTCCTGCCTGAAGCTGGCTGAGCTTCGCAGTAAGTGATTCATTTTCTTTGTCTTTTTCACGAAGCTGTTTCTGCAGTTGATCAACCCGGTTCGGAACTTCTTCCAGACTCGTTTTAAGCATTCCCGCAGCTTCTCTCAGCTTATCCACCTGCCCGTTCATAAATTCATACGCTTTTTTCCCGGTAACAGCTTCAATACGGCGGACACCGGCCCCTATTCCACCTTCAGAAACGAGCTTGAACAAACCGATTTCTGCTGTGGAATTAACGTGGCATCCTCCGCAGAGCTCAAGGCTGTAGTCACTCATCTGCACCACACGGACCTGACTGCTGTATTTTTCACCGAAAAGAGCCATCGCTCCCATTTCTTTTGCTTCTTCCAGAGAAGTTTCCTTAATTTCCACAGGAACAGCTTCCCATATTTTCTCATTCACAATATTTTCGATTTCCTGCATTTCTTTTTCATTTACCTGACCGAAGTGGGAGAAGTCAAAACGCAGTCTTCCTTCTTCCACGAGTGAACCGGCCTGGTTAACGTGTTCGCCGAGGACATCTTTCAAAGCCTGATGAAGCAGGTGGGTAGCCGAATGATTTTTGATAACAGCTTTTCTTATATCTTCGGAAACAGCAGCGGTAACTTTTTCTCCTGTTCTTAAAGACCCGCTTACTATGACTGCTTCGTGCAGGTGCTGGCCGTTCGGCGCTTTCTGAACATCCTCAACACGCAGCTCTGCTTTATCTGTTGTAATAGTACCTGTATCTGCTTTTTGTCCGCCACTTTCGGCATAAAACGGTGTTTCAAAGAGCATCAGATGAACCCGGTCACCCTCATAAGCCATGTCCGTCAGCGCTTTATCCTTAACAATCGCCGTTACCTTTGTCTCAGCGGTAAGCTGAGAATAACCTGTAAACGTGGATGACTCCGTAATTCCTCCAAGAATTTCATCCTGCTGCTGCATGGAACCAGACTCCTGCCGTGCAGACCGGGCCCGCTCCCTCTGTTTTTTCATCTCCGACTCAAAGCCTTCCCGATCTGCCTCGAAACCGGCTTCCTGCACGTATTCTTCCGTCAGATCGACTGGAAAACCATACGTGTCATAAAGCTTGAAGATATCCTTGCCTTCAATACGGGTTTTCCCCTCTTTACGGGCCCGTTGAATTACTTTTTGAAGCTCTGTCAGTCCGTCGTGCAGCGTTTCATGAAAACGTTCTTCCTCGTTTTTCATAACCTTTTGAATAAACTCCGACTTGTCGGGTACTTCCTTATAAAAGTCTGACATGATACTGCTTACTACCGGAACGAGACGGTACATAAACGGTTCTTCCACACCTAATGCTTTTGCATAGCGTACTGCGCGGCGGAGCAATCGCCGGAGAACGTACCCGCGCCCTTCATTGGAAGGAAGAGCTCCGTCAGCGACAGCAAAGGTGACGGTACGGACGTGGTCGGCAATAACTTTAAAGGCCGTGTCTTTCTCCTCTGAAGATCCGTATTTTTTCCCGGAGACTTTTTCTGTTTCTTCAATAATAGGCTTGAAGAGATCTGTATCGTAGTTTGTAGGAGCGTCCTGAATCACTGATACAATTCGTTCCAGCCCCATCCCTGTATCGATGTTCTTCTTTGGCAGCTGCGTGTAGCTGCCGTCCGGATTATGGTTAAACTGTGAAAACACGAGATTCCAGATTTCCAGATGTCTTTCATTCTCGCCTCCCGGGTACATCTCGGGATCATTTTCATCCGCACCATATGCCGGACCCCGGTCGTAAAAAATCTCTGTATTCGGTCCGCACGGTCCCTCTCCGATATCCCAGAAATTTTCTTCAAGCCGGATAATCCTTTCCTCCGGCAGACCGATTTCATCTTTCCAGATCCGAAAAGCTTCCTCATCTTCCGGATAAATGGTAACAGCCAGCTTTTCCGGCTCAAATCCAATCCATTTTTTATCTGTTAAAAATTCCCATGCCCAGTGTATTGCTTCTTTTTTGAAATATTCACCGATCGAAAAATTACCGAGCATTTCGAAAAACGTATGATGTCTCGCTGTTTTTCCGACGTTTTCGATATCATTCGTACGAATGGATTTCTGAACATTTACAATCCGTGGGTTTTCGGGAATAACACGTCCATCAAAGTACTTTTTAAGCGTAGCTACTCCACTGTTTATCCATAATAGAGATGGATCTTCATGTGGAACAAGGGAAGCACTCGGCTCCACAGCATGCTGTTTTTCCTTAAAAAAGTCAAGAAACATTTGTCTTACTTCTGCAGATGACAGTTTATTCATTGATATGTTTCCTCCTTGGAATATGTTTTATCAGGCGCTCCTGCCAGGCTTTGCTGTTGTTATAAGAAGGCCCGCGGCATACAAATGAGCTGCAGGCACCTTCAAGGCAGGCCGGAGCTTTAAAAGAACCTGTTCGATACGGAATGGAACGATAAAAAAATCCCCTCCCTAAGCTTCAGCTAGGGACGAGATTATATTCACGCGGTACCACCCTGGTTACAGCATAATCTGCTGTCACTCTGGACTGCACGTAACGGGTGCATGCCGGCAGTTTTTACCTGCACTCGGGAGGCAGCTGTCCACTGCACTTCTTACGAGGTTCCTTCCAGCCATGGGATCCTCTCTCTGTGTAAGGGCTGCAGTGACGTTTCTCCGTCATCATATTAATCTATATCCGTAAATTATTATAGATAAAGTTCTGGAGAATTGTCAAACGAAATATCCGCCTTACTCTCCTTCATTCAGCCTGCTGACGAGAGAAGTATTCCTGACGAGCTCCCGGCTGCTTTCCACTCCTATCTGCAGGGCATCCCATTCCCCGCACAAAAGCAGAAATTTCTTTGCTCTCGTAATACCGGTGTAAATCAGTTTCCTCCTCAGCATCCGGTAATAACTTTTGACAACCGGCATGATAACAATCGGAAATTCGCTTCCCTGGGATTTGTGAATCGAACAGCAGTATGCGTGTGTAATCTGTGTAAGGTCCTGTTTCGAATAAATAACTTCTATGCCGTCAAAGGAAATAACGACCTGGAGCTTGTTATCCGCAGTTTCCCGTTCTGTTAAGACAGCAACAATTTCACCGCGGTCTCCATTAAAAACGTTTTCCTCCGGATTATTCACGAGCTGCAGAACCATATCACCTACTCTGTACATGACATCCCCAAAAGGCACTTCCTTCGTTTTTTCCCCTTTTGGATTAAAAAGCTCCTGCAGCATACGGTTGAGACTGTCGATACCGGCCGCTCCCCTGTACATAGGAGCAAGCACCTGAATGTCCCTTGCCGTATAGCCTTTGGAAGCCGCCCCCCGGCATATTTTTTCCACAGCTTCTGCTGCGTCAGCCGGAGCACAAGGGAAAAAGCGCAGATCGTCACTTGATTTATCTACCCCTGCCGGCAGCATCCCGTTTTTTACTTCGTGGGAAAAAGTAATAATTCTCGAGTTTTCCGACTGTCTGAAAATTTCAGTCAGCCGGACGGTTGGAATACGGTCCGATTCCAAAAGGTCTGTCAGCACTTGACCAGGACCGACAGAAGGAAGCTGATCCTCATCCCCCACGATAATAACCTGCATTCCGGCAGGGACAGCCCGGAACAACTGATTGGCAAGCCATGTATCCACCATGGACATTTCATCAAGAATCAGCAGTTCCCCATCCAGCGGTGTATCTTCATCCTTTTCGAAACCTTCTTCATCCATTCCTTTATACCCAAGCAGGCGGTGAATTGTAGAAGCCGGGAGTCCGGTCGATTCCGTCATCCTCTTCGCAGCACGACCTGTAGGGGCTGCCAGAAGAAAAGGAAAAGGGGCGCTTTTTCCCTTGTAGTCTTCCGGGTTCAATGATAAATTTTTCAAGGACGCAAAAACTTCAATAACCCCTTGGATGACTGTCGTTTTGCCGGTGCCCGGCCCGCCTGTCAAAAGCATAACTGACGTGTCGAGTGCTTTTTCAATCGCCTGCTTCTGTGATTCTGCATAGGAAACATTGTACTTCTCTTCTACCTCTCCTATCGCCTTCAGCATCTCGGATTCCGGATAATTTTCCCTGTTGTCAACGTAAAGCAGCCGGCTGAGACTCGTTGAAATACCTTTTTCTGCATAGAAAAGAGAGGGAATGTACATCGCGTCGTCTTCCACAATAATTTTCTCTTCCTCTGCCAGACCAGTAATAATATCTGCCGTCTTCCGTGGATCCACGGAAGGCTGTCCCCCATGCTCAAGCAGTTCCACGGATTTTATTACTACTTCTTCATTTTTGACGAAGACATGCCCTTCATTCAGGCATTGTTCGTAAAGTGTAAAAAGAACTGCTGCCTTTATACGGTCCGGATGATCCCCGGTAACCCCCTGCTTTCTGCCGATCTGGTCAGCTTTAATAAAGCCGACGCCTTCTACATCCTCCACCATCTGGTAAGGATTTGTTTCAATCATCCGGAGGGCTTCTGTCTGGTATGTCTGGTAAATTTTTATTGCAAGCTTCAGCCCGAAGCCATATTCATACAGCTTCATCAGTACTTCTTCGATTCCCTGATCCTCCATCAGCTGTTCATGGATGAGGCCGGCTTTTTCCGAATCGAGCTTAGGTACTTCCTCCAGCCGGCTTGGATGGGCCAGAATGACGGAAATAGCGTCTGTGCCGAAAGTATTCACTATGTTTTCTGCTGTTTTTTTTCCTATCCCAGGAAAACGGTCACTGGAAAAATACAGGACGAGCCCCTGTTTCGTATCCGGCAGCTCTTTTTTATATGTATCAAATTTAAACTGTTTACCAAATCGGGGATGATCGCTCATATTACCATGGAAAAGGTACATCGTATCTTTTTCGGGCCTGGCCATAAGCCCTACTACTACCGCTTCTTTTTCCTGTACCTCGTCTGATGAACTGATCACTTTTAATTTGGCAACTGTGTAAAGAGAATCTTCCTGATGATAAATCAGGTGGAGAAGTTCTCCTTTAATATATGGCTGCTGTTCCTCCACCTGATTCACCTCCTGTTTACTCTTCCATCTCCCCCGACAGAATTTTTTCCATCTGTTTTTTTCCATTCGCACTTAATGAATGTTCCGGCTGAATTTCGAGTGCTTTATTAAACATATCCAGCGCCTGCTCTGCATCCTGCTTGTATGCATAGCCGACTCCAAGATTAAAATAGCTGTCGGCATGTTCTTTATCCAGCTCCAATACGGTGTGAAACTGTTTCATCGCTTCATCTATTTCCTCTGCCTGGGCAAGAGCCAAACCATAGTGAAAAACAGCGTCCTTATCTTCGGGATTCAGCTCTGTCGCACGGCTCAAGTGAGGAAGCGCCCTGACAAAGTCTCCTCCCTGGAAAAAGCTCATACCGAGCATATAATAAACGTCACCCTGTATAAGTCCCTGGGCAAGGGCTTCCTGGTAGGCGTCCACCGCTTTTTTAAATTCCTCTTTGTTGTAGTAAATGTTACCAAGCCCGTAATGAGCTGTTCCTATACTGTGATCGATTTCTGCCGCCTTTTCGAAAAATACTGCTGCCCGGTCTTCTTCTCCCACTGCAGCAAGAAGGTTTCCGAAGTTCGTAAATGCGACAGCATCGGAAGGATCTTCCTCGATAGCATCATTGAGAAGCTTAGCCGCTTCTTCGATATTGCCCTCCTGCATCTGCTTGACTGCTTCTGCGTTTCTATCCATTGTTTTCTTCCTCCTGACTAAATGATATAAACTGCACACTGCTGAACTGCAACAAGAAAGAAAGCTGCTGAACTGCCCGTTCTGCAGCTTTCCTTTGTTTACACTGTTGCTGCGGCTTTCACGATTTCATCAATCGTTCCACCGCCGAGACACTCTTCTCCATCGTAAAGAACAATGTACTGCCCCGGTGTTACAGCCCGCTCCGGTTCCTTGAATTCCACGTATAATGTCCCATCTTCCTGAGGAATGACGGAAACGGCGTGATCCTCCTGCCGGTACCGGAACTTGGCAGTGCATTCAAATGTCTTATTGGGCGCAGAGCCGGAGATCCAGTTGACATCTACAGCGTACAGACCTTCAGAATAAAGCTGAGGGTGATGATACCCCTGTCCCACTACCAGAACATTTCTTTCAAGATCTTTGTCCACTACAAACCACGGTTCGCCGGCTCCGCCGATTCCAAGCCCCTGACGCTGCCCGAGAGTGTAATACATTAAACCGTCATGGGTCCCTTTTACTTCACCATCAAGAGTTTCCATCTTTCCTTTTTGGGCAGGAAGATACTGGGAAAGAAACTCTTTAAAGTTTCGTTCACCTATAAAGCAGATTCCTGTACTGTCTTTCTTACCCGCTGTGGCAAGTCCTGCCTCCTCCGCAATTTCACGCACCCTCGGTTTATCAATCTCTCCAAGAGGAAACATTACTTTTTGGAGCTGCTCCTGGCTCAGTGCATTAAGGAAATACGTCTGATCTTTATTACGGTCCTTTCCCCGGAGCATTTTCACACGTCCGTTTTCGTTGCTCGTTCTCGCGTAATGACCGGTGGCCACATAATCTGCTCCGAGCGCCATGGCATGTTCCAGGAAAGCTTTGAATTTTATTTCTTTATTGCACATAACATCCGGGTTTGGAGTTCTGCCGGATTTGTATTCTTCGAGAAAGTAGGTAAATACTTTGTCCCAGTATTCTTTCTCAAAGTTGACACTGTAATACGGTATGCCGATCTGGTTGCAGACACGGATAACGTCGTTGTAATCTTCCGTAGCCGTGCACATCCCGCTCTCATCTGTGTCATCCCAGTTTTTCATAAAAATACCAATCACTTCATATCCCTGCTGTTTAAGCAGGTGAGCAGTTACGGAGGAATCAACACCTCCGGACATCCCGACTACTACTCTAATATCTGCATTATTAGTCACTGCAGACTCCTCCTTTATTTAGTTGCTTTAATACGACCAAGTATTCTGGAGGCTGTTTTTGCTGCACTTTCCACCTGTTCAGCCGTATTACCGTATCCAAAACTGAACCGTACAGCTGATCTGCTCCTGTCGTTTACACCGTGCATACCAATCAGGACGTGGGATGGATCCACAGAACCTGCGGTACAAGCAGAGCCGCTCGATACCGCTATTCCTTCCAGATCCATGTTCATCAAAAACTGCTCCACATTAACTTCGGGGAAACTCACGTTCAGTACGTGGGGAAGCCCTTCTTCCGGATCTCCATTAACTTCATAGTTAATTTCCTGTTCATCAAATACATCCAGCATAAGCTTCCGGAACTGAACAGCTGATGATTTTCTCGCTTCCATGTTTGATAAAGCTGTTTCAAGAGCCGTTTTCATACCTGTAATTCCTGCTGTATTTTCTGTTCCGGCCCTTCGTTTTCTTTCCTGATCCCCGCCGAAGGATATTGGAGCAAGTGCTGTGCCTTGACGGACGTAAAGAAACCCGATGCCGTTCGGTCCGTTGAATTTGTGGGCGGAGCAGGCCATTAAATCGACTTTAAGCTCTTCCACATCCAGCGGATATTTACCGGCTGCCTGCACAGCGTCCGTATGAAAAAGAGCCTGATGATCCTTCAGAACATTTCCAACTTCTTTTACCGGCTGAATTGTGCCGGTTTCATTATTTACCGTCATTAAGGAAACGAGAATTGTATCTTCTCGTAACGCATCCTTCAGATCGTCGATGGAAATTTTTCCATCTTCCGCCACTTTTAAATAAGTGACTTCATACCCTTCCTGTTCAAGTTCACTGCAGGCATGAAGCACTCCATGATGCTCTGTAACTGCTGTAATAATGTGCTTTCCTTTGTGGCCCCTTTTCTTTGCACCACCTATAACTGCAAGGTTATCGGCCTCGGTGCCGCCTCCTGTAAAGACTATTTCATTATAGGAAGCACCAATTGCCGCGGCAATTTTTCCCCTCGCTTCATCCAATGCCGCCCGTGCTTCCCGGCCGAAGGAATGGATACTGGAAGGGTTCCCGAACTTCTCCGTAAAGTAAGGGAGCATCGCTTCAACCACTTCGGGGTGCACAGGTGAAGTGGCGGCGTGATCCAGATATATTCGATCCATAAGAGTCATTCCTCCTAAATATAAAACATGTAGTTGTCCTGGCTTCCCTCATCTTTGTATTCGGCCAGATCTTTCAATGTTGTTGAATCCAGCACTTCTTTGACAGCATCGCGGATTTTAATCCATAGATCCCGTTTTGCCGGTTCCTCATCTTCAATAATTTCCACAGGAGTTATCGGTCCTTCCAGGACGCGGATAACATCCCCGGCAGTAACGTTCTCGGGTGCATCAGCAAGCATATAGCCGCCGTAGGCCCCTCTTACGCTTTTGACGAGCATTGCATTTCGCAGCGGAGCAATCAGCTGCTCCAGGTAGTGCTCAGAAAGAGAATGATCCTTTGCGATTGATTTCAGGGAAACAGGTCCATCCCCATGCTTTTTTGCGAGTGCAATCATAATTGTGAGTCCGTATCTGCCTTTAGTTGATATTTTCAACGTTTATCCCTCTTTCCTTAATTCGATTCATCCATATGCTGCATATATTAAGAGAATATCCTGTTACGTGTCCTATCGTCAGGCTGAATAAAATAGTTCCGAGAAAGACCGGACCTCCAAGCAGCCAGCCGCACGCGAGCACCAGAATTTCCATATAGGCTCTGACACGGGCGACGGACGCTCCCGTTTTATCGGCAAGGGCAAGCATCACACTGTCCCGCGGGCCTGCTCCGCACCGCGGGGATATATAAACGCCGATGCCGAATCCCATAATAAGAATTCCTCCTGCCAGCATCGCAAGCTGGCCTCCCATCACGGGAGGAGTACTGATCATCCAGAGAAAAATATCTACAAAAACTCCGACGAGCAGCATATTCGCATATGCTCCTGCCTGAGGCAGTGTCCTTGTTAGAATTGAAGCTGCGACAAGAAGAAGAAACCCCATGATAACCGTCCAGGTTCCTACTGTCAGGCCGAACTGCTGCATGAGACCGATGTGAAGGACATCCCATGGTGCGCTGCCAAGTTCTGCTCGAATCATCAGTGCAGCACCGCAGCTCATAATCATCAGGCCGATAGTAAAGACAGCCCACCGGAAGATGTTTCCTTCCGTATTTATTTTAAATACGCTCATTTCGGCCTCCTGTCCTGCCAGTCTGCTGTTCATTATATCATGAAATAAATAGTCGAAACAGCCTGCTGACTGCCTATAACCCTTTGCATTTTAACGGCCTTCCGCTAAAATTGCAATAAGCCCGCCTATGAAATGCAAAAAGCAGGAGGAAGATACAAATGGATCTTTTTAACTATAAACCAGCCACTGGCAGACCCCTTGCCTCCCGGATGCGTCCCCGCACAATCGATGAAATTCACGGCCAGAAAGACATTATCGGTCCTGGAACGCTGCTGCGCAGAGCAGTGGAAGCAGACCGGCTTTCCGCCATGATATTCCACGGTCCGCCGGGAACTGGAAAAACGACACTCGCCCGTGTAATAGCAGAATCTTCTGCTGCCTATTTCGAACAGCTGAATGCTGTTACTGCCGGGGTAAAAGATGTGAAGGACATAACTGTAAAAGCGAAAGACCGCCTCGGAATTGAAGGGCAGAAAACCGTTCTGTTTATCGATGAAATTCATCGTTTCAATAAAAATCAGCAGGATGCACTCCTTCCGCATGTGGAGGATGGAACAGTCATCCTGATCGGTGCGACGACTGAAAATCCTATGTTTGAAGTGAACGCAGCTCTCCTTTCCCGATCCAGATTGTTTACACTTACCCGCCTGTCGGATGAAAATATGAAAGAAGTTATCCGGGAGGCACTGCAGGACAAAGAAAGAGGTTTCGGAGAATACGAGATTGATTTCCACGAAGAAGCAATGAACCATATTATCGATGTAGCCCAGGGAGATGCCAGGACTGCCTTGAATGCAGTCGAGCTGGCTGTTCTGACGACAGATCCGGATGACAGAGGCCGGATTGTAATCGGCACAGCCACGGCAGAGCAGTCTATCCAGAAGCGTATGATTCAATACGACAAAGATGGCGACAACCATTACGATACAGTTTCAGCCTTTATTAAAAGCATCCGCGGTTCTGATCCGGATGCCACTCTATACTGGCTGGCAAAAATGATTTATGCCGGTGAAGATGCCCGTTTTATTGCAAGAAGACTTTATGTACATGCCGCAGAAGATGTCGGTCTCGCAGACCCAAATGCTTTATTAATTGCCGAAGCTGCCTATCACGCCGTTGAATTTATCGGTATGCCGGAAGCGAGAATTCCTCTCGCAGAAGCAGCGCTTTATCTTGCTACTGCCCCGAAAAGCAATGCCGTTATTACCGGTATAGATGCCGCTTTAAATACTGTAAAAAAAGAAAAGACAGGGGAAGTCCCCCTTCACCTGAGAGACGCCCATTATAAAGGAGCAGAAAAGCTTGGTCACGGAGGCGGCTATCTCTATCCCCACCATTACGAGCATCATTACGTCGTTCAGCAGTACCTTCCGGATCATTTGAAAAATAAGCATTTTTACAGCCCTTCGGTGAATGGATATGAAAAAACTGTACAGAAGCGCCTTGATTACTTTAACGAGCGCAGAAAGAAAAGCCAATAACAAAAAACTGACCAGGGCTTCCGCTCCGGTCAGTTTTTAATATCGTTAAGTATAAGAGTCCCGGGCATGCCGTCCCTTAGACTCGCTTTGAACCTGCGGTGGCAGGTGGGTGCCCTGTCCGTCTGTACAAACTTCCTTCTCTTACAAGGCGTGCTTTTCCATACGGAACCTTCAGGCTCCCGACGTGAAAATGTTGGCTCAAACTCGGTAGTATGCACGAGCATCTCAGGACTCTTATATTGGATAACGATGTCTATATTTATACTATAATCCATAACATGGAATGATGCAAGACTTAATAACAAAAAATTCTGAATACAGTAAGCGCTTCCATATTAAAGCAGAAGACACCGGCAGACAATGAAGTCTGCCGGTATCCAGTTTTTTTGAAAACATATCCTCTGCGCCCTCTAAAAGCTGGTCACAATATGATAAATCTGATTATCAACAGCCGCTAATTTCAAACAAGGGATCTTTCAGCATCTTCTCTACTCTTTTTTGTCTTTTTTCGGCTTTATCTGCAGCTGCAGCTCATCCAGCTTCTCTTTCTCCACTCCGCTTGGTGCGTTCGTAAGAAGACAGCTGGCACTTGCTGTTTTAGGAAAAGCAATCGTATCGCGCAGATTATGACGGTCTGCAAGAATCATTACTAGGCGGTCCAGCCCGAGAGCAATTCCTCCATGAGGCGGTGTTCCGTATTCAAAAGCATCCAGAAGAAAACCGAATTGTTTCTTCGCTTCCTCTTCCGAAAATCCAAGCGCCCGGAACATCTGCTCCTGAAGATTTCTTTCGAATATCCGCTGCGAGCCCCCGCCGAGTTCATAGCCATTGAGAACGAGGTCGTAAGCTTCGGCACGTACCTCTTCCGGGTTCGAACCGAGTTTGTTTTCATCTTCCTTCACTGGACGTGTGAACGGGTGGTGCTCCGCAGCATATCGTTCTTCCTCCTCATCATAGGAAAGAAGAGGAAACTCTGTTACCCAGAGAAAATCAAATGTATTCGGCTCAATAAGCTCCAGATCTCTCGCAAATTTTGTCCGCAGTGCACCGAGGACATCCCATACAACTTTTATTTTATCCGCTGCAAAAAACAGTACGTCCCCTGCTTCCGCCTGAAATGATTCTATCAGTTCCGCCTGGGCAGTTTCATCAAAAAACTTGGCTATTGGTCCTTTTACTTCTGTTTCTGATTCGACTTTGAGCCAGGCCAGTCCTTTGGCTCCGTAGATCTCAGCAAAACTTCCGAGACTGTCGAGGTCTTTTCGGGAATAGCTTCCGGCAATGCCCTTCACGCAGATTCCTTTCACACTTCCGCCCCCTGAAGCTGCAGAAGCAAACACTTTGAAATCACTGTCCTTTACTTGTTCGGAAACATCAACAAGCTCCATCCCAAAGCGGGTGTCCGGCTTGTCAGACCCGTACCGGTTCATAGCTTCCTGATATGTCAGCCGTTTAAACGGAGAAGATACTTCCACTCCGCGGAGCTTTTTGACGAGTCCGGTCATCATTTTTTCCATCATTTCCAGAAGCTCCTCTTTTCCCATAAAGGATGCTTCAATGTCGACCTGTGTGAATTCCGGCTGCCTGTCGGCACGTAGATCTTCATCACGGAAGCAGCGGGCTATCTGGAAGTAGCGCTCGAAGCCGGAAACCATTAACAGCTGCTTAAAAAGCTGCGGGGACTGTGGAAGGGCATAAAACTCCCCGTGGTGGACCCGTGAAGGAACAAGATAGTCCCGGGCTCCTTCCGGTGTGCTTTTTGTCAGCATCGGAGTTTCTATTTCCATGAACTGCTCTTCATCAAGAAAGTCTCTGATCAGCTTTGTCGTACGGCTTCTGAGCTTCATCGTTTCATGCATATTAGGACGCCGGAGATCGAGATATCTGTACCTTAGGCGGACATCTTCACTTAGTTCTGTTTCGTCTTCGATCATAAACGGCAGCCCTTTGGAAGCGTTCAGAACCTCCACTTTGTCTATCAGCACTTCGATCTTTCCGGTAGAAATTTTGTCGTTTACATTTTCTTCATCTCTCTTCAGAACTTCCCCTTCCACTTCCAGTACGAATTCACTTCTGACGTTTTCAGCTGTTTTAAGCGCTTCGGGTTGAACTTCGCCGTTAAATACGATCTGTACCTGACCTTCTCTGTCCCGCAGGTCAATAAATATTACCTGCCCCAGGTCACGACGCCTTTTCACCCAGCCCTGCAGAATAACACGTTCTCCTGTCTGCTGTTCGGATAATTCTCCACACGTATGAGTACGTTTTTTCATATTACTGATCCCCCTTTTCTATTCCACTGTCCATTAGTTTTTTCTCCACATTTTCCAGCGGTTCCAGGCTTTGAGTACCATCTTGCATATTTTTTACGTTTATTTTGTTCTCAGCAAGTTCATCGTCTCCAAGAATAAGAACGTATTTTGCCTGCTGCCGGTTCGCCGCTTTCATCTGGCCTTTCATTTTTCTATCCATATAGTCCGCATCTGCAGAAAAGCCTGCAGCCCGGAGCTGGTGAAGCAGTGCCGGCACTTTTTTACGGGCCTTTTCTCCGAGCGCTGCAATATACACATCCAAATTATGTTCCCGAATCAGATCAACTCCCTGAACTTCCAGCGCCATTAGCAGCCTCTCTATACTTAGAGCAAATCCGATACCGGGAGTTTCCGGACCACCTATATCTTCTACAAGTCCATTGTATCTGCCGCCGCCTGCAAGCGTCGTGATCGCTCCAAATCCTTCCCCGTCGATCATAATCTCAAAAGCGGTATTATTATAGTAGTCCAGTCCCCGGACGAGCCCGGCGTCAATTTCGTAGTTAATGCCCATCTCCTCAAGAAATTCCTGTACGTCCTTAAAATATTTCCGGGACTCTTCGTTTAAGTAATCGAGAATGGAAGGTGCATCTGTCATCAGTTCGTGTTCGCGATCCACTTTGCAGTCAAGAATTCGCAGCGGATTTTTGTCGAGGCGTGCCCGGCAGTCACTGCAGAATTCGTCTATACGCGGTGCAAAGTGATTCACTAAAGCGCTTCTGTGCGCCTCCCGGCTTTCTTTATCCCCGAGGCTGTTTATTATGAGCTTGAGATTATTCAGTCCGAGCTCTTTGTAAAACTCCATCGCCAGGGCGATCACCTCTGCGTCCACAGCAGGATCCGCACTGCCAAGAGCCTCGACGCCAAACTGGACGAACTGTCTCATACGGCCGGACTGCGGCCGTTCATAACGGAACATGGGTCCTGTGTAGTAAAGTTTAACCGGCTGATTCACCCACCCGTGCATCTTCTGTTCCACGTAGGAACGTACTACCGGAGCTGTTCCTTCAGGACGAAGGGTAAGGCTTCTGCCTCCGCGGTCCTTAAATTCATACATTTCCTTCTGAACGATATCCGTAGTGTCACCGACTCCACGTGCGAATAATGCAGTCTGCTCAAATATTGGTGTTCGTATTTCCCTGTAGTTGTATCTTCGGCAGAGATCGTGGGCTTTTGCTTCGATAATCTGCCATTTTTCGGAATCCCCCGGAAGGATATCCTGGGTTCCCCGCGGTATACTGAATGACATTACACTTTCACCTGCTTTCCTAAATTTCTCCATAAAAAAACTCCCGCCGCTGACAATGTCAGGGACGAGAGGAAATAAACCCGTGGTACCACCCTAGTTGAAGCATACAAGCTTCCACTTTTGTCATGTAACGCCTGACGCGCGGTCTCTTTCTACTGATCTGAATGTTCAAAAGGACGCCTCCGGAGTGTTCTTTCATAAAGGACCGACGAAATGCTTCCAGCCTGCGGCATTTCTCTCTGAAGTCGGGGAAGCTTTACTACTGTTCTCCCTCTACGGCTTTATTCATAATTTCTAATAATACGAATAGTTCAGGCTTCTGTCAAGAGGCCCTTATTATTTGCTTTCCACAATTAAAGTTACCGGTCCATCATTTGTAAAGGAGACGTCCATCATTTCACCGAATTTCCCTGTTTCCACCTGGAGGCCGTGATGCTCTTTGAGCCGCTCATTAAAAAGGTTATATATCTCTTCCGCGTGATCCGGTCTGGCAGCCTCCATAAAATTCGGTCTTCTGCCTTTGCGGCAGTCCCCGTAAAGCGTAAACTGCGAAATGGAAAGAATTCCTCCTCCCGTATCTTTGATGGACAGATTCATTTTATCATTTTCATCTTCAAATATACGCAGACCGGCTATTTTATCGGCTGTGTAACGGGCATCCTCTACAGTGTCGTTATGTGTGACACCTACCAGCAGGACGAACCCGTGCTCTACAGCTCCTGTAACTTCATTGTTTACCGTAACCGATGCTGTTTTGGAACGCTGTACAACGACACGCATAATTTCCCTCTTTCTATTATTAGTGCATTACCCGGCGGACCGTGTAAATGTCCGATATTTGTTTAATTCTCTCCACTACCCGCTGCAGGTGGGCAGTATTCTGAATGGAAATCGTCATATCGATCATTGCCATTTTATTTTTATCCGCTTTCCCGGTCACAGCCTGAATATTCGTTTTCGTTTCGGCTACGGCCTGAAGAACGTCGTTAAGAAGAGAACGCCTGTCATAGCCGCTTATTTCAATATCCACATCGTAGTTTTTGGACTGCTGAGGGCGCGTATCCCATTCAACGGGAAGCAGCCGGGCTTTCACATCTTCCTGCTGAACATTCGGACAGTCACTCCGGTGGATGGAGACACCGCGGCCTTTTGTAATGTAGCCGACGATACCATCTCCTGGAACAGGGTTGCAGCATCTGGAAAGACGAATAAGCAGGTTATCAATTCCTTTGACACGCACCCCGCTGTCTGTCTTTGAAGAACCTTTGTGCTGAGGCTTTAATTCCTCGACAGCTTCAGCCAGTGTCTGCTTTTCAACCTGCTCTTCCTGGCGGCGCAGATTATCCGTGAGCCTCGTAACAACCTGTGCCGCAGTAATCCCCTGATACCCGACCGCCGCATACATGTCTTCCTCCGTCGTAAAACTGAACTTATCCATAACCCGTTCTATATTTTCTTTTGTCAGCACCTGCTTCGCAGTAAAACCTTTTTTATCGATTTCCTTTTCCACCATGTCGCGGCCTTTTTCTACGTTTTCTTCCCGCTTTTCCCGTTTGAACCACTGGCGGATTTTATTTTTCGCATGAGAGCTCTGAGTGATCTTCAGCCAGTCCTGGCTTGGTCCGTAAGAATGCTTGGAAGTTAGAATTTCTACGATGTCCCCCGTTTTCAGCTGATGGTCGAGGGGCACCATTTTCCCATTTACTTTGGCGCCAATACACCGGTTTCCGACTTCGGTATGAATCCGGTAGGCATAATCCAGAGGAACTGAACCTTTCGGGAGTTCCATAACATCTCCTTTTGGAGAAAAAACAAACACCATATCCGAAAAGAGATCAATTTTCAGGGATTCCATAAATTCCTGAGCATCGTTCGTATTATTCTGCCACTCCAGAATTTCACGGAACCAGGACATTTTTGTTTCCAGGGATTCAGCATCATCAACTGATTTGCCCTCTTTGTATGCCCAATGGGCTGCCACCCCGAACTCTGCTACTTTATGCATATCCTCCGAACGAATCTGCACTTCCAGAGGGTCACCTTTAGGTCCAATTACCGTCGTATGCAGAGACTGATACATATTTGCTTTAGGCATAGCTATATAGTCCTTGAACCGTCCCGGCATCGGTTTCCACTGCGTATGAATAGTACCAAGTACGGCATAGCAGTCTTTTATGCTCTTTACGACAATCCGCACGGCGAAAAGATCGTAAATTTCGTTAAACTGCTTTTTTTGAAGTACCATTTTACGGTAAATGCTGTAAATATGCTTCGCTCTTCCATGGATATCTGCTTCTACGTTCATATTTCCCAGGCGGTCTTTGAGCAGTTCTTTTACTTCATCAATATAACTTTCCCGCTCCACCCGTTTTTTCTTCATTAAATTTACAATACGATAATACTGCTGTGGATTTAAATAACGGAGTGAAGTATCCTCCAGCTCCCACTTAATTTTAGAAATACCTAGACGGTGCGCAAGCGGCGCAAAAATTTCCAGGGTCTCATTGGAGATCCTCCGCTGTTTTTCCGGGGGGAGGTGCTTCAGCGTCCGCATATTATGAAGCCGGTCAGCAAGCTTGATTAAAATTACACGTATGTCCTTCGCCATAGCTACGAACATTTTCCGGTGATTTTCAGCCTGCTGCTCTTCCTTGGACTTATACTTGATTTTTCCAAGCTTTGTCACACCATCAACAAGCATGGCTACCTGCTCACCGAACTTTGATTCCAGCTCATCAAGACCTACATCCGTATCTTCCACGACATCATGCAGAAAAGCTGCCGCTACGGTATCGGGATCCATCCCGAGATCCACAAGAATCCCTGCTACCTGCACAGGATGCCAGATGTAAGGTTCTCCGGAACGACGATACTGCTCGCGATGGGCATATTCTGCCATTTCGTAAGCTCTGCGCAGAAACTCCACGTCTTTCTCCGGTAAGTATTCACTTGCCTTCTCCAGTACTTGTTCACTAGTCATAGGATCACCTTGCAATTTTAGAAGTCTCTACCGCAGCTTGTGTGACAGAGCGGAAAGCTGTTGTCGAAAATACTCGATTATGTTTCATCTTATCATAAGTTACAGGTCTATACATTTATAATATGTAATTTGCCTGTACAGAAGAATCAAAAGCGGCAAGTCCCTTTCGAGGCCTGCCGCTTTCCTGTTAGTAGGTCATAAGTGTAAACACATCGTACTCCTGCAGACGATCGGCACCGTCAAGATAACTGAGTTCTATCATGAAAGCAATCCCTGCTACTATGCCGCCCATTTTTTCGACCATTTTGATCGTCGCTTCGATCGTTCCGCCCGTAGCAAGAAGATCATCGGTGATGAGCACCCGCTGGCCCGGCTTGATCGAACCTTTATGGATGTTAAGTGAGTCTTTACCGTACTCGAGACCATAGTCAACTTCAAGAACTTCCCGCGGAAGTTTCCCAGCTTTGCGGACAGGCACAAACCCTTTGCCCATTGCATATGCTACCGGACACCCGACAACAAAACCCCGTGCTTCCGGACCGACGATAATATCAATATCCTTGTCCTGAGCAAAGTGAACCATTTTGTCGATTGCTTTTTTATAGGCTTCCCCATCTTCCATAAGCGTTGTAATATCCTTAAAACGGATACCTTCTTTCGGAAAATTTTCTACTACCGTTACATATTTTTTAAAATTCATTTCTGCTTCCTCCTACCGGCTCGGTTTTCTGCATTTCTGCAGAGCCGTCTTTCATCATCGCATCCAGCTGCTTTTTAAGCGATCGGAAAGTGGAGTAGCACAATTCCTGCTGAATACGGCTTTTTTGTATATGCTTCTGATAAGTATGAGACTCTGACAGATCTTTTTTCTCGGGGTTCTCTTCCAGCGTCACGATACCATCATTTATTTTAACAAATTCCAGCTCTGAAAACACGCGGCATATAAAAGAAACGGCATTTTTATTCCATCCCTTGTGACGGGTCAGGTCTTCAGCATGCTTATTAAAATCAAAAGTTTTCCTTTTTTGGATAAAAGCATAAAACCACTTGAACTGGTTACGGTCAGGCAGCGCGGTGAAGAAATAATCTTCTTTTTCATGTAATACAGCATCCACCTGTTCCACCTGTTTCATGGCGCGCATTACCGATTCCAGCTGATCAATCGTTTCCGGCAGATCATAGAGGACTGCATGACGGACTTCAGCAAGACGTTCACTGACTTTTTCTGGACTGGAGACAGAAAGAATGCTCCACGATCGGGGCAGACGTGATGTATCTGTATTTTCCTGAAATTTAATAATCGTTCTCTCCGGTGCTTCTTCTTTCCCATAACGCTGGTCACCGCGGTAGTCAAACAGCTGCCATTCACTCACTTTCATATCTTCTACAATAAGCTGCGGTTTGACACGTCCGTTCCATTCATTGATGGACAGTTTTCCTACAGCGGAAAGTTTCGCCAGTGGAGAAAGCTGTTTCATTTTATTCCCCATCCTAAATGCAATCGCATCCAGCGCGTGTGAGTGGTCTTCGTCTGTCAGCGTGAGTTTAAGATGATCCTGACTGGAACCGATGCACTTCGCCTGTTCCACTGTTGTTTCCTGAAGAAGTACTTTTGGAGCAGGGTTGCCAATTCCAAAAGGAGCCATCCGTGACAGGTCCTGAATAGTACCGACAGAAATTTCCTCTATTCCGACTGATAAATCTACATGAAGTTTTTTCTTCCAGTCGTCCTCTGTCATCGTTTCGTCTGCCAGCCTGATCAGTCTGCTGTGGAGTTCTTCAACGTCGTTCATTTTCATTGTCAGCCCTGCAGCCATAGGATGTCCGCCAAAATGAGGCAGCAGCTCTCTCATTGAGGAAAGAGACTGAAACATATCAAACCCTGCGATGCTTCTTGCAGAACCTTTCGCCTTTCCTTCTTCCGGCTGCAGTGAAAGGACGATCGCCGGCCGGTAAAACTTTTCGACCAGCCTGCTTGCTACAATCCCTATTACCCCGGGATTCCATCCTTCTTTCGCGACGACTATTACGGAAGGTACGCCCTGTTCTTCCACGATTGCTTCTGCTTCCTCAGCGATTTCCTTAACAATGGTCTGCCTTTCCTTATTAAGGTCATCAATCATTACAGAGAGGTCCTCTGCTTCTTCAGGATCTCTGCTTAAAAGCAGTTCCACTGCAGGGTCCGCACTATCGAGCCGGCCTGCTGCATTCAGTCTTGGACCGATTAAAAATCCAATTGTTTCCTCGGTAATTTCCGACTGTTCTGCTCCGGCCCTTTTCAAAAGCGCAGCAAGACCTGGACGCAGGCTCCGCTTTAAAGAAGCCAGACCTTTTACGGCCAGAACACGGTTTTCCCCATGCAGAGGAACAAGATCCGCTATCGTTCCTACAGCAGCAAGGTCGTAGAACTCCTCCGGAAGCTTCCCTGTCAACGCCTGACTGAGCTTAAAAGCAACCCCGACCCCTGCGAGTTCTTTAAAAGGATAAGTACAGTCTGTCTGTTTCGGATTGATTACCGCATAGCCGTCCGGGACCTGCGGAGGCGGCTCATGGTGGTCTGTAATTATTAGATCGACATTCAATTCTTTGGCTGTTTCTGCTTCATTCACCGCTGAGATTCCGGTATCAACTGTAATAATGAGGGTCACACCTTCTTCTGCTGCGTGGCGGAAAGCTGCCTCATTCGGGCCGTATCCTTCTGTAAACCGGTTGGGAACGTAAAAACCTGCCTCTGCATTCATATTCCTGAGAGTTGTATATAAAAGAGAGGTACTCGTTACACCATCCGCATCGTAATCACCAAAAACGAGAATTTTTTCCTTGTTTTCCACTGCCCGGTGAATCCGGTCCGCAGCCTTTTTCATATCTTTCATTAAAAGAGGGTCGTGAAGCTGATTTTCCTCTGCTTTTAAAAATTTATCGACTTCTTCTATATCAGTAATGGAGCGCTGTACTAAAAATTTCGCAGCAATACTGGAAAGTCCTGTTTTTTCCTGAAGCGTTTCCACCTGCTGCTGTTCAGCAGTAGAAACAATCCATTCCGCATCTGCATGAAGCATACTATCACCCCTGACCTGTTTATTATACATAAGCCCGGCTGGAGTGACAATGTACGCAGTATCTATTTTCGTGGAAGAGTTTTACGGCGCAGGAACACGTCACTTATAACAGAATATAGTTTTCAGCTTGTTAATTGGTCCGTCAGCCGAACACGTAGCTCCTCTATGTTCAGGCGGAAGCTATTTGGAAAAAAGAACAGCTGCATCAACAGGTTTTAATGTAGGAAACGTATACTTATAAACCGATTTTATAAGTGCACTCAGGCTGTTGATTAAGTATTTTTTATACTCCCTGCTTTCGCCCCCCTCCGTAACGCCCGGAAGACTGATGTACCGTCAGAAGATTTTTATTCATGGCGCAGGGTAAACAGATGAAGACCAGACCTAAGAGAAACAGCTAATAAAATGACTGGAATAACTATTCCAGCATGATAACTTAATCAACAAACTGAAAGCGCCTGCCATTAATAGGACAGGCGCTTGACTGAAGAGACACTTCACTTTATGAGGCGCTGGATCAGCTTTCTTTTTTTCTTCTGCGCTGTAAACCGTGTTTTTCGCTGTCCTCCGGTGTATCTTCCGGATCTTTATCCGGAACGTCTTTGCCTTTCAGCTGTTTTATCTCCTGCTGAAGCCGGAATATTCTGTACATCCCGACGAGCCCCGCAATCAGACAGCCTGTCAGGACAGAAACAATAATAACGAGAACGAGCGGCCATTCAGCTTCTGTGAAAAGAAAATTGACTTCCACCGGATCAACGTTAACTACAGCAAAGCCAGCGATAATGAGCGTAATAAAGAGCACGGCTATTAACGTCCACTGACCTTTCATAATTCATCCTCCTCTGCATAAGGGTTTATGTGAACCCGTACATCCTGCACGTAACTGTATCGCATGAGCTTTCGTTTAACCTGCTTGCCGATCCGGTGCCCATCCTCCACTGTTATATAAGGATCTACAGAAAGTTTTATGTCAATTATCACATAATGACCGTGTTCTCTTGCCAGCAGTTCATCAATTTTCATTACGCCCGGAACTTTCCAGGCTTCTTCAACCATCCATCTGCTGTCTTCTTCATGCAGCACGTGATCCAGCGTATTATGAACAGCTTCGGTCCCGAGCTTCCAGCCCATCCGGATAATCATTACCGCTACAACAACACTGGCAGCCGGGTCCATGTAAACTGCCTGTTCCCATCCGGCAGCACTGCCTGCGACAGCTGCACCTGCACCAATAAGAACTGCCAGCGATGAAAAGACATCTGAACGATGGTGCCATGCGTCGGCAATTAAAGCACTGCTTCTGTATTTTTTACCCAGTTTATACTTATACTGAAACATCAGTTCTTTTAAAACAATTGAAAATAGTGCTGCATAAACAGCCCATATTCCCGGGACCCCTATCGGACTGAACATAGCTGAAAATGCGTTGAGTGCCACTTCCACTCCGACTACAATAAGAAGTACGGATACAATAATGGAAGTTACCGTTTCTGCCTTTCCATGGCCGTAAGGATGATCTTCGTCGGGTGGTTCCTGCGCAGCCCGGATGCCGATAAGTACGGCGATGGAACTGACTACATCTGACGCAGAATGCAGTGCATCCGCTACAAGTGCCCTGCTGTCTGCAATCAGCCCAACAATACCTTTCAGCACTGCAAGCACTACATTTCCACCTATTCCAATCCACGCCCCCTGCTGGACTTTTCTGCTCCGCAGCCCTGACCCGCCTTCCATAGAACCCCCCCTTTCCTTCTTCACTCTACTTTAACACGAAATATACCAGCCCTATTTTCGGCACAGGCAACCCCCGGAGAAGAAAAACTTCTGCGGGGGTTGAAAAAATTATGCATTCTCTGGTTCTGCTTCCTCTTTCGCTTTCAATTCTTCACGGCGCAGGCGGCGGGCAATTTGTTTTGATTTAAGTACTGCCCATAACTGTGCTGCGATAAAGAGAGAAGAATATGTTCCTGCTACGAGTCCTACTACAAGAGCAAAGGAAAAGACTCTGAGGCCTTCTCCTCCAAGAAGAAGAAGGGCACCAGCTGCGAACACAACAGTGAGTACTGTGTTAATGGACCTTGCAAGAGTCTGAACAAGGCTTTTATTTACTACACGGGAAATGTCTTCGAACGTATTAACGACTTTTTCAAGCCGCATATTTTCCCTTATCCGGTCAAAGGTCACAATCGTGTCGTTTATCGAATAACCGACTATTGTCAGTACTGCTGCAATAAAGGGAATATTAACTTCCATCTGGGTGACAGCAAAAACTGTTAAAATAAACAGCGCATCATGAAACAGCGCTACAATCGCTGCCACTCCATATAAAAACTCAAAACGGAATGTTACGTAAATAATTATCCCAACGGTGGCTATGAGGACAGAAATAACAGCGTTCTGAGCAAGTTCTTCACCGACTATCGGGGTGATGGTGCTGACGTTTGGCGTGCTGCCGTAAATGTCTTCAAAGTGCGACTGAATTTCGAGTGACTCTTCCTGATCGAGTCCTCCAATAAACGAAGCACGCCCGATTTCATTATTTTCTCCTGCCAGCATGATATCATCCGGCTCATACCCTATTTCTGCAAACTGCTGATCAATTTCAGCTGCCGTAATTTCTTCATCGGCAAGAACATCCACAGTTGTTCCACTTTCAAAATCAATCCCCAGATTCAGGCCAATAGTAAATAAAAGAATAATACCAGTAAGCAGAAAAGCTCCGGAAAACGCAAAAAACTTTTTACGATGTTTGATAAAATCGAGTTTAGAAGTTTCGGGATTAAATTTCACTGATATCACTCTCCTTTACGCCGAATAACCGGGGCTTTTTATTCAATGCTCTGCTGTTTACCCAAAGCCCGAGAAGAAGTCTGGCTCCGAAAACAGCTGTAAGGAAGCTTGTCAGAATACTGACAATCAGCATGACGGCAAAACCCTGCACAGCACTCGTACCGAAATAGAAAAGGACTGCTGCGGCCAGAATCGTTGTAATATTCGCATCAAGAATGGTTGAAAGTGATCTCCGGCTTCCTGCTTTAAACGCACTCATCACAGATCTTCCACTCCGGAGTTCATCCTTAATTCTTTCGAACGTGATGATATTGGCGTCCACCGCCATCCCCACACCAAGAATTAAAGCTGCAATCCCCGGAAGAGTCAGTACGGCGTTCAGCCAATTGAAGATAACGAGCACCATATAAATATAGGCGGAAAGCGTCACTACAGCTACTGCCCCCATGAAACGGTAATAAAAAAGCATATAGGCAAAAATAAGTGCTATTCCGACTATCCCTGCGTTTACTGCTAATTCCATGGAGCGTTCCCCGAGCTGGGCACCGACAGAATTCAGGGAAAGCTCCTCAAGTTCTACCGGCAGCGCCCCGGCGTTAAGTATACCCGCCAGATCTGAAGCTGATTCCACAGTGAAATTTCCGGAAATCATTACGTCGCGTGAAGGAATCACTTCATCGACACGTGGAGCGGAAACGATTTTTGAGTCTTCCTTCATTGCTTCTTCTTCAAAAGAATCTCCCTCTTCATAATCAAGCCAGATGACAAGCTGTCGCTCCTCGGGCGGCCTGCTGCTGATTTCACGCGTAATATCTTCAAATAAAGTGGCATCGTCCACTGTAACGGAAACGATAGGTTCATTTGTTTCCCCGTGGAAGTTCTGCCTGGCACCGCCTTCGACTAAATCCGAACCGTCCATCATCAATTCATCGTTTACATCGCGGAACTCCAGTCTGGCCTGTGTGGAAAGAAGTTCTCTGGCCTGCTCCTGGTCATCCACTCCGGCCAGCTGCACTCTAATACGGTCCTCCCCCTCAATGTTAATACTCGGTTCTGAAACACCAAGCACGTCAATACGGGCATTGAGAGCACTGACAGTGTCCGTTAACAGCTCCCGGTCTATTTCCCTGTCTTCTTCTTCATCAAGCGGCTGTACTTCATAAAGCACTTCAAAGCCGCCCTGCAGGTCCAGTCCAAGGCTGATATCGTCCACCTGCTCCTCGGCAGTGACTGTGATCATGACTCCAATCGCAATAACGATTGCAAAGAAGACAGCAATTAGGCTTTTCCGGACTCCTTTTCTTTTTTTTGCCAATGGTAGTTCCTCCTTCGTCTGTAAAAACTCCGGTATATGCAGGAGAAGGATGCAGGAAAGTCTGTTCCCTGCACCCTTTTTATACTAATACATACGTGTGACTGCCTTATTATAGCGGTGGGAAATTGGGCTGTCAAATCCAGTGGATAAAACGGTTAAGCAACAAAATAAGCTTTCTCAGGGCTTAATGCTGCTTAAAGAGCAGATGCGGCTGCTTTAAACTGAGCAGAGTTTCTAGGGCTGCTTTAAACTGAGCACGTAAGCGGCGGCTGTTCCCGCAGCAAATGCGAATGTGCTTGCTGCAGCACTTCCATTCCCAAACCCCGGGAAAATTGTGAAAGCCGCTCCAATAATAAGGCCGATAATTCCGGCGTACGTATAGGAAGGGTAGTGGTGGAACAAATATCGGATACCTTTACTGCTTATAATAAAACCGACAATAATGCCGCTTCCTACAAGAAGAATAACCGGAAGATTCGGATTTGTAACGGATAAAGCATTTGTAGCCGTCTGATACACCCCGAATAAAAGCAGTACAAATGCCCCGCTCACCCCCGGAAGAAGCATGGCCATGCTCGCGATCCATCCGGCCACAAAAAAAAGCCACGCATTCTGAGCGGTCAACTCAAGAATTGCGGATCCTGCTTCCTGCTGGGCAGCTCCTCCTATATACAGGGCGAGGAAGGCCATTATAAACAGCAGCAGTAAATGCCCCGATCGGAAAGATTTTCTGCCGCGGGAATTTTTCAGAAGCAGTGGCAGGACCCCTATAAGCAGTCCAGTAAAAAGAAAGTTTGTTTCCTGACTGTACCGCTCCAGCAGAAAATTCATAGCGTTCGCCAGAGAAACTATCGCAAACATCATTCCGGCTCCCAGTGGTATTAAAAAACCGAGATGATTTTTCCATTCCCGGCTGAAAAAACCACTTACTGCTCTTATGAAATTTTCATATATACCCAATATAAGGGCCATTGTACCACCGCTCACTCCGGGGACGATATCGCAGATACCCATAAAAAAGCCGCGGTATAAATTTCTCCATTGCAAAGTTAAGGACTCCCTTAGTGTTAAAATATGTATATACAGGGTATAAAAAAGGGCCCCTTGCAGAAAGTAGTTTCCTTTCTGCAGACGACCCTTTGTTATCAGTCCTGGTTTGTTACTTCCCGAATTGCCTGGCGGTCAAATGTCATCTTAATCTGACCGTTTACATCGACAACTACACGGTTTTCATCAATCGCATCGATTGTACCATGAAGCCCGCCAATAGTGATAATTTTATCACCCTTCTGCAGATTCGAGTGCATTTCCCGAACTTTTTTCTGGCGCTTCTGCTGCGGCCGGATTAACAGGAAATAAAAAATCGCAAACATAAGAATTAAAGGAATTAACGCTCCTAACAGATCCAATCTCTTCACTCCCTTCTCTATTTAAGGTCCGGGAAAGACTCCCAGTCTTTTCTTCTCTCAAGGAAAAACTCCCAGCTTCTATTGTAGCCAAAGTTCCTCCTTAAAATCAATCTATTTTGTCGTTCTAAAAGTTTTTTGCATTCGGCTTATTGAATCCGTATGCTTCAAAAAATTCCTCCCGGAAATCTAGCAGCCTGTCATTCCTGATTGCCTCCCTAACATTTTCCATAAGCTGCAGGAGAAAATGCAGATTATGATAAGAGCAGAGACGCAGTCCGAGCATTTCATTGCTTTTTATCAAGTGACGGATATAGGCTCTGGAGTAATTTCTGCATACGCGGCAGCTGCAGTTTTCATCCAGCGGCCGGAAATCTCTTGCATACGCCGCATTCCGCACTACGAGTCTTCCGGTACTTGTCATAAGTGTGCCGTTCCTGGCGATGCGTGTAGGAAGCACACAGTCAAACATATCTATTCCTCTAACCGCCCCGTCAATCAGGGAATCGGCTGACCCCACCCCCATTAGATAGCGGGGTTTGTTATCAGGCAGAAAAGGAGTCGTTTCTTCCAGCACCCGGTTCATGACATCCTTCGGCTCTCCGACGGACAATCCTCCAATTGCATAGCCGGGGAAATCGAGAGATACGAGATCCTCTGCACTTTGTCTGCGCAGATCCGGGTGCTCCCCACCCTGAACGATACCGAAAAGTCCCTGGTCATGTGGTCGCTGATGTGCCTCCATGCAGCGTTCTGCCCACCTGCTTGTTCTTTCCACTGAAGCTTTCATATAATCGTGTTCCGCAGGATAAGGCGGACATTCATCGAAGGCCATCATTATATCGGGGCCCAGGGCATTCTGAATATGCATCGATTTCTCAGGCGTCAAGAAAAGTTTTTCCCCGCTCAGATGGCTGCGGAACTCTACTCCTTCTTCACTGATATTACGGAGATCGCTCAGGCTGAACACCTGAAAACCGCCGGAGTCAGTCAGTATGGGACGGTCCCAGTTCATAAATTTGTGCAGACCGCCTGCTTCCTGAATAATATCTTCTCCAGGGCGGAGCCATAGATGATACGTATTACTCAGGATGATCTGCGCGTTCATTTCCACGAGTTCATCCGGACTCATTGTTTTTACGGTGGCAAGAGTCCCTACCGGCATGAAAATCGGCGTTTCGAAACTTCCATGAGGGGTGTGGACTTTTCCTAGTCTCGCCCCGGACTGGCGGCACGTCTTAATATGTTCGTAAGTTACTGCTGGCATAAATACTACTCACTTCTTTCTTCATTTTCTTGTCTCAGCAGAAAAGATATCGTCTGCCGGCCGCATCTTTACTTTTGCTTCGTACGTACTGGATGATATTTAAGTCAGGCAGGGGACTATGTTACGCTCTTTATGAAACAAGCGGAAAATGTGCAGCTTTTTAAATAATCAGCATCGCATCTCCAAAACTAAAGAAACGGTAGCGGTTGTCTACTGCCTCATGATACGCTTTCATAATATTGTCCCTGCCCGCAAAAGCACTGACCAGCATCACGAGCGTCGACTTAGGGAGATGAAAATTAGTAAGCAGTCCGTCAATGGCACGGAAAGTAAAACCTGGGTATATGAATATGTCCGTCCAGCCGGAGGCTTCTTTAAAATCACCGTCTTTGTCCCTGGCAACTGTTTCGAGCGTCCGGGCAGAAGTCGTCCCTACTGCGACGATTCTCCCGCCCCGTTTCTTCGTATCATTTAATTTTTCTGCTGTTTCCGGGGGAAGATTGTAAAATTCCGCATGCATTGTATGATTTTCCACAGTATCTACAGAAACCGGACGAAAAGTTCCCAGGCCGACATGAAGGGTCAAATAAACGATATCTATCCCCTGCTTCTGAAGTTTTTCCAGCATGGTGTCGGTAAAATGCAGACCAGCTGTCGGAGCTGCGGCTGATCCCCTGTTTTTGGCAAACACCGTCTGGTAACGATCTTTTTCCTCCAGCTGCTCCTGAATGTAAGGCGGCAGCGGCATTTCTCCCAGTTTATCCAGAATCTCATGAAAGATTCCCTCGTAACTAAAAGCCAGCTTACGTCTCCCATCCGGAAGAATTTCTGTACACTCCGCCTTCAAAAAACCTTCTCCAAACGTCAGCTCCGTTCCTTTTTTTACACGCTTCGCCGGCTTAACAAGAGCCTCCCAGACAGACCCGGCTTCTTCTTTAAGAAGAAGCACTTCTATATTGGCACCGGTTTCTTCCTTAACGCCAAACAACCTTGCAGGAATCACTTTCGTATTGTTAAGCACCAGAGTATCTCCCTGCTTCAGATGACGGCTTAAATCATGAAAATACTGGTGTTTTATTTCTCCTTCATTACGTTCCAGCACGAGCATTCTGGAGGATTCCCTGTCCTGCAGCGGAGTCTGGGCAATAAGTTCCTCCGGCAGCTTGTAATCAAATTGTGAAACATCCATTCTTTCTGTCTCCTTCGTTACAATTGAGTTATCTTCTCATCAGCATAAATATCAGGGATAGTACGATACTGATAATAATTGAAGTCATAACCGGAAAGTAAAATGTCGAACTGCCTCTTTGAATAACGATATCTCCCGGCAACCTTCCGAGCGAAAAAAATCTTCCCCCGACCTGCCAGAGTACCCCGGCAATAATCAGTACGGCCCCCGTTGTAATCAGCAGCTTGGGAATCGACATTTAATCAGGCACCTCCATTTGAAAATGATGATAGGCAGAAGCAGAGGCAGTACGGCCCCGCGGTGTCCTCTGCATAAAACCAATCTGCATCAAGTACGGCTCATAGACGTCTTCAATTGTGTGGGACTCTTCCCCGATGGTTGCTGCTAAAGTATCGAGTCCAACAGGACCTCCCCGGAATTTTTCTATCATCGCTTTCAACAGTTTATGATCTATCTCATCGAGACCGAGCTTGTCGACCTGTAATAAATCCAGGGCTTCGTTCGTAATATCAATCGATATATTTCCATCCCCTCTTACCTGGGCAAAATCGCGGATTCTCCGGAGAAGCCGATTGGCAATACGGGGGGTCCCTCTGGAGCGGCGGGCTACTTCGGTGGAAGCAGTTTTATGAATTTCCACATCCAGTACTTCCGCTGTTCGAAGCACTATTTCATGAAGTTCTGCTTCAGAATAATATTCCAGCCGGCTCATGACACCGAAACGGTCGCGCAGCGGCGCAGAAAGCATACCGGCACGAGTCGTCGCACCTACTAACGTAAAAGGCGGGAGGTCGAGTTTTACAGATCTTGCCGAGGGACCTTTACCAATAACAATATCCAGAAAAAAGTCTTCCATAGCCGGATAAAGGACTTCCTCCACTGCCCGTGGCAGCCGGTGAATTTCGTCAATAAAAAGTACATCCCCCGGTTCAAGGGCCGTCAGAACCGCCGCCAGATCACCGGGGCGTTCCACTGCCGGGCCGGAAGTTGTACGGAGCTGAACTCCCATTTCATTGGCTATTATCATGGCAAGAGTAGTTTTCCCCAGTCCCGGTGGTCCATAAAGGAGGACGTGGTCAAGACTTTCCTCCCGCATTACAGCAGCTTCAATAAAAACTTTCAAATTTTCTTTTACAGTCGACTGTCCGATGTACTGACTGAGAGTCCCGGGCCGAAGACTGAACTCCTCCAGCTCCTCTGTTTCATGAACCTCTCCGCTGACCATACGCTCTTCCATTATTCTCCCCCCTTACTATCACGCCCTCAGCATTTCCCGAAGCGCAAGTTTAATGTACTCGTCCGTGGAGCGTTTCTCCTGTCTGAGAACCGGTGTCACTTTTTTCACTTCCCGCTCCGTGTATCCAAGTGCTTTAAGAGCTTCCAGCGCTTCAGAAAGCGCAGCTTCTTCCGACGTTGCCTCTTCTGCCGGAGCAAAAAGGCCTTCCGCAAGCGTGGGCACAATTTCTCCGACTTTCCCCTTTAGATCAAGGATAATCTGTCCGGCAGTTTTTTTTCCGACGCCGGGAAATTTGGTCAAAAACTTTTCATTCTCTTCCTCTATTGCCTGAACGACCAGTTTTGGCTGCTCGGATCCGACAATAGCGAGCGCTCCCTTAGGACCGATCCCGGAGACCTGAAGCAGTTTTTCAAATAGTCTTCGTTCTTCCCGGTGGGAAAATCCGTACAGTTTGATATCGTCTTCCCGGACATGCTGGTATGTATAAATCGTTGTGACATTTTCTTTTTCAGCAGTATATCTGTATGGATTCCCGCAGTGTATCAGATACCCTATGCCCCCTGTTTCCACGACAATCGTATCTGCTTCCATATGAATCACTTTTCCAGTAATACACTCGATCATTATTCTGTCCCTCCGCTTCCACTTCTATAACGAACACACATTCCATTTTAGCATAATCCGCGACAGAAGGTGACCTTTCGGAAAGTATCTTCTAGAGGGCTGCATTATGAAATACGTGCTGGACATCATCACTGTCTTCAAGAGCTTCGATCAGCTGCATCACTTCTTCCAGCTGTTCGTCGGTAAGTTCCGTTTTTGTTTCAGGAACCATAGCTGCTTCTGCTGCTTCCAGCTTTAGTCCGGACCAGCTGCTGAATGCTGTTTTTAATACTTCCAAATGCTTAAGTGGAGTATAAATTTCCACGGCGTCATCTAAAAAAACAATGTCATCTGCTCCAAATTCAACGGCTTCCAGCATAATTTCCTCATCGTCTGTTTTCCCGGTCCTTTCCAGAAGCACGTATCCTGTGCGGTTGAACATGTAGGAAACACACCCGTTTTCCCCAAGATTGCCGCCGTTTTTATTAAAAGCAAGGCGTACTTCCGCTGCTGTCCGGTTTTTATTATCAGTGAGCGCTTCAACATATACGGCCGCACCATGCGGAGCATATCCTTCGTAAGTAATTTCTTCGTAGGAGATACCTTCCAGATTACCCGTAGCTTTTTTAATAGTTCTTTCAATATTTTCATTCGGCATATTCGCATTTTTCGCTTTATCCAAAGCCATCCTCAAAGCGTTGTTTGTATCCGCACTGTCGCCGCCGCTCCGGACTGCCTGAAAAATTTCCTTGGATATCTTAGTAAAGATTTTACCTTTTTTAGCATCCTGCCGTCCTTTACGATGTTTAATATTACTCCATTTGGAATGACCAGCCATGTTGCTCTCCTCCCTTTTTACACTCGAAAAATCTCCTTCCAGTAAAATGGAAAGAGATTCCTTTTTTTCCTACTTTTTTTCTACAGACGAAACAGCTGGAGTTTCATTCAGCTGTTCCCATGAAAAGCACGGGTAGCTGCCAAGAATGTGAACTCCGCATCCAAGTGTCTTTAATTCCTCTACAACGGATGGGACTAATACTTCGTCTTTTTTTATCGCAGCATCTACGATAAAAAAGTAATGTCCAAGTCCTGTCTTTGTCGGTCTAGATTCAATCCGTACAAGGTTAATCCGCCTCCAGGCAAATGCTGCAAGTACCTGATGCAGGGCACCTGCGAAATCCGAGGACAGACTTATCATCATGGAAGTTTTGTATTCTGTGTCTTCTGTAAGCAGTTCGTGTTCGAATGACTTTTCCTCTTTTGTTAACAGGAGGAAACGGGTTCGGTTGTGTTCGTAATCGTTAATTCTTTCTTCCGCTAAAGCGAGGGAATAGGCCCCGGCAGCAATATCATTGGCTATTGCTGCCACGTTTTCCTCTGGATGCTCCGCGACATATTTAGCAGCGGAAGCAGTGGAATTTGTGTAGGATATTTCTGCATTTGGCAGCCACTCCCGCAGGAACTGGTGGCACTGGGCCACGGCCTGCGGGTGAGAATACACTTTCGTTACTTCTTTCCATGCTTCTCTTCTCTCTGTCGTAACAAGAAGGTGCTGCTCAATAGGAGCTGTGATTTCTGCACTCATATTCATGCGCTGATGATGAATGAAGTAATCCAGTGTTATATTGACTGTTCCTTCAATAGCATTTTCCATCGGCACGACTGCCCGGTCAACATGTCCCTCCGCAACCGCATCCATCGTATCCGGAATCGTTGCATAGGGGACCCTTTCCAGGTGGGGAACAAGCGCTGCTGCTGCTGCTTCTGTAAAAGAGCCTTTCGGCCCGAGATAACCTACTTTTTCCAATTTCCTCTCTCCTTTTTCTGCTTATGCCCCGGAACCTACAATCTCGACCCGCTGTACTGCCTCAAGCTCCTGCATCTGATCCAGCAGTGCAGTAACATTGGACGTCATAGCTGCCGTTTCGATCGTAAGTGTAATAGTCGCTTTCCCCTGAAGAGGAATAGTCTGGTTAATCGTCAATACATTGGCTCCGGTCCGGGCCACCATGGACAGCAGCCGGGAAAGTGAGCCCGACTGATCTTCCAGATGAATTGTCAAAGTAATGATTTTTTCTTTCACCATTGTATGAAATGGGAAAATCCCATCCTTATACTTGTAAAAGGCACTCCGGCTTAATTCCACGTTATTAACCGCTTCATTAATCGTCTGTGCTGAGCTGCTCTCCAGAAGACGCTTCGCCTCCACTGTTTTGAGCATAGCTTCAGAAAGCATGTCCTCCCTCACTAGATAAAACTGATCCGAACGTTTTCTCAATCTATTTCACCGCCTATTTACCCGGTAAATTACCGATCCACTATAAAAACTCATTGTAAATCAGAGGAGATCATTTGTCCACACAGAAGAAACATTTTTTTCGATGGAACAGACTGCGGAAAAATCATCCCGGTTTTTTGAAAGTCCCGGAGATAAAAACAGCGCAGAACTTCACCTGTCTCTATTCGATGAACTCAAATTCGTAGCTCAGAATTCTTACCGTATCTCCATCTTCTGCACCCATTTCTCTAAGTGCTTTATCGATACCCATTTTCCTCATTTTTTTAGAAAATCTCTGTACAGAATCATAGCGGTCAAAATTAGTCATTTTAAACATTGTTTCGATTTCATGACCTGTAATTGTAAAGCCGCCGTCATCGTCATGGTGGACGTGGAAAGGCTCCTCTTTTTTCGTGTATTTATAAACTACACGCTGATCTGTATCCTCTTCATAAAGAGGGAACATTGGTGTTTTTTCAATTTTATCAGCCACAGCCCGAAGGAGATTTTGAACTCCTGTTTTCGTTACTGCAGACACAGGGTGGATTTCTACTTCTTCCCCTGTTCTCTCCCTGAACATCTCCAGATGAGTTTCTGCATCCGGAAGGTCCATTTTGTTCGCCACTATAATCTGCGGACGTTCAGTGAGTCTCATATTGTACTGCTTAAGCTCTTCGTTAATAGTTACGTAATCTTCATACGGGTCGCGTCCTTCGATTCCGCTCATATCAATTACGTGTACAATGACACGTGTTCTCTCGATATGCCGGAGAAACTGATGGCCGAGCCCGACACCGCTGTGAGCTCCTTCGATCAGCCCCGGAAGGTCTGCCATGACAAAGCTGCGCTGATCATCTGTTTCAACAACGCCAAGATTAGGTGCAAGGGTCGTGAAATGATAGTCAGCTATTTTAGGCTTTGCAGCAGACACCACCGACAGAAGAGTCGATTTTCCGACACTCGGAAAACCAACGAGTCCGACATCGGCCAGCACTTTCAGCTCCAGTGTAATTTCCTTTTCCTGCCCGGGCTCCCCGTTCTCTGCGATTTCCGGAGCTGGGTTGGATGGAGTGGCAAAACGGGAGTTCCCTCTGCCCCCCCGGCCTCCACGGGCAATGACAGCCTGCTGTTTATGTTCAGTCAGGTCGGCAATAATTTCGCCTGTTTTTTTATCTACTATCGACGTGCCGGGCGGAACGCGTACAATCATTTCTTTACGGCTTTTGCCGTGCTGATTTTTGGGCATGCCGTTTTCACCACGGTCCGATTTAAAATGGCGCTGATAACGAAAATCCATTAACGTTCTCAATCCTTCATCAACTTCAAAAACGACGTCGGCACCTTTGCCTCCGTCTCCTCCGGCAGGTCCACCGTTTGGAACATATTTCTCCCTGCGGTAGGCAACCAGTCCGTTACCTCCATCACCAGCTTTTACAAATATATCTACCTTATCTACAAACATGATCTTTCCCCTCTCTTTTCATCACTCATCCAAAAGGATGCGTGCAGTCACACTCGTACTGAGCCAGTCAAGTTCTACATTATTTTTTTTAAGAAAGTAAGGCATTTCGTTCTGCTGAAGCATTCCATTAAATTCAACTATCAGCCGCTTTCTTTTTTCACTTTTCAGAGTCACTCCCAGCCGGGCAGTGACAGATGGATCAGCTGAATTATCCGCCCAGGAAGTAAACTCCTTCAAAAATTCAACCGCTTCGGCTTCCTCCCTGCTCCAGTCATCTCCTGAAGAATAAACTTTCACAGTCTCTATAGGGACCATCGGACTTCCCCAGTTGTAAGTGAGCAGAAATTCTGACAGCTGCGGCGCATTCAGCGAGCTTAATCGGCTTTCCTGCTCTGCCTTCCGGGAAATTCTATCTATTACCTGATTTACTTTTTCTGTTTTCCCAAGCGCTGTGTAGCTTTTTATCAGCTGAATATCATTTAAATAATCATGCCGGTAATGACGCAGTGCTTCTACTACTTTATGAGCCTCCTGCATAAATCCTCCAGAAACTATTTTTTCTGCCGCCTCGAAAGAAGACTGGTGTTTTATGATCTCATTTCCAGCTTACTTTCCGGTTGCAGTGACATATTAAAACGTTCCAGACCAAAATTAACATTACTCCTTATCATACCATACTGTTGAATAAAAATGAAAGACACCTTTCACAAACGACAGAAACGAGCTTCAGGTGAATACCGGTCCGGAAACCAAATAAAAAAATTATGCTATAAATGTTTTTAAGTATGCAAAAACGTTTATCATAGTAACTATAACGGAATTTAATTGGAGGTATTTTCGTGAGCAGAGATAATATTTATGGTAACACTCCTTGTTTTTTGAATAGCATTAACCTTGTAACAGCACCCGGGAAAGAAAAGGATATGGACGTGATTGTCTACGGAGTTCCCTGGGAAGGAGCAGTGACATGGGGCGACTATACGGGATGTGAGCTCGGCCCGAAAGTAATCCGTCTTTGTTCCGCCCGTTACAGCGGCTACCTTCCCGAGCTTGACCACATCGATGTATTTTCTCATTTAAAAATGGGTGATAAGGGGGATGTTGCTGTAACACCAGCGGAACCGGAAGAAACGATGGAGAAAATTAATGCCTTTTCATCATCCATATGGAATGGAGGAGCTTTCCCGATCGCTTTCGGCGGTGACCACGGCATTACTTATCCCATTGTTAAAAGTCTCACTGAAACTACGGGTAAAAAAATTGGAATAATTCACCTCGATGCTCATTATGATAATAATGAGGATTCCGGCGGTGATCCTTATGGACGCGGAGCTCCTTTTGCCCGCCTTTATGAAACGGAGGGAGTCGTTAACGAAGCCCTTGTTCATATGGGGATTCACGGACCCCGCAATAAACCCGAAAACGGAAAAAAAGCACAGGAAGTCGGTGCTGAAACATTGACTATTCAGGATATCCGCCGGGCGGATTCTCCAAGAGCTATTGCCCGTAAAGCTTATGAGATGGCTTCAAAAGGTACAGATGCAGTCTACTTGAGCATCTGTTCCGACGTATTGGATCACGCCTTTAATCCGGGTGGACCTGTCGACGGCAATGGTCTTACATCATTTGAACTTCTTGAAATAGTGCATGAAATTTCCCGTCTCGGTGCCATAGGGATGGATCTTGTTGAAGTATATCCGCAGCAGGATACAAATGACTTCAGCTCCCACTTCGCAAGCTTTATTGTACTCTATGCTCTGGCAGGGGAAGCGGAAAGAAGAAAAAATTCTTGATCTTCATTTTTCAGGTTTAATAATTGAATAATGTGGTATAGGTACGTTAACTCCCCCCACTTTCTCAATTTTCCTCTTCTGTGGAATCCGTGCGCTTTTTGCGTGCGGTTTTTTTTTATTTCCTTACATTATCCTAACTTTTTTACAAGTAACAACAGCGGACTTTAAGAGCTAATACAAAGGGAACCGCATCAATAGAAATTGAGGCGGTTCCCAGTTTGTTGATTAAATGACCGGTGCAGCCGAAGGGACGACTCCGAGGCGAAGATCCGTTTAGGAAGACATTAGCTGAGCCCGGCCCGCCCGGAAAGCGTCCCGGAAGGCGCAGGCAGGAAACCGTATATCTACATGAAAAACACTT